>JBEBBE010000076.1:0-9810 GCA_041158525.1 Bacteroidota bacterium | reverse complement strand
AATAAGTCCCATCATTGACGACCGGAGTTAAGGGCAAAACCGAGCTGCTAAATGGATCATTTACGGCATGGCTAAAATTCCCGACCAAGCCTTGACAGGTTGCCGAAACTTCTGAACCCATCGAGATAGCAAAAGGATCCGGGTAATCTACATTAGGATACGCCTCTGGGAAGTTTGGGTAGCTCGCATCAAAATAACGCCCTAGCCATCCACTCGTTTGATTGATATCCAAAGCACCGGTAGTCCAGATATCGGTAGACCTAAAGTGTGAGCGATTTGGTTCTGGATAGCCCACGTTTTGCAGCACTGATAATTTCCCTTCGTTGAAAAGTGTTTGAAGACCCGTCATTTTCGGATGCAAACCTACATCGGTCGTTAAAGGCAAAATACTCGATTCTGGAACCAAAATATTGGCGCGCTGTATGACTAACTCGGCATATTGATCTCGGGGGAAAACCATGTTTAGACCATCGTTACCACCGTTCATTCGAATGAGCACAAGCACCTTGTCTTCAGCACTTTTGGGCACTTCAAATAAATGCTTCGCAACAGCCTGCATGGAAAATCCATTTTGTACGAATGGCAAGGAAATACTAGCCAAGGCACCTTTTTTAAGGAAACTTCTTCTTTTCATTAGTAGACATGGAATTGAGGCATTCTGAATAAAGTATTGAGAACAGCTTTCACTTTCTGAATGACTGGTAAAGAAAAAACTGGGTTAGTTGGGTCAGATAGATACTCGTTGTACTGAAGCGTCCATTCAAAATCTGGCAAGCCACCCGTAAGTAAACTTTTTAAATAAAGTTGATCTGCGGCGTCTATTGGCTTAGGGCAAAATACCAAACAAAGATCTGCAATGACCTGAGGGGCTGAATTGGGGTTTGATAGACCATTTAGTAAACCCAAAAAATTCAAAGAAAAATTTTGCCCGTTCATGGTCAAGCCATTGGTTGTCATTAGTAGTGCGATATCAAAGCGCTTTTTTAAATACGTGGAATTGATCCATAACTTAGAAAATGCTGGCGCTTGATAATAAGCAGTCCAGCCTGCTACACTCGGTGGGGCACCGTACTCTTGACCCATTTGATCGGCAATGGTGTACATTGCCAAATACATTTGATAATTTGTTTGCAAGTCTAAATTGAGCATAGACTGACTCGAATTAAACATGGAGAAAATAGCTTCAAGCGGCGACTTAATGATGGCTCCTCTGACGCTGATATCATAAAAATGTTCACTTCCAAACAATTGGCTAAGAACAGGTTGAATTTCAAAGTTTGAACTAATTAAAGTTTGGGCAAGCTCATTTATTACATTTGTTTCTACCCACGGGTTGATGTCATAATTCACAAAATAGCGGTAGAGCTTTCTACAAATATATTTTGCTGTCTCGGGCTGAGCGAAAATCAAATCAATGTAATCGAGGTGCTCGTTTGCGCCATTTGGACTGATTTGCTGGTTATTAAAATGGTAAGATAAAGTCTTGGTGCTGTTGTCATGAAGTAGTGGCATAAACTGGCTACTTACTTGTGTTTGTGTAGCACTACGTACACCTTGAACGGTAAAACCAGTGAATATTTTCGCTGCTGCCGCAACATCTTGCTCTGTGTAATTCCCATAATCACCTGCTGCCAATTGTGGTCCTTTTCCTATTGTAAAAAGTTCAAGAAGCTCACGGCCAAAATTTTCATTTGGTGAAAAAACAGTGTTGGTCGAACCATTTAAAAAAATGAGCATACACGGATCAGTAGCTACAGCCTTCACAAGCGCCTTGATATTTCCCAAAGCATGCTGTTGCAAGACACTGATAAATTGATACATGGCCCTCGCATCTCCAGAGGTAGTGACTCCGAAATGGTTTTGCCAAAAGAAGAGCATCTTTTGATTCACATTGAGTTGCTCTTGATTGATATTTTTCATCAACCAAGCACCTAAAGATTTACGGCGCGCGTTCTCAGTTTGCTGATTAGCAGTTATAGCGGCCGGATAAACTGCATTGACCCAAGTTGTTCCCAAACTGACAATTTGCTCTTGTGAGTCATAGGCCAACGGTTGATCTAATACGCTTGTATTCAATAATTGGGTGATTGTCGCATTGAAACCCAAATTAACCGCTTGATCAATTTGTGAAAAAGTTGCGCCAAAGGTAGTGCGCCTTAACAAATGCGAGGCTTCCAAGTGTGTCCAGGGCCCTGTGTATGGGTTCATAAATAATTGTTTGATAGAAAATTAGGGATTTCAAACGTAAAAAGCAACCCTCTCGGGAGTTTTGCGTTCTAAAATCACAATAATTTAACTTAAATTTGTCTACCTACATTAACCTACATATTATGTTCAAGAAGTTACTCTTCTCTCTACTTTCGTTTGTTTTTATTTTCTCATCCAAGGCACAACAAAGTGTTACCTTCAATTATACTGGTGCCATCCAAACCTGGACAGTTCCTGCTTGTGTGTACTCCATTCAAGTTGATGTTCGTGGAGCTAAAGGTGGTGGTATTTTAGGCACTCCTTTTGTGAGTTCTCTCGGTCAAGGAGGAAACGGCGCACGCGTGCAACACCCAAGCATTGCCGTAACACCAGGCCAAGTGCTCGAAATTCGTGTAGGTGGTTGCCCTACTGGCCCAGCCGGCGGTTGGAATGGTGGCGGAAATGGACAGGCTAGCCCATCTAACCCACAATATGAATCCAAAGGTGGAGGCGGTGCCTCTGATATCCGCGTAACACCATTTGCCATGAATAATCGCATCGTCGTTGCAGGTGGTGGTGGCGGTCGCGCTGGCGGCTCTCAGCAAGCCAACTACCAAGCTTCAGGGGGTGCAGGCGGCTGCACTACTGGCCAAGCAGGTTTGGGCTCCGGCTTTACACCTATAGGTGGTGGAGGTGGTACACAAACCGCCGGTGGTAACGGCGGCCCACCATGGGGTGGAGGCCAAATTGGTTCTGTAGGAACTATCGGAACTGGTGGTAACGGCGGATTCTATACTACTGCTTCAGGTGGTGGCGGTGGCGGCGGCTATTTTGGCGGCGGCGGCGGCGGCGGCGACAACTGTTGTACAGGTGCCAATGGCGGCGGCGGCGGTGGTGGCGGCTCTAGCTTTTACCCTGCTGGTGGTACCTGTACGCAAGGTTTTCAAACTGGTCATGGTCAAGTTGTCATCACCTACACCGCAGGTGCTACTTCCGTGACTGTTGCTAACAATGGACCTTATTGTGTTGGTAGTCAAATCAACCTCACTGCCACAACTGGTGCACCTGCTTATTCTTGGACTGGTCCAAATGGCTTTACCTCAACTGTACAGAACCCAACTATTCCAAATGCAACTGCTGCAATGGCAGGTATCTATACACTTACTTATGACGCAGGAGGTTGTATTTCAACTGCAACCACTAACGTTGTCGTGAATACGCCTGTACTACCAACTTTCAATCAAATTGCTCCAATTTGCGAGGATGCAGCTGCACCTGCGTTTGTCAATAACTCTACAAACACCCCTACCATTGCTGGTACTTGGAACCCAGCTGCAATTAACACTGCAAATTCAGGCACCTTTACTTATACTTTTACCCCGAATGCTGGTATCTGTGCTACACAAGCAACCATGAACATCCAGATTCTTCCAAATGAGCAAGCAACATTTAATCAGTTGCCTGACCTCTGTATCAACGATGTTCCACCAGCTTTACCTGCAGCTTCTACAAATAACATTCCTTACTCAGGAACTTGGAGCCCTGCTACAATTTCTACTGCAGTAGCCGGAACAGCAACTTATACATTTACACCTACAGCTGGTCAGTGTGCATTTCCTGCAACCATGGATATCGTAACACATGCACTTACTACTCCGCAATTCAACCCAATGGGTCAAATTTGCCAGTACATGACCGGAGTTGTCATCCCAACAACAGCTACAAATACGACAAGCTATTTGAATGGCCCACTCATTACTGGCTCTTGGAATAGCCCGACAGTTGTTACAACCTCGCCAGGAACTGTTAATTACACCTTTACTCCTGACCCGAATCAATGTGCGTCAACACTAACCTTCCCTATTACCGTTGACCCACTTATTATTCCGCAGTTTACACAAATTCCACAGTTGTGTCAAAACGATGCTAATCCAATTTTCCCGACAACCTCGAACAATGTTCCAGGCATCACCGGAGCATGGACGCCGCCAAACATTGACACTTCGATCCCTGGTATTTTCACGCACACCTTCTTCCCTGACCCGGGGCAATGTGGTGATACAGTTGACATGATTGTTACAATTGTACCCGCTGTACCTCCAACTTTTGTTGCTGATACACTTTCAGGTTGTAATCCGCTTCTAGTTGGCCTCAGTACCATTGGAGCAGTTCAAGGCGCTCAATACACTTGGTATTGGAACGGTACAACGATTGGCACGGGCACAATCCTCTCATACAATTTTGATGCGAGTGGCTACCACGACATCACCCTAGAGTACAACTTACTAGGCTGTATTGAAACGACAACCTACAATGACTACATCTACATGGAGAACTATCCTGAAGCATCGTTCTCATGTATTCCTGGTGCGCTCACAGAAACAACGATGCCGGTTCAGTTTCTAAATAATTCTGTAGGTGCCATTTCATATTTCTGGGATTTTGACGACCTCACAACAAGCACCGAAGAAAACCCTAATCACAACTATATAGATGTCACCGAGAATTTATTAGTGACGCTTACCGCAAGTACCTCTTTGGGCTGTTCTGATGACTACCAATTGAACATTCCGGTCATTGCTGAGCCAATTTACTATCTTCCGAATACCTTTACCCCTGATGAAGACGAGCATAACCAAACTTGGCAGGCCATCTTCACAACGGGCTTTGATCCACACTCATTCCATTTAGCAGTATTCAATCGCTGGGGAGAACTGATCTGGGAAACTTTCGATGCTACCCAAGCATGGGATGGTACCTACGGCCCAGACGGCACCAAAGTTCCTTCAGGAATCTACATTTGGAAACTTCAATTTGAGCCAAAAGAAAACGATTATCGCAAAATCGTTTCTGGCCACTTGAACCTCATTCGATAAGCAAATTGATCAGTCTTTGATAATAAAAAAGGCGACCAAATGGTCGCCTTTTTTATGCTTTTTTTTATGGCTTTAACTTTCTTCAGCTAATCCTTGTATTTTTTAAGGATTATATTGAATCCGATTTAACTATCTTATTTCTTTCTAAAGAAAATCTTGACGGGAACTCCTTCAAAATCAAAACGCTCTCTTAAACGATTTTCTAGGAAGCGCTTATAGGAGTCAGCTAAGTATTGTGGTAAGTTACAGAAGAATGCAAACGTTGGTGCATGAGTAGGCAATTGCTGCACGAACTTGATGCGAATATACTTTCCTTTCACTGCCGGTGGAGGGGTTTGAGCGATTACCTCAAGCATCACCTCATTGAGTTCGTGTGTTGGTATTTTGCGAGTTCTGTTTTCATAGACGCGCATCGCAGTTTCCAAGGCGCGGTGAATGCGTTGTTTGTTAAGTGTTGAGGTGAAAATGATCGGCACATCGTTGAATGGTGCCAATTGCTCACGCAATAATTCTTCAAACTTAACCATGGTATTTTGGTCTTTCTCGACTAAATCCCATTTATTAACCAAAACAACTACACCTTTTGAGTTTTTCTCAATCATGTAATAAATACTGAGGTCTTGCTTTTGAATACCTTCTGAGGCATCGATCATGAATAAACAGACGTCTGCATTTTCAATGGTACGCACAGAGCGTAGCACCGAATAATATTCGATGTCTTCCGTGACTTTTGCTTTTTTGCGGATACCTGCTGTATCAATAAGCAAGAAGTCAAAACCGAAAGCTTTGTAGCGGGTATGGATGGCATCTCGGGTGGTTCCTGAGATATCGGTAACAATATTGCGTTCTTGGCCAGTAAGTGCATTGACCATTGAAGACTTTCCTACATTAGGACGCCCAACAATAGCAATTCTAGGTAAATTATCTTCTTCTCTTATTGATTCGTCTTCTTTGTTGAAGTATTTGACCAATTCGTCAAGAATTTCACCCGTGCCGCTTCCGTTAGTGGCACTGAGGTCATAGACATCACCTAAACCAAAAGCATAAAACTCTGAGGACAAACCAACTCTTTCTGTGTTGTCGACTTTATTGGCAGCAATGAGAACAGGCTTTTTGCTTTTGCGCAGCAATTGCGCCACGATTTCATCCATTTCAACGATACCTGTCATGACATCGACCATGAACACAATAACGGTTGCTTCTTCTATGGCAATTTCTACTTGTTTGCGGATTTCACCTTCAAAAATATCTTCTTTTGTTTTGGCATAACCTCCGGTATCAATTACTGAAAACTGATAACCATTCCATTCGCCTTTACCGTATAAGCGGTCACGCGTTACGCCACTTACTTCTTTGACAATAGCATCGCGAGACTCAGTGAGCCTGTTGAATAAAGTGGACTTTCCAACGTTCGGACGACCGACTATGGCAACTATATTACTCATGTTTAAAACTTAATATCCGTATTTCTTGAGTTTGACTTCTGAATGACGCCAATCTTTATCGACCTTGACATAATTTTCAAGGAAGACCTTGGTTTCAAGGAATTTTTCCATGTCGATGCGGGCCTCACGACCTATGCGCTTGAGCATTTCACCGCCACGACCAATGATAATACCTCGTTGAGAATCGCGCTCGACGATGATATTGGCCCTAATTCTAGTAAGGCCTGGTTCTTCTTTGTACTCCTCCACCTCAACTTGGGTGCTGTAAGGAATTTCTTTCTGACAATGGATGAAAATCTTTTCTCGGATGATTTCTGAAATAAAGAAACGCATCGGACGATCTGAAAGTTCTTCTTTGTCGTAGTATGGCGGGCTTTCAGGAATGAGGTCCAGGATTTCTTGCCAAACTGCATCGATGTTGAACTGATGCAAAGCTGAAATAGCAAATACTTTAGCTTTTGGTAATTTTTCTTGCCAGTATTGAACGCGTTCCATGACCTTTGCTTGATCAGACTTATCGATTTTATTAATCACACAAAAAACAGGCACTTCAAGACGCTGAATGCGTTCAAGGGTTTCTTTGTGGTTCATTTCATTTTCTTGGGTGTCGGTCATGAAAATCAAGACATCGGCGTCTTGGATAGAAGAATTGACATATTCCATCATGTTTTCATGCAGTTTGTAGGCTGCATTGACCACGCCAGGTGTATCCGAGAAGACGATTTGATAATCTTCATCATTGACAATACCCAAAATGCGGTGACGAGTAGTTTGCGCTTTAGAACTAACAATTGAAAGTTTTTCACCAACGAGTTGATTCATGAGCGTAGACTTCCCGACATTTGGAGAACCGACGATATTGACAAATCCGGATTTGTGTGCCATAATTGAATTTAACTGCAAAGGTACAATATATTAACGGGATGCCTATCAAGTCAAAGCGGATTGCTGAATAAGAGTTTTTTTTATCTTAGTGTCATGGAACAGATCGAACAACAAATTTCTGCGCTCAAAGCGCAACTTACCGGAGACCTCTTCTCTGACATCGAAACACAGCAAAAAATCTATGAGCTCAAAAAGCAGTTAAACCCTGAAATTGAGTCACATCCTGAACAAGATGACGATGATGGGTGTTTGTATTGCGGTAGTTAACTAAACCCTTCATCATGAGAAAAAATTGCTCAGTATTGCTTTGTTCATTTATCCTTACTTTTTTGAGTGCTTCTGCTCAAATGAGCAATACCATTTTTGGTCTTTATCGACAAATGACACCTCCAAATGTTGCATTTGTTTCTCTTGATCCGGTTACTGGGCTCGTTACTCCAATCGGCAACGCAAATCTGAGTACCACCATCAATACTACTGGCGTTTCTTTAAATCCTTACGAATTAAGCTACAGTTACCAAGACGAAGACTCTTGGTTAAGCATTTCATTGCTTGATGGCAGTATTCTTTCAGATGTAACCGTTACGCTACCAAATACAAACGGTGACTTCAATAACTTCAGATTCAATACAGCTGATTCCACCATGTACGGGCTTTATTCTCAGGTCGTCTACAACCCAACTACTGGCACCTATAGCGGTGACATGCGCCTTGCAACCTGTGATTTATCCACTGGTGCTGTCAGTTTAGTCTCGCCAAGCTCTATTGCGACAAGTTATACAATGGCAGGTGCTGTGATCAATCCGCACCTCATGGTTTATTATTTTATAACACAAGGCAATTTGCGCGGTCTAGACCTTTACAACGGTACTATCTTTTCAGATCCTCAAATTACGATTCCATCAGGCGGCAATAGCTTTGACAACTTTGCATATAGTTGTGCCGACACCACTATGTATGGTCTGATCATGCAAAATGGCGTCAAGTGCTTAGGCAAAATTGATGTCACTACCGGAGTTGTGACCCCGCTGCCCACCCTTCTCAACCTAGACAATTATGTCATGAATGCAGCCACAATAGATCCAGTAAACGGCATTTATTATTTCGAAACCAGCCTTTCGGCGGGGATTACACTTCTTGGGCTTTCATTAGTAGATGGTTCTATTGTATCGAGTGTAACAATTCCCAATGACTACTACTTTGATATGTTCCGTTCTCAAAGCGATTGTTTTGAAGCGGCAGCGTATCGCCCGAACCCAGCTGCGAGTAACACGAGTATTGCTGATTTTTCGCTCGAAATGGGGCCTAATCCTTGTTCGGACGAGTTGCGTCTCGATGCCCTTGAAACTATTGACCGCATTGACATCCAAGATGCGACAGGCAAAACCATTCAAACGCTATTTCCGAACAGTACTTCTGTAAAAATTTCTACGGCTGCATTCAGCAGTGGCTTTTACCAACTACAAATTAGTAGCAAGCAAAATCATACTTCAAAACGCATTATTGTGCAATAAATGAAAAGACTCAATAAAGCTTTTGACGCTTGAGTAAATATTGCAATAGGATGTTGTCATAGCCCGCTTCCATGGGTGCTTTCACAAGATCAATTCCATGATTTAAGCAACGCATTTCTATATTTTTGAAGTGCGCACTTAAGGCCTTTTGGTATTTCTCTCGGATTTCAGCTGGTCTCAGCCTGAGTGTTTCACCGGTTTCCATATCGACTAACTGATACGGGCGGTCCTCGAGGTCAAAGTTTTGTTCGAGCGCTTCATTGAAGACATGAAATAAAATAACCTCGTGCTTGTTGTGTTTCAAGTGCATTAAAGCATCAAATAAGGCTTCAGTATTTGCAGGATCATCGAGTAAATCAGAAAAAATCAAGACCATACTCCGTTGATGCGCTAATTCGGCGATATCGTGAAGGGCTTGCGCCGTATTTGTTTGCTTTTTTTCTGTGGGCTGATATACATGTAATCTTTTTTCGAGCTCACTGTACAAAAAGCGATGATGCGTCAAAGATGATTTTGCAGCAGTGTGCAAGGCCAATGTTTCATCAAAAATACTGAGGCCTACAGCATCGCGTTGTCTTTTTAATAGCTCGATGAGGCTTGCTGCAGCATAAATGGAAAACTCGAGTTTGTTTTGCTCTTCCTTCGGAAAATACATAGAGCTTGAGCCATCTAAAACAATTTGGCAGCGCAGATTGGTTTCCTCCTCGTATTTCTTTGAAAACAATTTGTCGGTGCGACCAAAAAGACGCCAATCAATGTTTCTTGTCGATTCACCGGGGTTGTACAAACGATGTTCAGCAAATTCAACCGAGAAGCCATGAAAGGGGCTTTTGTGCATACCTGTTATGAAACCTTCTACCACTTGCTTAGCAAGTAATTCAAGATTCCCAAAAGGTGTTAAGC
>JBEBBE010000075.1:0-2874 GCA_041158525.1 Bacteroidota bacterium | reverse complement strand
GGACGGTTCGGCATTCCAACAGAAAACCGCAAGTAAAAAGAGAAAGTATAGTTTTCTTTTCAAATCCATTTGCTAGGTGTACCCTAGCAGGAACGGAAATTATGGGGTGTAGGAGTAGGGAGGTTTCCGCACATTATTTTTCACCCAAAAGCTTTTCAATCAAAGATTTTGTTTTCGCTAGATAATCTTCTTTAGCGTCGATTGAAAAACCACTGTGTCGGCGAATTTCCTGGCCGTTTTTGCCGAAGATGATTTCATACGGATAACTGCTAACACCGAGCTTTAGGCTATTTTTTTGATTTGGATTGTGGTAGCAATTGTCAATATTTTGGTAATGCTTTTGAAAGATATCAATTGAATCTACGCAATGAATGGTGATCAGTTTGAAGGGTTGGTTGGCAAAATCTTGCTGCAGTAATTTCAAAGACGGGTGCTTTTCTCGGCATGGTTTGCAGGCATAAAAAGTAAAATTAACCAAGTATACTGTGTCTAAGGATAAATGCAGGCTGTCGCCATTTTGCGAGATAAACGTTTTGCTAAGTTCATTGAAGCGTGAAATATCAGTTTTTTGCTGCGGGGCAACATTCACAACTTCTATGGTGCTGTAATTCCGATGAGCATTCCATAAAACGAGTATGCTTAGTACAAAACTTACTGCGCTGAACCACCATTTTTTTTGTTTAATAAAAGTTCCGAGTGCAGCGCCAAGAACCATCAAGCCACAGACATTAAACAATTGCAATGATAAATTGTGATCCATGAACATCAGCAAGAGAAGCAAAGCCACAAAGATGCTAGCGCCCGTTAATCCATGAGGCCTCGGGAAAAGCACTGCAAACAAACACGACAGCAAAAATAGCAACAAATGATTCTCGATCAGTAACAAGTTGGCCACTTCAAAAGTGAGCCATTGCACAAGAAGTAAGATGACCAAGAAGCACAAGATGGATAGGAGAGTCCACCCTATATGTTTAAACAACTGCTTGAAGGTCATGGTGTTCATTTATCAAAATCCATATTTGTAAGAACTGTTTATTGATAAAAATATTGCTTTTTTCAGTGCGAAAGGCCTCTAAATCTTCTACAAAACATTACTCCAAACATATTCGCTCACAATCGTTGCCTTGCAAAAAGTTGAGAATTGGGTAGTTCTTAAAAATTTATCCCAACGCCAAAAGTCAATGAGCTATGCAGTCGGCTTGGTAAGAAGCTGGGTTTTTTGAAGCCAAAATCAGTAATTATTTGTTCACTGAAAGAGGCGACCATAGGGAAGTTTAACAGATATCCAGAAAAATTAAGTTGACCGTAAATGGTGAGCCATTTAACAGGGGTGTAGGTGAGGGCGGTTTGACCTTTGATGCCCAATTGAAAGTCATGGCTATCAAATAAATAGTTATTGCCAGTGCCTGTAATCATGTTGACTGAATCCAAGTAAAATATTTGAATTCTTGTAGTGGGGCCAAAACCATAGGTCCAATTTACTTTGTCATGAAGTTGCTTTTGCTTTGAAAAAATAACATTGGACTCAATTATTTCTCGAGAACTGATATAAAATCGTGAAGGCTCTTTACCCCAAGAATCTTTATAAGTTAAATAATTTAATTGCGTAGTGATCAGGTTTTTCGATGGTTTTTGAAATTGATATTGAAGACCAATTGAGTAATTCCAAAAGCCTGGGTTGGTCTTTTTGATGTTGAAATTTAAAGGAACAGGGTCAAAAAAGTAATTTGAAGCACAAGTTTGTATCGAAATTTGATGCTGAGCATGGCTTTTTGAAAAGACTAAACTTATAGTAAAAAGCGCCAGTAAAAGGTTGAATTTTGTTTTCATACTTTACATTACGAAGCTTGCTTTCTGAAAGGAAGTAGGGTAGTACCTTTTATTTTTTTTATCTTTTGACTTCCCTCAGGAGAAAACGAAGCGTAATCTAGCTGTAAACTTCAATAAACATGAAAGTAAACATAGTAATAATAGCTTATTTATTCATTTGTTCAGCAGTAAGCGCTCAAAAGACACACAATTGGAAGCTCGATAGCTATCAGTTTAATGCGGGCGGAGTCATGAGTACAAAGATTCCTGCAGCATCCTACGGTACCTACGAGAATATTATAAATACAAGTATTGAACAACCTATTGATCAATATGATATCTCTTGGTCAGAACCTAAGTCACTGACTAATTTACGCATGAAACCTATTTGTAATTTGAATGTTCAGCTATTCAATACAAAAACCAGCTCTATTCAGCGTTTTGGTCTGTCTTTGAATTCTAGAATGCTCAGTTCTTTCCTGACGCGATACGATATGGTAATTTATGCAACTCCCGATACCTTTGGATTACCTGTATATTATACCGGTGATCTAAGGTTAAATCATACAACACCTGTTCTGACGTTAGATTACGCATACTTGAAACAATTAAAAGTATCCAAACAACTCAATTTTAATTTTGGTGTAGGTGCATATGCTGGCATCAGTTTATTGAATAAAGTTGAAGCTGTTGCAACTAGGGAATTTAACGGAGCTGTTCAAAATGTCGGAAGAGTTTTAATTTCAGATTTACACGGAAGCGAATGGTTAAGTAACTTTTCCAAACATAACTTTAACGCCGGGATCTACGCCAGTTTTGGCTTGGAATATAGCCTTCACGACAAGCAAGTAGAAAATCAGCGTTGGTATTTGACCTTTGAGAATCGGATTTGTTATGACTTCTTTGCGGTGAAAAATGTACCTTCATCTTGGTTTTCGTTTCAGTCTGCGCAAATGTTTGGCTTGAAATATTACTTAAATAGAAGATAAAGGAAACACACGCGTTTGAGTTTGGAACTGACAAAAGAGAGCATAGCATTGATTGTAAAGCGAGACCGCCGCTTTA
>JBEBBE010000074.1:0-4079 GCA_041158525.1 Bacteroidota bacterium | reverse complement strand
GTTTATTATATTTTCCGTCAGAACGCAAGTCATATGAAGGTAATTGAACAACTTCAATTACTTCTAAAAATCATAGGCATTTTAAACATGGATCAAAAACAAGTATTAGCAGCACTTGATTCGAAATTCACCGATTTTGAAGATGCGCTTCAGTACTATTCTGCACTTCATAGCAACAAGATTGATGCAATTATAACACGAAATGTCAAAGACTTCAAGAAATCAGCATTACCTGTTTTTAGCCCTGCTGAGTTTTTAGCAACTTTCAATTAACTTTTTCTTTTCAACTCTGAGATATTGAAGGCATTTATTTTCATCTTCAACACTTCCATCACCTCTTCCTTCGCTTCCATATGCGCCATATGGCCGCAATTCAAATAGTGCTTTTCTGAGAGCAGCACCTTTGCATTGAGCTCCTCTACGCTGACCAACCGATCATGGATGCCGTGGATAAAGATGAATTTTTCGGGAAATGTATTGACGTGCGATGTAAAGTCTTGTCTTTCGCGCATAGCAAGTGCGCTAAAAGCAATGGCTTCGGGAGACATGAATTTGGCTTCTTCAATGAGTACTGCACTTTCCTTTTTGGAACTTTCAGGGCTTTGAAACAAATTTGGAATGGCTTCACGAATGAAGATGTCTTTGGCCTTGTATACAATTTGAGCAACGCGAAGGCGGTCTTGTTTTTTTTGTTCAGAATCTGACCAGCAATTAGAATTGAGCAAAATGAGTTGCTGAAAACCAGGATGCATTGATAGTTCAAGCCCAACATAGGCTCCCATTGAATGCCCTACAACTGAAAAAGATTGAATAGCTAATGAGTCAAGCACCTTAAAAACCGCTTGAGCCATGCCTGCTATTGACGGGGCTTGATCGGGCAGGGCTGAATTGCCATGACCCGGTAAATCGATGCGAATTTGCTGAATAGGAAGATCATTTAGGGGAAGGTAGTCCCACATGGTAGAAGATTCTAAAAAACCATGAAGGAACACCCAAGCCGGTCCTTCGCCTTGGACTTTAAAATGCAACATAAGATTTTAGGCGTTCATTAAAGCCTCAATTTCATCGGCTTCAATTGGAATGTTAGCCATTAAATTGAATGGTGCGCCGCTTGCTTGCACAACGACGTCATCTTCTAAGCGAATACCGAGACCCTCTTCTGGGATGTAAATACCTGGTTCAACTGTAAACACCATATTAGCTGAAATAGGCTCATGCCATAAACCGACGTCGTGTGTGTCTAGACCCAAGAAATGAGAAGTGCCGTGCATGAAATACTTTTTATAAGCTGGCCACGCTGGATCTTGGTTTTTGATGTCTTGCATCGAAATAAGACCCAAATTGACCAGTTGTTCTTCCATGAGTGCGCCAACTTGCTTGTGGTATTCGGCCATAATGGTACCCGGAACCAATAGTTTGGTGGCCTCATTCTTTACATGGAGCACTGCATTGTAAACTGCTTTTTGACGCGCTGTAAAACGGCCATTGACTGGGATACAACGGGTGAGATCAGAGCTGTAGTTGGCATATTCTGCACCGACATCTAGTAAAATGACATCGCCGTCTTGACACTGTTGGTTGTTTTCAATGTAATGTAGAACACAAGCATTTTTACCTGATGCCACAATTGGCGTATAGGCAAAACCTTTAGAGCGCTTGCGCAAAAACTCATGAGCAAGTTCAGCTTCGATTTCGTATTCCCAAACGCCCGGTTTGATAAAGCCGAGTAAACGGCGAACCCCTGCTTCTGTAATATTACAAGCGGTTTGCATGAGATCAAGTTCGATTTGTTCTTTAACCGATCGAATTAGATGCATGATGGGTGCGGACTTATGCACTTGATGAGCTGGGTAGTCTTGTTTTACTTGTTTGATGAAGCGATCTTCTCGGGTTTCTACTTCGGTGTTGGCACGAAGGTGCTCATTGGTATTGAGGTAGATGCCACTCGCCTCGGCCATTAGTTGTTTGAATATGGTTGGGAATTGTTGGAGCCAATAGACGGTCTGAATTCCGGAAGTTTCAAAGGCGGTTTGTTTGGTGAGTTTTTCACCTTCCCAGATAGCAATGAGTTCTGATGTTTCTTTTAAGAATAATACCTCACGGTGAGCTGGGTTGCTTGCATTAGGAAAAAGTACCAAGATAGACTCTTCTTGATCGACACCTGACAAATAAAGGATATCGCGGTGCTGCGCAAAGGGCATCGTGCTATCGGCCGAAACCGGATAAATATCATTGGAATTAAAAACAGCTAAAGTTTGTGGAGCCATTTTAGCAATGAACTTTTTGCGATTAGCAATATATAGGGCTGAATCGATGCGGTCGTATTTCATAATGCAAGTTTGAAAGTAAAATTAAGGGTTCTCTTTGAACCAACTGGAGTAAAGCACATAATTATTGGCAATTCGCTGCACTTCTCCGGCAAATAGTTCTGGAGAAAGTGTTTTGATTTTTTTGGCGGGGATGCCTGCGTAAATACTCCAGGATTCTACGCGGGTGCCTTCTGTGAGTACAGCGCCTGCAGCAACGATGCTATTGGCCTCGATGTAGCAGTTGTCCATGACGATGGAGCCCATGCCAATGAGTACGTTGTCTTCGATGGTGCAGCCATGAACCAGCGCGTTATGCCCAATAGATACGTTATTGCCAATATTGAGCTTGGTTTTTTCATAGGTGCAATGTAAAACAGCGCCATCTTGGATGTTTACTTTGTTGCCCATACGGATAGAATTGACATCTCCGCGAACAACAGCTGAAAACCAAACCGAGCATTGTTCGCCCATTTGTACATCACCAACTACAGTTGCGTTTTCGGCCAAGAAACAATCAGGGCCAATTTGAGGCTCGAAACCTCTACATGCTTTCACTAATGCCATAAAACAAAGGTAGTAAAAGCAACACGAAACTATTCAGGAAAATTTACGTACAAAGCGCGTTCTTATTTCAATACATGAAACGCTTCTTTCAAAGTAAATGGTTTAAAATCCCGTACAATCTTGCCCTTTATGGTTTTGCTGGTTATGGAGTAATCTTAGTTGGGGTGTTCTTGGCACTGAAATTTCGCATCACGGATGACAAGGGTCTTGTAGACGACAACAACCGCTACTTTCAGCAAATGCACGACAAATACAACCAGAACTTCAAGGTTGATAGCGCATCTTTGGTGAAGTATCGCAATGAAATTCTAGAACGCATCAATTTAGTCAATGCTTATTATCCGAAGAACGCCAGAACTATATTAGAGGCCTGGGCGCAATCGAAAAGTGAAAAAACTGCGCTGCAAATGCTCTCAGCAGTTGACCTCAAACTCAAAGACAACAAAAGCTATCAGCGCCGACTCAAAGAAATCTTAGCAAAAAATCAAGCAACCAACACGGCCAAAAGTGGCAATGCTTTTGAATGGATGAATTTCATGGAGTGGTCCTATTTCAAAGAGGCCGTAGCGAAAGACAAAAAATATATAGACTCTGCTGCAGCTGCCTGTGGTGTAGAACCAAGAATGATTGTCGCTTGTCTTGTTGGAGAGCAAGTCAGGTTATTCAATTCTAGAAGAGAGCGCTTCAAAAACTTAGTGGCGCCTTTGAAAACCTTAGCCTTAGAAACCAACATGTCCTTTGGTGTCACAGGCATTAAAGAGCAAACAGCCCGCAACATCGAAACCTACCTCAAAGATCCACAAAGTCCTTTTTACTGTGGTTCCAAATACGAACACCTCCTCGACTACGACTCTACCCGAAATTACAACAACGCTCACAACGATACACTCAGTTTGCGCGTCAAAAGACTCGTCCAATACAAAGACCATTACTACTCCTATCTCTATGCTGGAATCTTCATCCGTCAAATCGCTACGCAATGGAAAAAAGCTGGCTATTCCATCGATGAACGCCCTGAAATACTGGCCTCTATCTTCAATCTTGGCTATAGAAAATCTATACCCAAAAAATACCCTGCAGTGGGCGGCTCCAACTTCATGATCCGAGACAAAGAGTATACCTTCGGAGGGGTCGCATATGACTTCTACTATTCAGGCGAACTTTTAGACGAATTTCCATATTTCGAGCAGAAAATTAGTAGGTAGC
>JBEBBE010000073.1:0-27034 GCA_041158525.1 Bacteroidota bacterium | reverse complement strand
CGAACAGAGAAGTTAAGCCTGCTTGCGCTGATGGTACTGCGGTTTTGATCGTGGGAGAGTAAGTCGATGCCGATTTTTAAAAGCCTCACAGAAATGTGAGGCTTTTTTTTTGCTTAAATTTTAAGTCCTTCCCTTCCATTTAGATGAGCATAAAAAAATAGCGACTTAATAGTCGCTATTTTAGTTTTATATAATGAATAATTATTGAATTTTGAATACGCTAATACTTACTGACCTTTACCTATGATGAATATAGCCGGGATTTTAGATAAATCGTAAGCTTTTTCACGCCAGTCAACAATTGCCATCGTGCGAATGGATTGTGTGGGTAAGGTTAAATTGGAGGCGATACACAATTGGGTGAGGTCACCGAGTTCATTGAGTAAATCTTCTAGCACATTCATATTTCTGAACGGCGTATCCATGAAGAGGTGTGTATTGCCATTTCTTTTGGTATCCATTTCAAAATCACGTAATTTTTTGACGCGTTCTTTGCGTTCCTTCGGTAAATATCCGTGAAAAGTAAATTGTTGTCCGTTAAAACCACTACCCATTAAGGCTAATAGAATGGAAGATGGGCCAACAAGTGGTTTGATTTGAATTTGTTGCGTGTGCGCTAGGTGTACCAAAGCTGCTCCAGGATCTGCAACACCTGGGCAACCGGCCTCTGAAATAATTCCGATATCCACCCCTTTGATCAGAAATAACAAAAGATCCATAAGTTCAGATTCTTTGGTATTCTTATTGACGATTCTGAATGTGCAGTCGTCAATGGGGAAATTGCGGTCCATTTTTCGCAATAAGCGGCGTGCACTTTTGATTTCCTCCACGGCAAAAACTCTGAGTTGTGTTGCGATTTGCATCACTTCTTGTGGGATAATATCTTGTGTGCTTTCACCTCCTAATGTATTAGGAATGAGGTAAATAGAACCTTTTGCTTGTTTTAAAGCCATGTTAATTGGTTTGTTTTTGAAGTTGGCTTATAAACGCAGCCGTTGCACGATCGAGAAGGTCATATACATATTGAAAATCTGCAGCAGTTCCGTAATAAGGATCTGGTACTTCTTCAATATTTTCTTCAGGAAGGTAATTTAATAAAAGTTGAACTTTTGATTTTGCATTTTCATTTGGGGCCAAAGCACATACATTGCGATAATTAGCATGATCCATTACGAGGATGTAATCAAAATCATGAAAATCTTGGCGAGTGAATTGGCGTGCCCTTAAAAAATCTATGGGTGTCCCGTTTAGTGAACCCGTTTTAATCATGCGTTTATCAGGTGCAGCACCTACATGATAATTGGCAGTACCTGCAGAATCAACGGCAACATCTAAATTTAGATTTGCTACTT
The DNA here is from genome assembly GCA_041158525.1 of Bacteroidota bacterium. Classification (GTDB taxonomy): domain Bacteria; phylum Bacteroidota; class Bacteroidia; order Flavobacteriales_D; family Crocinitomicaceae; genus UBA952. The sequence continues at coordinate 25,682 of JBEBBE010000073.1, read as the reverse complement.
TTTGTCTGAGTAAGCCATCTGCCATTGGTGAACGACAAATATTCCCAAGACAAACCATTAAAACGCGAATACTCAAGGTCTTATTGAATGGTGAGTTTTTTCTCTAATTCTTCAAGATAGTGACGGAACTGTTTGTCAGTTTCAGAAAGGTTCACAACTGTACGACAAGCATGGAGTACGGTTGCGTGATCTTTACCACCGCAATGTGCACCGATACTAGCAAGTGAAGATTTAGTCATTTTCTTAGAGAAATACATAGAAATTTGACGTGCCTGAACAACCTCACGCTTGCGCGTTTTTGATTTGAGCATTTCGATTGGAAGGTCGAAATAATCGCAGACAACTTTTTGAATGTATTCAATAGAAACTTCTCTGGCCGTGCTTCTTACAAATTTGTCAACCATTTGCTTCGCTAGTTCTAGCGTAATGGCTTTTTTGTTTAAAGAAGCTTGTGCAAGAAGGGTATTGAGTGCGCCTTCGATTTCGCGCACATTTGTATTGATAGAATAAGCAAGGTATTCTACAACTTCACGAGGAAGTTCGATACCACTGCCGTACATTTTCTTTTCAAGGATGGCAATACGGGTTTCGAGGTCTGGTGTCCCGAGGTCTGCAGAGAGGCCCCATTTGAAACGAGACAATAAACGTTGTTCCATCCCTTGCATTTCAACTGGCGCTTTGTCAGAAGTTAAGACAATTTGCTTACCGTTTTGGTGCAAGTGATTGAAAATACTAAAGAAAACATCTTGGGTACGCTCTTTTCCGGCAAAGAATTGTACATCATCAATGATCAGGACGTCAATCATTTGATAGAAATGAATGAAGTCGTTGGTCGTTTGATTTTTGATCGCATCAATGAACTGATGCGCAAACTTTTCAGATTGAACGTAAAGAACAGTTTTGTTCGGGAAATTTTCTTTGATGGCAATTCCGATGGAATGCGCAAGGTGTGTTTTTCCGAGACCAACACCGCCATATAATAATAAAGGGTTGAATGCTGTGCCACCCGGCTTGTTTGCTACGGCAAAACCTGAAGCTCTGGCCAAACGGTTGCATTCGCCTTCTACAAAGTTCTCAAAGGTAAAGTTCGGAATCAGGTTAGATTCTATGTTTACTTTTTTGAGACCTGGAATAACAAAAGGATTGCGAATTTGCTTTTCGTTAACATTGATTGGCATGTTAACGGGTGCATTTTTTAGACTACTTGCATTACTTGTAGGGAGCTTGACAGTATAAGGATTGCGAGACTGCGTGTTATTTTCCATAACAATGCTGTACTCTAGAGTTCCTTCTTGACCAAGTTCTTTCTTAATTACTTTTCGTAATAAAGTAATGTAATGTTGCTCAAGCCATTCATAAAAGAAATGCGAAGGGACTTGAATGGTCAAAATATGGCCCTCTAACTTAACAGGGACAATTGGCTCAAACCATGTTTTAAATGCCTGCAAAGAAATGTTGTCTTTGATGACTTTCAAACAGGATTCCCACGCACTTTCGTGACTTGTATTCATAGTAGTTCAGTTGTTCTCGTTAGTTTGTGTAAATTTCGCTGGAGGCGAAAAGTTGGGTGAAATAATGAGAGAACAAATATTTACATAAAAAAGTGAAAAAAAAAGTCGGTTACCTATTGATTATTAAAAAAAAAATACTTGTCAGTAATATTTTTTTAATATTGGTCAAAATGCCCGACACCTTGGTAAATTTACGATAGAGTAAAGGATTACACAAATATAAATGCACTAAATCATGACTAATTCTAGTAGCGCCGATTCTGGCACTTTGAAGTTTTCAACAAATTTGCGCGTGCGCTATGCCGAAACCGACAAAATGGGCTTTTGTTATTATGGAAATTACGCCAGTTATTTTGAAGTAGCAAGAGTCGAGGCGCTACGTGAAAAAGGTATTTCATATAAAGAATTGGAAGATGCTGGCATCTTGTTGCCGGTAACTCATTTTGAAGTCAGGTATTTTCAGGCAGCTAAATATGATGAGCTCTTGGAGATCAAAACTCAAATCACACTATTAAAAGGAGTCAGAATCGCATTTGCCTATCAAACCTACAACGAACAAGGCACTTTATTGAACGAAGCTTCAACCGAATTGGTTTTTGTCCAGGCAGCGACACTTAAACCAATGGCAATTCCTACTTTTATCCTCGACCAACTACAATAAACCATTAATACTTCTCACATGAGTGCATTTGAATTGCAGCGTTTTGAACCAAACAGTAAAAAACTGAGTTACCTACAACGCTCAGGTGAAACCCGAGTGGGTGCTATTCTTCAAGAGAGCAATCTCAATGCCTCTAAATATGTGCTCATAGGAATTGAAGAAAACACTGGGCCTCAGGCAAACATGGGAAGGGTGGGTAGTGAAAATGCTTTTAAAGCATTTATGCGTGTTTTTTTGAATTCACAGGTACACGAGCAACAACCCATGCAATCGCTAGCTTATCTCGGCAAGATTGTCCAACTGAAGTCACCACAAGATCAGGCAGAGGCGGCAACAATGGTCGCCGAGTTAGACGAACTACTTTTGAATGTGCTGCAAGAAAATTTACGTGAGGATCAAATTCCGATCATTGTTGGTGGGGGTCATAATAATGCTTTGCCTCTGATTCGATGGGCCGCTCAAAAATCACCGATAAGTGTTCTTAATATAGATGCACATGCCGATCTTCGTACTACTGAGAAAAGACACAGTGGCAATTCGTTTTCAACAGCTATTCAGGAAGGACACATTCAGCAATATGGTGTGTTTGGCTTGCATGAGGCATTCAATAATCAATTTATCCGCCAAGCGCTACAACACGCAAATATTACCCATCGCTTCTATGAAGATTACCTTCAAGGACCCTTTCAATTACCAGAAGATGTTTCCCATTTTATTCAGCATCAGACTGCTGCAATTGGTTTAGAAATCGATATGGATGCCATTGCCAATATGCCAAGTTCTGCTCAAAGCCCGTCGGGTTGGCGCCTAGATGAAATCCGAAGTTTACTCTATAAAATAGGCCACCTCAAGCCAAATATTGCCTATCTGAACTTAACTGAAGCAGCTCCACTGGATGAAACCGACGACCTCATTGTTGGTAAGGCCTTGACTTATTTAGTCAGAGATTTTCTCAAAGCAAAGGCATAAAAAAAGAGAGGCACTGGGCCTCCCTTTAAAATTAACCTGTAGCAAAGTTAATTGAGTTGCTGATTCTACGTCAATTCTGAACAAGGGTTACATACAATTAACACTTGACCCTTGAAAAAGATCCTCAGACACACTTTCTAGTGTGACCACGGCTTCTATTTTTGTGTCAGATGAATCAGCAAACGACTATTCAAGCACTAGTTCGCCTAATCGATGACCCCGATGAATTGATATTTCAGCAGGTCAGGCAGGAACTCATGAACATGGGAACGGAGGTCATTCCGCATCTTGAAAGTTCCTGGGAGCAAGATTACTATGGTTTGCTTTTTCAGGATCGCATTGAAAACGTGATCCACGACATCCAATTTGAAGAAGTTAAGTCGCAATTGAAAGCTTGGTTGCATTCTGCCGATAAAGACTTATTAAAAGGGGCGGTTATTATTGCTAAATACCAGTATCCTGGTTTAGACGAACAAAATGTCTTGAATCAAATTCAGATGATTCGTCGTGATATCTGGTTAGAACTCAATGATCACCAAACTGCTTTTGAACAAGTTAAAATTTTCAATCGCATTTTCTTTGGCATGCACCGCTTTAAAGGCGCAAGCCATCAGGTGCCGTCTCCGCATCATTCCTTGATCAATGTGGTACTCGAAAATAAAAAGGGAAACCCTTTGAGTCTTTGCCTTTTGTATAGCGTAATTGCGCAGTCCTTAGATTTGCCAATTTATGGCGTGAATTTACCCAACCATTTCATTTTGGCTTATATGGATAGCAAGCACTCTGCAATGGGTATGCAGCAAAACGAGGACGATTACGGTGTCTTGTTTTATATCAATGCCTTCGCGAAAGGGAGTATTTTTGACGCCAATGAGATCAAAACTTTCTTAAAAGGCATCCATCTGAATCCGGAGCGCAGTTATTTTGAACCTTGTTCGAATTCAGCGATTTTAAAAAGAATGCTCACCAATCTAATTTTTGCCTTTCAACAAGCCGGAGCTGCTCAAAAAGTGAATGAACTCCAAGAGTTGCGCGCTTTAATCCCGTAATCCAATTGGACATTTCTTTGTATTTTTGACTAAAACAAAGCATGTCCGAAAAATATACTGTCGCAGCGCGTTTCATGCGCTATGTTCAAATCGATACCACCGCAGACCCTACTTCAAAGAGTTTTCCTTCCACGGCAAAGCAGCGCGATCTTGCAAAGGTTTTACACGATGAACTGCTGGCTTTAGGTTTGCAAGACGTGCTCCTCGATGAATGGTCATATGTATTTGCCACCATTCCGTCAAATGTTTCACAGCCTTTACCGACCATTTGTTTTTGCTCGCACATGGATACCGCTCCAGATTGCAGTGGTACTAATGTCAAGCCAATTCTTCATCAAAACTATCAGGGGCAGCCAATTGTGCTTCCCGATGACCCGCAGCAAATATTAAGTACTGAACAACATCCTTATTTATTGCAAAAAATAGGTGATGACCTCATTACAGCAAGTGGCCTAACCCTTTTGGGTGCCGACGACAAAGCAGGTGTGGCTATTATCATGGAACTAGCTGCTTACTTACAAGCCAATCCTCAGATTCCTCATGGGCCAATTCGTATATTGTTTACTCCTGATGAAGAGGTAGGCCGTGGGGTTGAGCGTCTTGATATGCAAAAACTCAACGCAGACTTTGGTTATACTTTAGATGGAGGCCCACTCGGCGATATCGAAGACGAAACTTTTTCTGCAGATGCTGCCGAGCTTATTTTTCACGGAATTAGCGCACATCCTGGTTATGCAAAAGGTAAAATGATCAATGCCATCAAATTGGCCTCGGCATTTGTGAGCGCATTGCCAAGTTCAACTTGGTCACCTGAAACCACGGCAGGTCGCGAAGGTTTTGTGCATCCAACGGCTATTACCGGAGGTCTAGAAGAAGCCAGTGTTCAACTCATCATCCGAGACCATGACACGAGCAAACTAGAGCCTTACGCGAAACAGCTTGAGGCCATAGCTGCCCAAGTTGTAGCGGCACACCCTGGAAGTAAGTTTGAAATGAAAGTTCATGAGCAGTACCGCAACATGAAGGAAATATTGGTTTCGTATCCTTTTGTCAGTGACTACGCAGAAGAAGCCATGAAACGCGCGGGTCTTACACCAAAACGCAATATCATCCGAGGTGGCACCGATGGCTCTCGTTTGTCTTTTATGGGGCTGCCTTGTCCGAATATTTTTACAGGAGAGATGGCCATCCACTCTAAATTAGAATACGTCAGTGTTCAAGATATGGAAAAGGCCATAGATACCTTAGTAGAATTGGTTCAAATCTGGGAAAAACACGAATGGAACCAAGCGTAATCATCAAAGAAGTTCAGCAGCAGCAGTTCAAACCCTTGTATTTTTTACATGGGGAAGAGTCTTATTACATAGACATGCTTGCTGAAGAAATTCAAAAACACGCGCTTCAAGACCACGAACGCGATTTTAATCAGACTATATTATATGGGAAAGATGTTGATTTATTGGCTTTGATCAGTGAATTGAAATCTTACCCCATGATGGCCGAAAGACGCCTCGTTATTTTAAAGGAAGCTCAAGATTTTAAAAAAATAGAAGAGCTTGAGGCTTATGTAGAGCAACCGACACCCACAACGGTATTTGTAGTTTGTTACAAAAACAAAGCTTTTGACGCCCGAAAAAAGCTCCTAAAGCCCTTTGCCAAATTAGGCCATGTCTATAAATCAGACAAGATCAGAGATTACCAACTTCCAGATTGGATTTCTAAGTATGTGCGCTCCAAAGGCTTGCAGGTCAATGCAAAAGCCACGATGCTTTTAGCTGAATATTTAGGATCTGATCTTGGTCGTATCGTCAATGAGCTCGACAAACTCCAAATTGTGGTGGGGCAAAATCATACGATAACCGAGCAAGACATTGAAAAGAATATTGGTATTTCCAAAGACTACAACGTTTTTGAATTGGTCAATGCCATTTCCAACAAGCAAGCCGATAAGGCATTTAAGATTGTTCAATATTTTGAGTACAACCCCAAAGCGGGTGATCTTATTGTGATCATTCCGTCGCTTTTTAAGTTGTTTTCTCAATTGATGCGCATTCATTTCTTGCCTAACAAGAGTCGAGAAGCCATTGCTAGTGCAGTTGGTGTGCATCCATTTGTAGCTGGCGAATTGCTCAGTGCCCGACAAAACTATGATCCCAGAAAAATCGCAGCCATTATTGCGCTCCTTCATGACTACGATCTCAAGGCCAAGGGTGTTGGCAATAGCTCTATGGATCAAGGTGAGCTACTCAAAGAAATGGTTTTTCAAATTCTGTATACATGAGTGTATTTTTTGCCCCTGATTTTGAGCAACACCTGACACATTTTCAACTCAATGAAGATGAGTCAAAGCACTGTGTCAAAGTATTAAGAATGCAAGTAGGTGCTGAAATTCGCCTGATCAATGGTCGAGGTCTAGAAGCCATATGTCAAATCCAAGATGCGCAACCTAAGCGCGTATTGCTTGCTATTCTTCAAACCATCGAACACCCCAAAACGCCAGAATTGCATATTGCAATGGCGCCCACAAAAAACATGGATCGCATTGAGTGGTTTTTAGAAAAAGCTACCGAAATAGGTCTGAGTAAACTGAGTTTTTTAAGTTGTGACCACAATGAACGCAAGCATATTAACCTAGAGCGTTTACACAAAATTGCCGTGGCGGCCATGAAGCAGTCTAAACGCTTTTATTTGCCAGAAATTACTGATCTTAAAGCATTTAATCTTTTTGTTGAAACAAACCCCAATGGGTATATTGGTCATTGTTATGAGGGGCCGAAGCAAGACATGCATCAGCTTCAAGATACAGCAGTATTTTTGATTGGACCAGAAGGCGATTTTTCAGTTGCCGAAGTAGAATTGGCGCAAAAACACGGTTACCAGGCTGTTCATATGAATGATTTTCGTTTAAGAACTGAAACCGCAGCGCTTTTAGCGGTAGCCAAATTGGCTCAACTCAATTCATAACGAAAGACCCCAAAAGTTGCTTCGTGCTTTTCGTCTATGGCCTGTTCGAATAAACAGGTTTTTTGGTAGTGTTGCGCATCAAAATTTGGGAAGAAGGTATCTGCACCATAAGTTTTGTCAATGTGCGTCAAGAACATTTCTTTGACCAAGCCAGACTCAAGGGCTAATTTGTAAATTTCAGCTCCACCTATGATAAAAGCTTTTTGATCTGGGGCAAGTTCAAGTGCGGTTAAGCAATTTTCTAAAGAATCAAATACCAAACAATCTGGAGCCTCGAAGTCTTTTTTTCTGCTTAAAACAACATTGGTGCGACCAGCAAGTGGGCGGTACTTTTCTGGTATTGAGTCGTAGTTTTTACGCCCCATAATGACGACATGCCCTTTGGTAGTCTCTTTGAAAAAACGCATGTCGGAGGGTAAATTCCACATGAGGTCGTTGTTTTTACCGATGCCGTTTTCTGCATCGAGGGCAGCTATGAGTGAAAGGCTGTCGATCATATGGCAACAGCTGCTTTAATATGTGGATGCGGATCGTAGTTGAGCAGTTCGAAATCTTCGTATTTGAAATCGAAAAGATTAGTGATTGCAGGGTTCATGTGCATGGTGGGTAGCGGTCTGAAATCGCGAGTCAGTTGCAACTGCGCCTGCTCGATATGATTGCTGTAAAGGTGCGCATCGCCTAAAGTGTGCACAAATTCTCCGGGTTGAAGGCCACAAACCTGAGCCATCATCATGGTTAATAAAGCGTAAGAAGCAATGTTAAACGGCACGCCTAAAAAAGTATCGGCACTGCGTTGGTAAAGCTGACAACTGAGTTTGCCCTCAGCCACATAGAATTGAAAGAAAGCATGGCACGGCGGAAGCGCCATTTGGTCGACCAAGCCAACGTTCCAGGCAGAGACAATCATGCGTCTGGAGTCAGGGTTGTTTTTGATCTGATCGATGACTTGCGTAATTTGATCTATTTGACGACCATCCGGAGCTGGCCAACTGCGCCATTGCGAACCATAAACAGGCCCTAATTCTCCATTTTCATCGGCCCATTCGTCCCAGATGCTCACGCCATTTTCTTTGAGGTAGGCAATGTTTGTTTCACCTTTCAGGAACCATAAAAGTTCATGAATGATAGACCTCAAGTGTAATTTTTTGGTGGTGATACAAGGGAAACCTTCAGCAAGATCAAAGCGCATTTGGTAGCCAAAAACAGAAATAGTACCCGTTCCGGTGCGGTCTTCTTTTTTGACGCCGTTGTCTAAAATATGCTGCAAAAGGTCGTGGTATTGTTTCATGTTGGTCTGTAAAATTTACGCACTACGAAAATAGTAATTATTTTAGCCCTGATAAACAATTTTTTAAGATGATTCGCTTACTCAGTTGCTTGCTTCTACTTGCTTCGTTTTCCTTCGCAACGGCACAAACTACCAAGCTGAAGCGCAAATACCGAGGACTATATCAAGGCGAAATTCCGTCCTACAATGCAATTATAGGTTCTAAAGAAGTTTCGGTCAACAGCCAGGCTTTGGAATTGACGATTGCTAAGGATAGTTTACACATTAAAATCGGGAAGTATAGCTACACAAACCCTTACGTTGTTTCTAAGAAAGAAAACACCCTGGAAATCAGACTTGATCGAGAAGGATCTGGTATTGAGGAAGTTTTGATCTTGGACCCTAAAGCGAAAACACTCATAAGAAAAGGGCTTTTTCCGCAACCAGACGCTATTTTGACCAAGCAAAAAAAATCAGCGCAGCGGTAGCCAAATGCTAAAGGTGGTTCCTTTATCCGGATTGCTTCTAACCTCAATTTTACCATGATGCGCATCCACAATGAGCTTCACGTAGTACAGCCCTAGTCCAAAACCTTTAACATCGTGGATATTTCCGGTCGGAACGCGGTAGAATTTGTCAAAAATAAGTTTTTGATCTTCTTTACGAATACCAATGCCGTTGTCTTGAATTTCGATGCGATAACCTTCTTTTTCAGCTTGAACTGACATCTGAATTTCGGGGCTCAGCTTGCAATATTTTACAGCGTTGTCTACTAGGTTGAACAACACATTGGTGAGGTGTACGGGGTCAGCATTGAGCAGTGCTTGTTGCTCAGTATGATTCAAATAGATTTGTCCGCCTCCTTGCGCTTGGTTGAAATTGAAATTTTCTTTGACCTCTTCAAGAATGGCAATTAAATCAATTTCTTCTTTATTCAGAACGACCTTGTCTTTATCGAGTTTGGCAATGTTCAAGACGCGCTCAACTTGTTTTTCAAGACGCTTATTTTCTTTATAGATGATACTGGCATATTTGCGCATCTTTTCTTCGTCTTGAGGAAATTCGAGGCGCAATAACAATTCACTCGATAAACTAATGGTTGAAATAGGGGTCTTGAGCTCGTGGGTCATGTTGTTGATGAAGTCATTTTTCACTTCAGACAGGCGTTTCTGACGAATAATGATACCCATACTAAACGCGAAAAACACCACCACAAACACCACCACAATTAGGAGATAGGCAATCGGCGAAAAGCTGGATGCGGCCTCAATTTTATCGAGTTTCAGTTTTGGAAAAAACACCGTAAAATAATGCCCGTCTTTGGTCAGGTTGAGACTCTCAGGTGTGATGTCTTTGAGTGGCTCTTGCTGCTTGGCATATATAGAATCTTTGTCGAAACGAATGAGGCCCGATAGCTCAATAGAATCTAAGAAGCAGTCATAGATCCCGAATAAAAAGTCTTGTTGGATATCTTGCAGATAAAACTCTTTTTTGAGTAGTGTCTCAAGATAAAAAGGCTGAATTTCATCACTGACATCTACCGTATAATGCTGATAGCTGATTTGTTTGATCGCGCCATAGCTATTATTCGGATCTTCGTTTTGATTGAGCTGTGTTAAAACGTTGCGCAGCGCAGCACGGGCTTGCTGGGCAAATTCTCTGAGGTTAAGGCTGTCTTCGCGTTGCTGAATATCGATGTATTCTTGCTGCAGCTGACGCGTGTTGTGGATCCAGACAAACTGAACAGTCAGGATGCTGATAATGGAGAAAATCCCCAATATGGCTACAGCATTGACCGTTCTGTTTTTCATTTCTTAGAATCCGTTGACACCGTTCACGGTAGTGTATTTGAGCACGTTTTTCTTTTCCGGATGGATGCGTGCAAAAGCAGATTGAACAGCCAGCGTTCCTTCGTGGAAACCACAAAGAATGAGTTTGAGCTTGTTTTCATAGGTATTTACATCGCCAATTGCATAAATGCCAGGGATGTTTGTAGAATAATCAAGCGTATTTACTTTGATAGCGCTTTTTTCAATTTCTAAGCCCCAATCAGCAATTGGGCCCAAACTTGGCTTCAGACCAAACAACGGAATAAAGTGATCGGCGGCAATGCGTTTTTCACCTTCTTTTTGATGCGTCACGATGACTTCTTTCAATGCGCCATTACCAGCAAGCCCAGTGACTTCTGCTTCAGTTACTAGGTCAATTTCACCAGATTCAGCCATGTCAATAACACGCTGAACAGAATCAAGATGCCCACGGAAAGAACTACTGCGGTGCACCAAAACAACGCGTTTGGCAATTTTGCGCTCTGCTAAATAGATAGACCAATCAAGTGCGGAATCGCCACCACCTGCAATGACACAAACTTTGTCTTGGTACATTTCAGGATTTCTGATGATATATTCTACACCTTTGTCTTCAAAATCAGTGATGTTGTCAATAGGAGGTTTGCGCGGTTCAAATACACCAAGACCTCCTGCAATCATGACAATTGGTGCTTTATGCTCAGTTCCTTTAACAGTAGTGACAATAAACTGCCCATCTTCATCCTTATCGATGCTGAGTGCGGCCTCACCAAGCGTAAAACCTGGCTTGAACGGTGCAGCTTGTTCCATGAGGTTATCGATGAGTTCGCCGGCTAAAATTGACGGGAATCCTGGGATATCATAAATAGGTTTTTTCGGATAAATTTCTGAACACTGCCCTCCAGGTTGTGGTAAAGAGTCAATGAGGTGACAGCGCAGCTTGAGTAAACCAGCTTCAAAAACTGTGAAAAGACCAACTGGTCCGGCTCCGATGATGATAATATCAGTTTGAATCATAATGTTAATTTGACGCTGCAAAATTACTGAAACTTCAGCAATGGCTTGCAACTTAAGTGATTGTTAATAAGCGGGGAATGCTGGTTTGTTATCTAAAATTGCTTCAATGCGGCTCATGACTTCTTCGGTGAGTAAAGCCTGAGCGTCAAGGGCTTTTAAGTTTTCTTGGAGTTGAGCGACTTTCGAAGCGCCTAAAATGACGGTTGAAACATTCGGATTTTTCAAGCACCAAGCCAAACTCATGACCGGTAAAGAAAGCCCAAGTTCTTTGGCTAATTCTGTGAGTGCAAGCACTGCTTTGATGCGTTCAGGCGTGAGGTTGCGCTCTTTGAGCCACTCAAGGCCTTCCATGCCCAAGCGCGTTCCGTCAGGGAATTCTGAATTGTATTTCCCGCTTAAAATACCACTAGCTAGCGGTGACCATGTGGTGGTTCCTAAACCAACTGTTTTATAAATCTGAGAGAACTCGACTTCTACTTTTTCGCGGACAAACATGTTGTACTCTGGTTGCTCTACGATTGGGCCGATCAGGTGGTTTTGCTTGGCAAACATATGCGCTTCCATGATTTCTTGCGCCGACCATTCAGAGGTTCCCCAATACAAGATTTTACCCTGCATAATGAGCTGATGCATGGTCCAGACCGTTTCTTCAATGGGTGTTTGTTTGTCTGGGCGGTGGCAATAATAAAGATCGAGGTAGTCTAGACCAAAACGCTTTAAGGCAGCTTCGCAAGCTTCAACCAAATGTTTTCTGCTCAGGCCTTTTTGAGTAGGTAATTCACCACCAATACCAAAGAAAGCTTTACTACTTACAATATAAGAATCTCTGGCCCAGCCTTTCTTTTTAAGGATGGCTCCCATGACTTCTTCACTTTTTCCACGCGCGTAAATTTCAGCGTTATCGAAAAAGTTAATCCCGTTGTCATAAGCTACCTGCATGAGCTCAGCAGCTGTTTCATCGGCAATTTGTTTGCCAAAAGTAAGCCAAGATCCTAGCGATAAACGACTTACTTGTAAGCCACTTTTTCCTAAATTATTGTATTGCATTTCCATGTTTTGATATTGCGTTAAGTTTTTGTCTGTGTTTGATAATTCCGTTGGCGAGCACCACCAATATGATCAAGGAGGCACCCCAATAAAACGATGAATTGAGTAATTTGTGCTCTTTCAACAAGAAAATTGCTAAAATAATCGTGTAAATCGGTTCCAAGTTGATACTCAAAGAGACGGTAAAAGCGCCTAATTTCTTGACGATATCAATTGTTGCTAAAAAAGCGAACGACGTACATAAAATTCCTAAAAACAAGAGCCAATAGAAATCTGAAGCCCGCATTGTAAATAGTTCAGAGAAACTCCATTTTCCTTGAAAAATAAAAAATCCTGAAAGTGCTATAAAACCTGTGCTTAATTCTACAAAGCTAATAGATGCGGTGTCGTTGTGCTGTGCCAATTTTCCGTTAGAAACCGAAAAGATGCCGGCACACAAAGCTGAAACCAACCCTATGAGTAGGGCCGTTTTTTCATCACCTTTAAAGTCGTGAGCCACAAAATAGATGCCGCCAATCACGATTACGCCCATCAGGCCCTCAATCCAGGAAAACTTGCGTTTCATGATGAGCGGCTCGAGCCAAGTTACGTGTAGGGTGGTAGTAGACAAACACAAAATCCCTAAAGACGCAGTAGATAACTGAATGGAGGTATAAAACGTGAGCCAATGCAGTGCGACCACTAAGCCCACCAAAACGGTCCAGATCAATTGTTTTCCTTTGGGTAAAACCCAGCGCTTTTTAATGATGATGTAAATGCCTAAAAACAAGGCAGCAATCCAGAGTCGATGCCAAACGATAAGCAAGGCATCTAGATGAATCAGTTTACCCAGAATTCCGGTAAAACCCCACATGAAGATGATGAGGTGTAATAATAAATGGTGGCGGTATTCTTTGAGCAAACCTACTTATTGAGCTGAATTAGCGTTTTTTAGACCACTCTTCGATAGACTTCTGATTGGAAAGCACATAAGCGTTGTCTCCATCTGCTTTTGCTGCTTCCATAGACAATTTAGCCGTTTCAATAGCACCTTTGTAGTCTCCGTTAGCTGCTTGTAGCTGTGCTTTTAGACGTGTCATCCAGTAAGCAGAGTTACCGCGTAGTTCAACGGCTTTTGTTGACCAAGCTAAGGCTTGCTTGAGGTCCAAATTTTCATTGAAATAGTAAGTGGCAGCTGCGTGGTAATCATTGGCAGAAGGGCCCGCCATGGTTTTGTCAATGCTTGCCAATACTTTGCTTCTTGTATTCAAGCCAAATGGCACCACGATTTTGGTATTTTCCCAAGCGATTTCAAGGTTAGCACCGCTATTATTCATGGCATCGATCGTGATGGCTAAGTTTTCTTGAAAATCTTGCTTTTTTTGAACGGCTGCAGTGAGCTCTAGTGCCACTTTTTGTGCATCCCAAGTTTCAGGAAGCCCCCAATTGCTGTAATCGGTGTAGAAATAAAGTGTCCAAGTTTGTTTGCCTGGTTTTGCAAAAAGGGCATAGGTTCCTGCTTTCAAAGTGTCTTTGCCAAAAATGAGTGCTTCGGAGCACGTCAGTTTGGTGTTTTCATTGGCACCAAGTCTCCAAGTTTCATCAAACGGAATGAGGTCTCCGAAAATAACGCGCCCTCTTGCTCCTGGTCTTGAATATTCGAGTTGGATATCGGCCAAGCCTACTTTTTGTTGAATTTTAACAACTGGGCTTGCTTTAGGCGTTTGAACTTGCGCATAAGTACTTACTGAAAAGACAACACAAGCGATAAAGAAGATATTTTTCATGATGATTATTTAAGGTTCTAACAAGTTTTCCAAGGTCTTGTTCAAGGGGACTTCGATATCCCAATTGGCTTTGACTTTGATTTTTTCCGGATAAATAAAAAGTGGTTCTGCCCGCAGTTGCAAATTGGGTCTAATCGGATCCCAAAAACCATTTTGATTCTGGTCTTTGTATAAATGCAGGGTGTAAAGCCCTGGTTTGAGACTTGTTACTTTGGTCAGTGAGTCTTTTATAATTTGAGTGTCAATGAGTTGCTCATTTTGATAAATACTAAGTACAGCTCCGGGTGTAAAATTGGACCAATTGAGTAGTACAGTCCCGGTCTGAAGCACGCTGTCTTTTATACCAATCGAGTCTTTGACGAGGGTCGTGATGGCAGCATCTTTCAGCGGTGGTTTAGAAAGATAAAAATAGAGCGTATCCTGTTGGTGTTCTATTAAGTTGATTTGCTTAAAGTATTGGTCTTGGCTTTCTTGTGGCCCGCAAGCACCATCTGAATCTGCATCTATAAATGCTTTCAAATAGTAGTTTCCATCTTTTAAGCCTTTGATTTTAATCTCGTTGTTATCTGCAAACATGCCCAAGTATCTGGCCGTTTTACTGCTGTCCGTTTCATAAAGGCCTAGTAGTACTTTTCCTGCTTTTTTCTCCGGAATGAGTTCTGTAAATCTGGCGCTAATTGTCATGGAGTCAAGTACCTTTCCTGTTGAGAAGGTCCAGGTCATTAAAGAATCATTTCCTTCGGTGATATCTTGCACACCGCCGTTGCTGATGAGCGTGTAAGTAGTTTGCGCTTTAAGGCTATCTAAAAAATCAATGGTCAATACTTTGCCTTTAACCGTGCATAGCAAACGGCTGTCGTTGGGCATGAGTGTAATGAGTTTTTGGGCATCTTTTAGCTTGATAAATTCATCAAAGACTAAAATTTGTTGTTGTGCTTTGACCGCAACTTGCTGATCTTGAATGCTTGCACTTAAAACTTTTGGTGCGTAATCATCGGTAGGCCCGCCGGTGATGGTGCCAACTTGCGCACATGCGCTGAGCAATAAGCCAATTATAAGCGCGTAACGAACCATTGGCAAATTTTTTCTAGTTGGGTTTGATCGAGTTGGTCAAAGGTGGCAAGCTCAGTGCTATCAATATCTAGTACGCCGATTACTGCGCCATTTTTTATAAGTGGAACCACAATTTCACTTTTTGATAAAGCACTACAAGCAATATGGCCTGGAAAGGCCTCTACGTCTTCTACTAGAATGGTTTTTTCTTGTGCCCAAGCTGTTCCGCAAACACCTTTTCCTTTGGCAATTCTGGTGCAGGCAACAGGACCTTGAAAGGGCCCAAGGATGAGTTCTTCACCTGCTACCATGTAAAATCCAATCCAAAACCAACCAAACGCTTCTTTCAAAGCGGCACAAAAATTGGCCATGTTGGCAATTGGATTTTCTTCTGTTTCGATGAGGGCCTGCAATTGCGGCAACAACTCCGCATAGCGCTTGTCTTTACTTGTACTGGAAAAAAATAATGTTTCGGCCATATCAATTACTACAAATTTCACGTTTTTAGGCTTAACAACAACCGATTACTTTGTAAATTTCCCCTATGTTAGAAAGAATTCCCCTTGAGAAGATCCTTTTTCTTGATATTGAAACGGTTCCGCAGGTCTATCAATTTCAAGATCTCGATGAAAAAGGCCAATCCTTATTTGAGCAAAAAAACCGTTTTCAGGTTGGCCCCGAGAAAGGAATAGACCAAGTTTACAATGAGCGTGGCGGCATTCTTGCCGAATTCGGTAAAATTGTTTGTATTTCTGTTGGGATGGTTCATGATAGCGGGCAGGGCAGGGCCATCCGCTTGAAATCATTTTATCACGACGACGAAGAAACACTGCTCAAGCAGTTCAAACGCCTTTTGGAAGAACACTACAATACACCTTACCATCTGCTTTGTGGTCACAATGCCAAAGAATTTGATATTCCGTATATCTGCCGCCGCATGCTGATCAACGGTATTGCTTTGCCTTCTATTTTACAAATTGCAGGAAAGAAACCATGGGAAATTAACCATTTAGATACCCTCGAACTCTGGAAATTTGGCGATTACAAATCTTTCACGTCCTTGTCTTTGCTTTGCCATGTATTTCAAATCCCGACACCAAAAGATGACATTTCAGGTGCAGATGTAGCCCGAGTTTATTTCGAAGAGCAGAACCTCGAACGCATCATGATTTACTGCGAGAAAGATGTGGTGGCACTGATTCAGCTCTTTTTGCGCTTGAAAGGAGACGCCTTGATTCCGGAAAGTCAGATCAAAAGTACCATGGGGGCCTAGTTGCGGTCAAACTTTAAGGCATAAAAAAACCGGCCTAAACCGGTTTTTGTGAGTGATACTGGATTCGAACCAGTGACCCCTACCCTGTCAAGGTAGTGCTCTAAACCAACTGAGCTAATCACCCGAAAGGGCACAAAGATAGCAGTTTTTTTAATGATGCAAAGTCAATAGTGTGTAGATTTACAGCAGCATGAGCGAAGATAAAATCATATTAGGAATAGACCCCGGAACAACTGTGATGGGTTACGGCCTCATTCATGTGCAAAAAAATCAGCTCAAAATGCTCAATTTTGGCGTCATACAACTGCACAAATTACCGACGCACCCAGACAAATTGAAAAGAATCTTAGAGCGTTTAAACGGTATTATCGCCGAGTACAAGCCAGATGAAATGGCCATTGAAGCGCCATTTTTCGGTAAAAATGTCCAATCGATGCTCAAGTTGGGCAGGGCACAGGGTGTGGCCATTGCAGCCAGTCTCAATCACAACATTCCTTTTGAGGAGTATTCGCCAAGACGCATCAAGCAATCCATAACCGGTAGTGGTAGCGCCTCCAAAGAGCAGGTAGCTGCCATGCTTCAAAAATTATTAGCTTTTCCTGAAATGCCAAAATACCTAGATGCCACCGATGGTTTGGCCGTAGCCGTTTGCCATCATTTTTCTAAAGGAATTGGCGAGCACAATAAAACCAAAGGCGACTCCTGGACTGCCTTTTTATCTCAAAATCCTGACCGCTTAAAACAATGAGTCAAGAAAAAATATTTGTTTTTACCGATGGGTCTTCCAGAGGAAATCCGGGCCCTGGTGGCTTTGGCGTCATCCTTTCTTTTGGAAAAAAAAGAATGGAGTTGAGTCAAGGATTCAGACGAACCACGAATAATCGCATGGAATTATTGGCGGTTATTGCAGCACTCGAGCATATTAAAAACAAAAAGCACACGGTCGTGATTCATTCGGATTCGAAATATGTCATTGATTCGATCACAAAGGGATGGGTCTTTTCTTGGGTTAAAAAAGGCTTCAAGGACAAAAAAAACCAAGACCTATGGAAGCGCTATTTGGCTTTACACCCTCAATTTGATCTAGAATTTGTTTGGGTCAAAGGCCATGCTGGGCATCCGGAAAACGAACGCTGTGATGAACTTGCGGTGGAGGCAGCCACCAAAGCACCTTTTGAAATTGATGCTTGGTTTGAAGCAAATCCGAGTTAGTGCAATACTGAACTATACCAACGCTCGATTTCTTGAAGGCTTTGCCCTTTTCTTTTGGCGACATCCTCAATTTGCTCTTGCGTGATCTTTCCTAAACCAAAATATTTAGCATCTGGGTGCGCAAAATACCAACCACTTACGGCAGCAGTAGGGTACATAGCCAAAGATTCAGTCAACTCGACGCCAATCTTTTCAGTAGCATTGAGCAGTTTGAAAATGCCGAGTTTCTCTTGGTGGTCTGGGCAGGCTGGGTAGCCAGGCGCAGGTCGGATACCGCGATATGCTTCGGCAATAAGCTCGGTATTGGCCAAATTCTCTTTGCTGGCATAACCCCAAATTTCTTTGCGCACTTTCTCGTGTAAATATTCGGCAAACGCTTCAGCAAGGCGGTCAGCTAATGCTTTTAGCATGATTGAATCGTAGTCGTTGTGTTCTTTTTCAAAGCGCTCAAGTTGCGTCTCGATGCCAAAACCAGTACAAACTACAAAGGCACCGATGTAGTCGTTTAGGTTTGTTTCTGTTGGGGCGATGAAATCGGAAAGCGCTAGGTTTGGTTGGCCTTGTGCTTTTTTAGTTTGTTGTCTGAGGGTGTGTTGAACGTGCAGCGTTTCGTTGGTTTGTGCATCCTTGACAAGGATGTCATCGCCGCTTGTATTGGCTTTGAAAATCCCGCTTAGGCCCTTGCAAAGCAGCCAGTTTTCAGCGCTAATTTGATCGAGCATTTTTTGCGCGTCGTCAAAGACTTTTTGCGCAGTATTGCCGACCACTTCATCTTGTAATATTTGCGGAAACTTACCGTGGAGGTCCCAAGTTTGAAAAAATGGTGTCCAGTCAATATAAGGGATGAGTTCTGAAACGGATACTTCGTGGAGTTGGACACCAGTTGTATTGGGCTTGCTGATGGTCTGCTCATTAAAAGCAAGCTGTAAGCGATTTTTTCTGGCTTCTTCTAAGGAAAGCAGTTCTTTGGCGGCGCGGTGTTTTTGGTGATGCACCCTGAGCTTTTCGTAGTCTTGTCGGAGTTCAGTTAAAAAGGCTTCTTTTCTGTTGCCTAGTAAGCGCTCGACAACTGTAACAGAACGAGATGCATCGAGCACATGCACCACTGAACCCGAAGGGTAGTGCGCTTCAATTTTTACTGCTGTATGCACCTTTGAAGTAGTGGCGCCGCCAATTAATAATGGAATAGTGAGCCCAGCTTTTTCCATTTCTTTGGCTACATGAACCATTTCATCTAAAGACGGTGTAATGAGGCCACTCAGGCCAATGGCATCAACGTTGAGCTCAATAGCTTTTTCAATGATGATGTGAGCTGGCACCATGACCCCGAGGTCAATGATTTCATAATTGTTGCAAGCTAATACGACACCAACAATATTCTTACCGATGTCGTGCACATCGCCTTTGACGGTTGCCAATAAAATTTTACCTGCAGCTTGTTGTTGGCCGTTCTTTTCTGCTTCAATAAAAGGCAGCAGATAGGCGACTGCTTTTTTCATGACACGCGCTGATTTCACTACTTGAGGTAAAAACATCTGCCCCGAGCCAAATAAATCACCGACTTCGTTCATGCCATCCATGAGCGGCCCTTCAATGACTTCAATGGGTCTTTCGTATAAATGGCGGGCCTCTTCTACATCTTGATCAATGAACTCGACAAGCCCTTTTACAAGTGCGTATGAGAGCCTGCGCTGAACAGGTGCTTCTCGCCAGCTGAGGTCTGCTGTTGTTTGCTTTACGCTGCCTTTAACGGTTTCAGCAAAAGTTAATAAACGTTCGGTGGCATCTGCTCTTCTATTGAGTAACACATCTTCGACGCGTTCGCGCAGTTCGGGTTCAATTTCACTGTAAACCTCGAGCATTGTTGGGTTCACAATTCCCATGTCCATGCCATTTGCCGTTGCATGATACAAAAAGGCAGCATGCATCGCTTCACGGACTTTGTTGTTGCCTCTAAATGAAAAGGAAACATTAGATACTCCACCACTCACATGCGCTCCTGGTAGGTTTTCTCGGATCCATTTACAGGCTCGAAAAAAGTCAAGGGCATTATTGGCGTGTTCGTCCATTCCGGTAGCCACCGGGAAAATATTGGGGTCAAAGATGATGTCGTCGGGAGGGAAACCTACTTCTTGCGTTAAGAGTTCGTAGGATCTTTTACATATTTCAATGCGTCTTTCGTAAGAATCGGCCTGACCATCTTCGTCAAAAGCCATGACAATGACTGCAGCGCCAAAACGCTTGATTTCTTTGGCCTGCGCAATAAAATTGGCTGCACCTTCTTTGAGTGAAATCGAATTGACAACGCCCTTTCCTTGCAAACAGCGGAGCCCCGCTTGAATAATCTCCCACTTGGAGGAGTCAATCATGATTGGGATTCTGGCGATGTCTGGTTCGGCGGCAAGTAGATTTAAAAAGCGCACCATGGCAGCTTTGCCATCAATCATACCCTCATCCATGTTGATATCTAGGATTTGGGCACCACCTTCAACTTGTTCTCGGGCAACCGCCAATGCTGCTTCGTAATCTTCTTCTTGAATCATACGTAGAAAGGCACGTGAGCCCGTAACATTTGTACGCTCGCCGACATTGACAAAGTTACTTTGCTCTGTGACAATTAATGGTTCTAGGCCTGCTAACTTTAACATATCAAGGATTCCATTTTCTTGGTGAGTACTTTGCTGCTACAGCGGCAATTGCTTCGATGTGAGCAGGCGTGGTGCCACAACAACCGCCGATGACATTGACTAAACTTTCTTGTAAATATTGTTCAATTTGAGCAGCCATAGCTTCAGGGCTTTCGTCGTATTGTCCAAATTCGTTGGGTAAACCAGCGTTAGGATGGGCGCTTACGGCAAAGGTGGCTTTTTCATTGAGTACTTGAAGGTAAGGTCGCATCATGGAGGCTCCGAGCGCACAGTTCAGGCCAATGCTGAGTAAGGGCATGTGCGATAACGAAATTAAAAATGCCTCAGTAGTTTGCCCGGTAAGGGTCCTGCCAGATTGGTCTGTAATAGTGCCAGAAACCATGATGGGAAGTTTGAGCTTGCGCTCCTCAAAAACTTGATCGCAGGCATACAAGGCTGCTTTGGCATTGAGGGTGTCAAAAACAGTCTCGATCAATAAAATATCTACTCCGCCATCAATGAGCGCTGAAATTTGGTCTTTATAAGCTAATGCGAGGTCGTCAAAGGTAACGGCTCTGTAGCCTGGATCATTGACATCTGGAGAAATGGAAGCCGTGCGGTTGGTTGGCCCAATGGAACCTGCCACAAACCGGGGCTTGTCTGTAAATTCTAGCGCAACTTCTTTTGCAATTTTTGCGCTTTGATAATTGATTTGATAAACAGCGTCTTCGAGGTGGTAGTCGGCTTGGGCAATGGTAGTACCTGAAAAAGTATTGGTTTCGATGATGTCTGCACCCGCCTGTAAATAGGCACGGTGAATGGCTTTGATGATTTCAGGTCTTGTGATAGACAAAAGGTCATTGTTGCCTTTCAATGATTGTGGGTGATCTTCAAAAGCACCTTCACGAAAATCGAATTCTTCGAGTTGGTAGCGCTGAATCATGGTTCCCATAGCACCGTCAAGCACTAAAACGCGTTGTTGCAAAGCAGAAACGAGGTCACTGTTAATCATAATATCGGTAGCGAAAGGTAGAAACAGTGCGTTTCAACTTATCTTTTCCATTACTGGATCGGATTTGGCACCTTTACTTTGGAAGTGAGGTTGCCAAGGTTTCATAGGGCCTGTCCCTCCACCTTTCTTTATAAGTTTATTTAAATGAACTGCTGCAAAATTAAGGACTAATTTAAGATTTCAAAAGCAAAAGCTATTTTAAATTGGGAGTTTGTATCGATTTGCACCAGTGTGCTCAATAAGGCTTTGGAGCTCGAGTTCAAAAAGCAAGGTACTAATTTCTGAAACAGGTTTTTGAAGGTGAAAGGCCAGCTCGTCAATAGACCATGTGTTTTTGTTGCCAAAAAGTTCAAAAACTTGCTTTTGTGCAACATTGAGTAAGTTGTTTTCTTGAATTTTGGGCACAGGTATAGCCCCCCAGTTTAGAAGTGTTAGGAGGTCTTCGGCATTATTGATGAGGTGCGCTTTGTTGGCTTTGATTAAAGCATTGCAACCCTCTGAATGTTCATAATGCACCGCGCCAGGAAATGCGCAAACCTCACGGTTGTAGTCATTGGCGAGCTCTGCAGTAATGAGTGAACCACCATTTTTTTTGCTTTCAATGACAACCACGGCATCGGCAAGCCCAGCAATGATTCTGTTGCGCATCGGGAAGTGCATGCGTTCTGCACGGGTGCCGACTAAAAATTCAGAGAGTAAGCCACCTTGTTGGGTCATGGCTAAAGCAAGTTCGCGGTGCTTAGCCGGATAAATGCGGTCAAGACCATGCCCCAACACCCCAATGGTTTGCAAGCCAAAACGAAGGGCCTGCTCATGCACATCGGCATCAACCCCTTGTGCCAAGCCGCTGACAATTAAGATATCTTTTGGCAGCGAACCAATGAGTTCTTTGACAATTTGTTTGCCGTAAGCGGTTTGTTGTCGTGTCCCTACTATGGCCAAAGTTCTTGATTGGTTCCAAGTAGGGGTAGTGCCTCTGTAAAATAAGCCGAGAGGTGCGTCAGGGCATTCTTTGAGCCGCTGCGGAAAAGCTGGGTCTGTAGTGAAAAAATAGTGTAAATCTTTAGCGCTCAGGTAGGGCGCTTGTGTTTGGGCAGCCAAAAGCGCAGCTGTTCGATTTGCCAATTCAAGTTGTTTGATCGAAATACTCGTAAGCTGTTGGAGTTCGGGCATGGATAAATCGAAAAACGCTTTTGGAGCATCTAGAATTTTCAATAGGCGCTTGGCTCTGATAGGCCCGATGCCGTAGAGCTGAGTGAAAGCAATTTGGTAGATGTAATTGGGGTGCATCATTTTTTTGTTAGATTCGGGTAAAATTAGAAGGATGTTTCAGCAATCATTTCAGTAGAATTACTGTATTTGCTGCTGAATTTTCACCTTAATTTCGCTACAAATTATTTGCATGAAAAAGCACTATTTTCTTTTGTTTTTCCTGTTTCAGTGCCTTGTTTTTTGGGCTCAGGTTCCTGAAAAAGCAGCTACTGATACGACTCGTGTACAAGACACGCGCACAATTGTTGTGAGCGCATCCAAGCGCAAACAAAAAATTGAAGAGGTTCCAGTTTCTATGGAAGTGCTTCGTCCGCAACTCATCGATCACAAAGGCATTACAGACCTCGAGCAGGCTGTGGATCAAACACCGGGTGTTTATACGATGGATGGCCAAGTGAGCATACGCGGTGGTTCAGGTTTCGCATACGGCACGGGTAGCCGTGTTTTATTATTATGGAACGGGATGCCATTGTTGTCAGGTTACGCAGGAGATACCCAATGGAATGCTATTCCGATGGAACAAGCCAGTCAAGTGGAAGTATTAAAAGGCGCCTCTTCAGTTTTGTACGGAAGCGGAGCCTTAAACGGCATTATTGCACTCTCTGAAAAAGAACCTGGTTTGGTTCCACAAACAAGTGTCAAATTTCAAAATGGCATCTACGGAAACCCTCGAAGGGCATCTTTAAAATGGTGGTCTGCTTCCCCGATGAATCAGCAACTTGAAGTGTATCATAGTGCCTTAAAAGATAAATTCGGCTACACCATTTCAACAGTAGGCTTTCATAACGATGGCTACCGTATCGGCGAAGAAGAGTCAAGAGCTCGGGTTTCAGGCACACTCTTTTTGAAACCACTGCTTGCCAATCGCTTAAAACTGTCATTGGGCTACAACTACCAAATTCAAAAAACCGGAAATTTTCTCATCTGGGAAAGCGATTCTTTAGCCTACACACCTAGTGGCTACGGTGATACCACCGCCGGCGCCTCAACCCTGAGTTATAATTTTGGCCAACGCTTATTTATAGACCCGAGTATCAAGTTCATCGATCACAAAAAAAATATCCACCAACTCAAAACAAGGTTGTATTGGGTAGACAACGAAAACCTTTCGAATGTCAATCAAAGCAATGCAGCTACGGTATCTTATCTAGACTACACCTATCAAAATAAAATAGGGGCAGCAGGCACCCTGAGCTCCGGCTTTTCAGCCATTGGAAACCGCGTTAATTCCTTGCTCTTTGGCAATCACCAATCTCAAAATTATGCGGCATTTTCACAATTAGATATTCACCATAAAAAACTTGATTTCACGGCAGGCGTGCGTCTCGAATATTTTGAAATGGATCAGCTAGAAGCCGACTCAAAATTTGTCATCCCCACAAAAGATTCTATAACACTGCCTTTTTACCCTGTTTTTCGAACAGGTTTGCACTATGAACTCAAGCCTTACACACATTTGCGCGCTAGCTTTGGGCAAGGTATCAGATATCCGTCTGTTGCAGAGCGCTTCACGCAGACCTCGGTGGGTGCGCTCAATATTTTTCCAAATCCGGGCCTCAGGCCAGAAGTGGGTTGGGCAGCAGAAGTCGGCATCAAACAAGGTTTCAAAATTGGCACTTGGAAGGCCATGCTCGACCTCGCTGTTTTTGTCAATCAATACAGCAATATGATGGAGTTTTCTTTTATATACTACAATCCCATCAGTCAGCAGCCTTTGAACCCAATTAATCCAAGCCCAGCAGACCTCGAATTCTTGACAAGTGGCAACTACAATGTGAGCGACTGGGTTGGTTTTCAAGCACAAAATGCAGAAAAAGCGCGCATTTCAGGTCTAGATTTATCATTTAACTCGACAGGGCACTTGGGCAAAGTTGAATTGATTTCATTAATGGGCTACACCTACATGAATCCGATTTCATTAAATGCCAATCCTTTATACACCGCCAATTTTTCAGATACCAGCACCAATATGCTCAAGTATCGTTTCAAGCACCTCGCAAAAGCAGACGTTGAAGCTTCCTACCAACACTGGAGCCTTGGTTTTTCAGCGCGCTACAACAGTTTTATGCGCAACATTGATCGCGTCTTTGAAGACGACGTAGATCCTTCGCCTATCTCGAGTGTTTACATTTTGCCCGGCTTGAAAGCCTATCGTGAGCTCAACAATCACGGCAATCTGGTGCTAGATTTCCGCATGGCCTATACATTCAAAGAACAATACAGATTGTCCTTTATCGTTAATAATTTTCTGAACGCTGAATATGCCACCAGACCCGGTGACATCCAGGCGCCAAGAAATTTCATCATTCAAATTCAAGCCAAATTCTAATGAAAGTACTCGGCATTATCCCAGCCAGATATGATTCTTCGCGTTTTCCGGGCAAGCCACTCATTGACCTCAAAGGTAAGACCATGATCCAGCGTGTCTATGAAGGCGCCCTCAAAGCACATAAAATCGACAACTTAGTAGTGGCCACCGATGATGCCCGAATTGAAGCCGAAGTGCTGCGTTTTGGAGGAAAGGTTCTCATGACCAGTTCCGCACATCAAAGTGGAACTGATCGCTGTGCTGAGGTTTTGGCCAATTATCCGGGTTATGATGTCGTTATCAATATACAAGGAGATGAACCATTGGTGAGTGCGCTGCAGCTTGATTCCTTACTGGAAGCCTTCCAAGATTCATCTGTTCAAATCGCGACCTTAGTGAATCCGCAGGTGAGTTCAGAAGATTTAGAAAATCCGAACAGAATAAAAGCGCTCGAAAATGCCAAGCATTCAGCCATTTATTTTTCTAGAAGCCCTCTTCCTAATATGCACTATGCCAAAGAAACAAGTTTTCCTTGGCTTCGACATATAGGCCTTTATGCTTATCGATCCGACATTTTAATTGAGCTTTCTCAATTGACTCCATGTCTCTTAGAGCAAGCAGAGTCACTTGAACAACTCAGGTGGCTGTACTATGGTTACCCGATTCGATTAGTCCGCACTAGCATTGAAACACCCAATATCGATGTGCCAGCAGATGTACAAAAGGTTTTGCCTTTTTTGTAATCTGAACAGAGTTTTGTAAATTTGTTAGATGCAGGGTTTTGAAGAAATCTTAATTGAACTTTTATTGCGCCACAATTGTGTGGTTGTGCCAGGTTTCGGTGGCTTTGTGGCCAAACAAATCTC
>JBEBBE010000072.1:0-5184 GCA_041158525.1 Bacteroidota bacterium | reverse complement strand
GCGGAGAGAGAGGGATTCGAACCCTCGATAAGCTTTAGACCTATACACACTTTCCAGGCGTGCTCCTTCAACCACTCGGACACCTCTCCAGGTTTTTAGTGGAGTGCAAAGATACGAAGCTTTTTTGATTCGAGAAATTTTGGTGTAGTTGGCTTATTTTGTGGGGGTAGTCATGCGAAAAAGGATGACTAATGCCGAGCAAATGGTTAAAAAACCGATGGCGAAGATCGCTGAATTGATGGACCAAAAATCAATGAGGATACCTGTGAGTAAAGCACCAAATGCATAGCCGAGGTCTCTCCATAAGCGGTATATACCGATGCTTTGGGCACGTTGACTGGGGTGGGTGTTGTCTGCAATTGCGGCTAAAAATGTAGGATAAACAACGGCTGTTCCAAGACCAAGTATTACGCTGAGTACAGCGAATGCCATAAATGAACTGGCCCAAATGAAGCCAAGAATGGCTAGCCCTTGTAAAAACATGCCCCAAAACAGCAAGGATTTTTTAGCGAAGCGGTCTGCAAGTTTGCCAGTAAATAACTGACTTAAGCCCCACACTGATGGGTAAATGGCAATGATTTGAGCGAGTTCTGTGGCGGAAAAACCTTTGCTTAAGAGTAAGATTGGGAACAAACCCCAGATCATGCCATCATTCAGGTTATTGACCAAACCTCCTTGGCTAATGGCACCTAAATTTGGATGACGCCAAGAGGTATCACGGAAAATATGCTTGAGTAATGGCGTATTGCTTGTTTCGCCTTCAAGTTGAACGAAAGACTGCGTGTCTTTAATTAAAAAGATACTGAAAAGCAAGCCCAGAATGGAGAGCACAATTCCAATGTAAAATGGATAAGGCCGCAGTGCGTAGTTATTGGCAAAGTACGCGCTTAAAAAGGCAACGCCTCCTACTGCTAAATAACCAGCAGCTTCATTGATACCCATGGCAAAACCACGGTTTTTTGACCCCACTAAATCAATTTTCATCACGACTGTACTACTCCAGGCCAATCCCTGATTGATACCCAGAAATACGTTGGCAATAATAATCCAAGACCAATTTGGCGCAAATATGAGTAAAAGGGGTACTGGTAGTGCAAAAATCCAGCCGGCGATAAGTAATTTTCGACGACCATATTTATTGGCAAATGCCCCAGCGAAATAGTTGGTCAGCGCTTTGGTGATACCAAATACCACAATAAAAGATAGTATTGCAGTTTTGGCAGCTAAATGAAAGTCTTCTTCTGCCAATTGTGGCAAAATACTGCGTTCCATGCCGACCATGCCACCGACAAATATATTGACGATGACTAAAAGCGTGAATTGTTGCCAGTTTTCTTTTAGGCCGAGTTTTTTATTCATTTGTAAACCATCCAAATGTTCCTCCATCTAGTGAAAAAGACTCAAGACCTAATTCTGTTAAAATTTCTTGAGCTTGATCAGACCGTGCTCCACCTTTTCCACAAACGGTAATATATATTTTTTCTTTGGACCAATATATAGCTTGGTTTCTTAATTGATCAAGTGGAATGTGCAATGCATCTTCAATATGAGCGCTATTATATTCTTCGGTATCGCGCACGTCTATTATTTGATACTTTGATTTATCTAATTTTAAGATGTCAGATTTCTTTATGTTCATTTTTCATCGTGATATTCAAATGTAAATTTAGAATGTAAAAAATGAGATTCTTTTAACAATTGTTAAAAAATCAAGAATGTCTATCAATTCTTCTACGAATTCTACTTAGACTTACCTGTGTTATACCTAAGTAGGAGGCAATATATTTTAGAGGGGCAATATTTAGAATGTCAGGGAATACTTGAATTAACTGAAAATAACGTTCTTCGGGTGATAATATTTGAAAATGTTCTGTACGCTGGACATTTTCTATAAATGCGTCTTGAATGAGTGTATTAAACCACTTTTCCAAATTTTTATCTTGTTCGAAAAGAGTGAAAATAGATGCAGCATTGATCTCTAGAAATACTGACTTTGAGATAGATTCAATCCCTTTTTTGGTAGATTTATTTCTTAATAAGCTTTCAACTCGAATTAAAATATCTCCCTTTCTTGCAAAGTATTCGGTAATTTCCGTCCCGTCTCTTAGATAAAATATTCTTGCTGAACCCTCAAAAACAAAATAAATATTTTTACAGGTCGAGCCGATTGGTTGAAGTTGTGTTTTTCCAGGTAAAAAAATCACCTTTGAATGCAACTCAAGTTGACTTTTAATTTGATTAGAAAGATAATTTTGATAGGGTAATTGATCTAAAAAATCTCGAATAGTGGGCCTATCTATCATCACATCAACAACAAACCAATTGAGAAGTAAATAAAGATGCCGATGACGTCATTGAGGGTTGTTACAAAAGGCCCAATGGCAAGTGCTGGGTCAATTTTATAACGGTTCAGGATCATCGGAAAGAGCGTACCGAAAATGGCAGCGAATAAAATCACGGTAAACAAGGACAAACTCACGACGATACCCAAATGAATATCCACAAAAACTGTGGCTACCAAGAAAATCAAACTCGATAAAATAAGGCCATTCATGAGGCCAACACTTCCTTCCCGGATAAGTTTTGGTAAAATGCGGCCTAAATCTTTATCGCCACGTGCCAATGATTGCACAACGATTGCTGAAGATTGCACCCCTACATTTCCTCCCATTGCTGTAATGAGCGGGATAAAGAAAGCCATAGCGGGAATGGCCGTAATGCTGTCCTCAAAATTGGAAATTACTTTTGCCCCAATGGTACCACCCAACATAGCTATAATGAGCCAAGGTAGGCGCGAAAAACTCACCTTCCAAATTGCTGCATCTGAATCGACTTTGTCGGAGATACCGGTGGCCATTTGGAAGTCTTTGTCAGCTTCTTCTTTGATGTAATCAACGACGTCATCAAGGGTAATGCGGCCTACTAGTTTATTTTGATAATCGACAACCGGAACAGAAACGAGGTCGTATTTTTCCATGACCTTAGCCACTAATTCGGCAGAATCACTGGCCTTTACTGAGATGATTTTTTTACCCTGGTAAATTGAGCCAATTTTTGTTCTGGAGTTCGCGAAGAGCAAGCGCTTCAAGGAAAGTACGCCAAGCAAGTGATCGTCGTCGTCTACCACAAAAATGTTGTATACCTTTTCAACGTCTTCTGCTTGTTTGCGCAGTTCAATGATAGCGCGGTTGACAGGCCATTCAATGTTGGCCTGAAAAAATTCTTTTTGCATCAGACCCCCTGCGGTGTCGTCGTCATAATTGAGGAGATCGACAATATCTTCAGCTGCTTCGTCATCTTCCATGTGTGAGATGACCTCCTGGATTTTTTCATCGGGGAGTTCACTTAAGATATCGGCAGCATCATCGGAGTCCAGGTTCTCGAGCTGATCAGCCATCTCTTTACTCGAAAGGGAGGCCAAGAAACGGTCTCGGACTTCCTCTTCAAGTTCCATCAAGATGTCGGCCTGGGTATCTTCATCTACCATGAAGTAGATGAATTTGGCTTCGTCGTTGGTGAGTTTGTCGAGGATTTCGGCAACTTCAGCGTAGTGCAATTCCAAGACTTGCTCTTGGATCCAAAGGCGGTCTTCTGCGACAATTTTCAGACGCAGTTCGGCAATAAATTCTTTGGTTAATTCAAAACGCACCGATTTCTTTTTGACAAAGATACGGAATTGAGTTACAAAGGTTTTACCGCAAGGTTAACTTCGCAACTTATTAGTCGTGGCAGAGGCCTTCCACTTCATGAAAAATGTCGTGGGCTTTGGTGATTTGCTCAAATAATTTTGCATTTTTTTCAGCCTCGTTCTTACTTGATTTTTGTACCAACTGATGGATACTTAAGCACTGTTGTTCAAGGCGGCTGAGGGCATCTTGCACTTTCGGATTAATTGCAGATGAAGGCGGCGTAGAGTTTTTCAATAAAATGGCTTTCGCATACAATTCGCCACTTCTTGTGCGTAATGGTTCAAAATTATTTTCCTCGGCCGGATGAAAAGTTTGCGCCATAACCTTATGGAAATCTTTGAGCGCCAACCAATTGTCTTCCTCAAGTTCCTTGAGTAAAGGGTCATTTAACGCGGCCGCATATTTATCAGAAACGACGCCCCAATTGATGAGGTTCCAGATAGCTCCTAAATAATCACCTCTTTTGTTTTGATATTTTAAATAATAGGCGTGCTCCCAAACATCGATTCCAATGAGTGGAATACCACGGTCTTTACTCACATCCATGATGGGATTATCTTGATTGGCAGTGCTTACTACGGCTAGTTTTCCGTCTGGGCTCAGCATTAACCAGGCCCAACCACTACCAAAACGAGTGGCAGCTGCCGCGTTCATGAGTGTTTTTAATGAATCGAGGCTCTTGAATTGATTGGTAATTGCGGTCTGAAGTGCTTCTGAAATGGGCTTTTGGGCATTGGTGGGTGCTAAAATCTCCCAAAACAAAGTATGGTTGTAATGACCACCAGCATTGTTGCGCACAGCTGCAGGTCTGAAACTGGCATACATGAGTAAGTTCGTCATGCTGCTATTTTCCATAGATGTTCCAGAAATAGCTTTATTGAGGTTATTTACATAGGCTGCATGATGCTTGTCATGGTGGATTTCCATGGTTTGGGCATCGATATAAGGCTCGTAGGCCGAGAAAGCAAAAGGTAAATTTGGCAAAGAATAGACTTGTGCCTGAGCGCTGCCCAGAAATAGGGTAAAAGCGCAAATAAGTAGAAAAGAATTTTTCATGTTGCTTGATTTGTTTGTACAAAAGTACCTTTCATTAAACGGCCAGGCTGTTAATGACTCGTTAAATGTTTTGTAAATCGACCATTCGCATGGCTATAAAGGCTTTCAGCACCCTTTCTCCTACATTCGGCACCTCGACATGAATTAAGTAGATGCCAGATGCTACCGGAATGCCTGCATGGTTGGTGAGATCCCAATCTTGGAACGTCATTGGGCTATCTTTTTTGATATTTCTCACCAACTTTCCGTTTGAGGTATAAATACGAATCTGACACACCTCAGGCAAATTGGTAATCTTGATGCGGTTGTCGAGTTTGTTGCGCTCATACTCAGAGAATGCATAGTAAGGGTTTGGCACGACATTGATCATGGCAAGTGCTTCTTTGAGCATGTCTTGTGAACCAACTTTAGTAGCGATGTCTTCCATAGACCAACCATA
>JBEBBE010000071.1:0-11792 GCA_041158525.1 Bacteroidota bacterium | reverse complement strand
TTGTGACCTCGTCAGGATTCAAACCTGAAACCTTCAGAGCCGTAATCTGATGCTCTATTCAGTTGAGCTACGAGGCCGATTTCGACTGCAAAGATAAGAACTTTTTTACAATTGCAATGTTTTATAAGAAAAATCAACTTGAAAAAACTCTTGTTTGTCCTATCCGTAGTCGGACTTTTATTCATTATTTTAATGTCTTTTATGCGTTCATCAATTGAAACTCCTGACTATGAAGTACTTCGTGTTTTGACACGCAAGGCAGAGATCAGACGCTATCCGTCGCTCATTTTAGCACAAACACAAATGAATGCAGCTCCCTACAGTCAAAATAGCAGCACAGGCTTTCGAAGAGTGGCTGGCTATATCTTTGGTGGCAACGAACAAGGGCAGAAAATTGCCATGACTTCGCCTGTCATTATGGAAATGGGAACTGAAACTGCAGTGGCTTTTGTGATGCCGAAGCAGTATAGCATGGACGCTTTGCCGAACCCAAGTAACGCGAATGTGAAGCTTGAAAAACAAGCGGAAAGAACCTTGGCTGTCTTGCGTTTTGGTGGGTATACCAACGATGCTAAAATTGCAGAAAAGGCGCAGGAATTGCGCGAACTTCTCAAGAAAGAAGGAATTTCCCACCAAGAGAAATTGATCTATATGGGTTACAATGCCCCTTGGGATTTCATTGGCCGCAGAAATGAGGTGGCTTTTGAGTTGAATTAATTTGGTGTAAATAGCTCCTTGAGTTCAGCAAGAACATGAATATCTTCTATGGTTGATGGAATTTCATAGTTCTTGTGCTCAAGCATGAGTCTCATTGTTTTTCTAAGTACTTTCCCTGATCTTGTTTTAGGTAGTCTTTGTGCAATATAAACTAATTTTAGGCAAGCAATTGCACCGATTGTATGACGAATCAGTTGCACAATTTCAGTTTGAATGTCTGCCGATTCGAAACCTTCTTTTGTCACTACAATAGCAATCGGAATTTGTCCTTTTAAGGCATCGTCGACGCCAACTACGGCGCATTCAGCAATGGCCTGATGGCTACCAATTATTTCTTCCATTTCTCCGGTGCTGAGTCGATGCCCTGCCACATTGATGACGTCGTCTACACGTCCCATGACATAAAAATAACCCTCAGAATCTTTGTAACCACCATCCCCAGAAGTATAATAGCCAGGGAAATGATCCAGGTAGCTTTCTTGAAATTTTTGCTCGTCTTCCCATAATGTTTGCATGCAGCCTGGAGGTAAGGGGAGCTTGATGGCAATGAATCCTTCGCTTTGTTCTGGTAGTTCTTGCCCCGCTTCATCTAGAATTTGAATATTAAAACCACAAATAGGTTTGCCTGCAGATCCGGCCTTTGGGGTAGGAAGATCCAATGCTTGCATCATTCCTAGCATAGGCCATCCAGATTCAGTTTGCCACCAGTGGTCAATAACGGGTCTTTCAATGAGCTCGTGAAGCCACTGATAAGTGGTGATGTCACAGCGCTCACCAGCGAGAAAGAAATATTTCAAACTAGAAGTGTCATGTTTTTTATAAAATTCACCGTTCGGATCTTCTTTTTTGATGGCTCTTATGGCAGTTGGAGCTGCAAAAACATGGTTGATTTGATATTGTGAGACAAGCCTCCAAAAGGCACCTGCATCCGGAGTTTTAATGGGTTTTCCTTCGTACAAGACGGTACTGCAACCATGGATTAATGGCCCATAAGCAATAAAAGAATGCCCTACTACCCAACCTAAATCACTCGCAGAAAAAAACACATCACCATCTTGCGCATTATAGAATTCTTTCATGGCAAATTTCAGGGCCGTGGCATATCCACCAGTATCTCTTTGTACCCCCTTTGGTTTTCCCGTTGTGCCCGAAGTATATAAAAGATAGAGTGGGTGTGTACTTTCAACCCAAACAGGTTCATGGACTAGAGGTTGCTGAATGAGGTCGTTAAAATTGAGGCCTTTCTGATAATAGCTTTCTGGAAATTGGGTTTTTCTGTAATGTACAATTGTATGTCTGGGTTGGTGTTTACTGAGCTCCAGCGCCCCCTCAATAATTGGCAAATAAGGAATTTGTTTGTTGATTTCGATACCATAATTTGCTGTAATTAATACCTCTGGTTTACAGTCATCTATACGGATGGCAAGTTCATGGGCTGCAAATCCACCAAAAACAACGGAATGCGTTATGCCAATTCTTGCACAAGCAAGCATAGCAATAATGGCCTCTGGAATCATTGGCATGTAAATGACTGCACGGTCTCCTTTTTTCAGCCCCAATTTGTGTAAACCACCTGCAAATTTGGCGACATCATTTCTTAATTGTAGAAAGGTATATTCTCGTTTTTGATGACTCACAGGAGAATCCCAGAATAGCGCAATATCATGGCCTCTACCTTGTTCTATGTGATAATCAAGGCATAAATAAGACATGTTTAGTTGTCCATCGACAAACCAATCTGCATAGCCATTTGCTCGTTTTGATAGTATTTCTTGCGGTTTTTTATGCCAAGAAATTTCTTGACTTACATTTTTCCAGAATCCGATTGGATCTTGAATACTGAGTTGCTGAAATGTATGTTGATTCATGTGCTTATTTTGCTACATGAATTTAGTTATAAAGTAAGAAGGAAATTTTATAACTATACTATTTTAGCATCATTTACTGAGGTGCTGCTGGACCTCGGCTAAAAGCTGTTTAGAGGAAAAAGGTTTGGTGATATAAGCAACGGCGCCTAATTCAATACCTTTTTGAATATCAGCTTCTTTACTTTTTGCACTTAAGAAAATGATCTTGATGTGTTTTGACCACTCTTTTGATTGAACCTCTTTGCAAATTTCATAGCCGTCAACATCGGGCATCATGATGTCTAGTAATACGAGTTCAGGAACTTCTGTTTCGATCAGTTCGAGCGCTTCTGCTCCGTTTCTAGCAACAAAAACATGGAAGCCGTTTTTTCTCATGAGATAATCCAGTGATAAAAGGATATTTGGATCGTCATCTACAATAAGAATTTTTGAGGTATTCATGTTAGGCTATTTTCGGTAGCAAAATTAGGAATAAAGAAGCTAAGCGCTGTGCCTTCGTCAACTTTACTTGTTAAATGTATTTCACCATGATGTAATTCTATAATCCTTTTGCAAATGGCAAGACCTAAACCACTTCCAATTGGTTTTTTGAGTGTTTGATTTTTCGCTTGAAAAAACTTGTTGAATAATAAATGTTGTTCGTCTTCTGGGATGCCTTTGCCATTGTCTTCAACCGTGAATTTGGTGCATGCTTTTTCTTGTTCCAATAAAATGTGAATGCAACCGCCTTCAGGTGTAAATTTTAATGCGTTTGATACAAGATTCGTGAGTACCTGTCCTAAAAGATCGGGATCTGCATCGATATTTTTGATTTCTCCCAAAATTTTAGTTTTTAGAGTAACTTTTTTTAGATCTGCCATGGTTTCAAATCTTTGAATTGTGTTCATCACAAGTGCCGTAGGGTCAAAGTGGCTGAGTTGTAGTTGTTGGTTGCCATTTTCAAATCTTTCGAGTAATAATACTTGTGTGATCAAATGACTCATGTGCTCAATTTCTTTGACCACTCGATCTAAAAAGTCTTGTCTTGTGGCTTCTGGCATCTCAGGGTCCATTTGAACGAGTTCAGACATCGCTCTTATGGATGTAAGAGGAGTTCTGAGTTCGTGAGTCACTGTATAAAGAAATTCATCCTTTAATTGATCCACTTCTTTGAGCTGGCGATTGACTTGAGTAAGGGCTTCTGTCGCGCGTTGTAATTCGATAGATTTTCTTCTTAATTCTTTATTTAGTTCTCTTGACTGTTGAGATTCTTCCAGTATTTTTAATACTTCGTCGATAGAAATGTCTTCATCCTTCGTGACACTACTTACCATAATTCTAGCTGAAGCAGCGCCTATTACTCCAGACAGAATCCTTTCAGAGAAATCGATGAGGCGAGGATCTGCAAGTAGGTCTTGCTCGCTAAATTCGATCTGATTTCGTTTGGCATATCCTGCTAAAAGTTGATTGGCTCTTTTTTTACCAATGAAGTTTGCTAAAAGAATTCGTAGGTCAGGTATCGTTGCAGTCCGACGCCAAACACTTTGTTGATCTAAAGCATGCTTATGGATGTTAACAAATACCTCGGCTTGTAATAACTCTTGTTGTTTTTGTTTAGAATAAATCGAACCAATAAACACGCCCGCTAAATTGAAAAATAGACTCCAAAAAATTGAATGAGATAACGGAGCAAAACCTTTTAGACCAAAAAGAGCGTGTGGATTTAAAAAGCCTAAGCCGAAGGGTCCGTCGATGAGAATACGGTGATCAAAAAAACCAGCATCGACAAAAGATGGAAATACTAGTGTGTAAAACCAAATGCTAAACCCGAGTAGTAATCCAATAATGGCGCCATTTTTACTTGCTTGTTTCCAATATAAGCCAATGAGCATGGCAGGTGCAAATTGAGAAACGGCAGCAAAGGAAATCAATCCAATATTTACTAATGAAAAATATTGTGCAATGTTTTTTTCATATAAGTAAGCAAACACTAGAATAAAGATGATTCCTATTCTTCTGATCCATTTAATTTGCTGACTAAAACTCTCATCAATCTTTTTCTTGATGCCTGGTATTCCAACGATGATAGGCATGACTAAATTATTACTGATCATGGTAGAGATGGCAATAGTTTCTACGATGATCATACCTGTAGCAGCTGAAAATCCTCCGATAAAAGTAAAGATGCTGAGTAATTCTGAACCTGTAGCTAAAGGCAAAGAGAGTACAAAGGTATCTGGGTTGACATTTTGCCCCGTGAAATAAATTCTACCAGCAAAAGCGATTGGGAGTATAAATAAGTTGATTAAAAAAAGATAAAGTGGAAGGAGCCACATTGTTTTATTGAGATTTTTCTCATCCGTATTTTCAATGACGGCTACCTGAAATTGTCTTGGTAAAAAGAAAAAGGCCAATAGGGAAGCAATGATCAAGAAAAACCAATCTAAATAGGCGCCGGGTTTAATGGTAAAGAGTTGGTTTAAATCAACGTTGTTATTAGCCTGATTAAAGATATCAGAAGGGCCATCAAAAAGATAAAAGCAAACAAAT
Source organism: Bacteroidota bacterium (assembly GCA_041158525.1). Taxonomy (GTDB): domain Bacteria; phylum Bacteroidota; class Bacteroidia; order Flavobacteriales_D; family Crocinitomicaceae; genus UBA952. The sequence continues at coordinate 6,678 of JBEBBE010000071.1, read as the reverse complement.
ATGCCGACCGAACTCAAGGCAATAAGTTTTATTATGGATTCAAAAGCAATGGCGCCAAGCAAACCCTTATGCTGTGCTGATGCATCAGAACTTCTTGTGCCAAAGAAACTGATGAATAAACCAAGTGCTAAAGTAAAGTAGAAGCCAGAGTCACGGTAGAAATACTTTGCTTGTGCAGGGCTTTTGTCCACTAATAGATTAAAGCTTGAGGATATCGCTTTGATTTGCAGGGAAATGTATGGAATTACACCAATAATAACAAGCAGGGTAACCACCATTCCGATGGTAATGTTCTTGCCGTACCTGGCCGAGATAAAATCGGCAATACTGTTGATCCTTTGGAATTTTGAAATCCGAATAATTTTGCCTAAAACAGGGATCATAAAAAAAGCCCCAATGGTTGGCCCAATATAAATAGCAAGAAATTCAATACCATCAGCTGCAGCTTTACCAACACTTCCGTAAAAGGTCCAAGCCGAGCAATATATTGCCATTGTCAAAGCATAGATATATGGCGAATTAAGTAGAGATTTTGCCCAGCTTTTTCGAGAAGATTCAAAAAAAACAGCTATGCCAAATAAGATCAGTAGATAGACAATAGCAAACGTGATTACCAACCATTGATTCATCTTTTGGGTTTTTTAATGATCAAAAGAACAAGGATAAAAAATGCCCATAGTAAGAATACATTGATGTATAATTTTGGGATACCAAAATAGCCTAGGTTTGGGATATTCATGATTTCCATTATTGGGAAATTAAAAACAAGGAAGCAAAATATACCTAGTAGTACTAATTTGACGATTTGAATCTTGGTATTCACTCGATTAATTTACAACGAATTATTTCTAAAGCAAAATGCCTCCGTATAAACAGAGGCATTTTTTTAAGGATTTTCAAAGCAATTAAATTTCTTTTGAACTGCTTGGAAGTTGGTCATATTCTCCTTTGAACGAATAGTAGCCAAAGATGATCATACCGATGCTCACCGGAATAAAGATGAGTAGAATAATACCCCATTGTAATGCAGTATTCGTTCTAGCTACTCCCTCGGCGGCCAGGTTTATTTTTTCTCCTGCTTGTTGAAACATAAGGATTACAGCGAGTGGAGCTAGGATCATCCAAGCTAAACCCAATAATTTTTTAATTGTATTCATAGTAATGTTATTTATAAAGTTTAGTCAGCTACATTTTCATCAATCTTGTTTGAAAGATAGAAAACACCAATAATTAAACAAAGAGACGCAATTCCGATCGGGTACCAGAGTCCTGAAAGTGGGGTAGAGCCCGGGAAACTTGCAATCAGGGTGGCAATAAATGGAACTAATCCACCAAAGACACCATTTCCAATATGATAAGGCAACGACATAGATGTATATCTGATTTTTGTTGGGAAAAGTTCCACTAAAAAGGCAGCAATCGGACCATACACCATTGTAACTAATAAAATTTGATAGAACACAAGACCCACAAAAATCCAAAAGGTATTACTTGCTAATTTTTTATCCTGTTGAATGGTTGTGACCTCTGGTGCTTTAGTATCGTCAGCAAATTTTTTAGTCGTGGTAACTTCATTGTAAGAGGCCCCATTAGCTAATGTTTTTGCAATTGTAACTGTGTATAAGCTGTCTTTTGAGTCTTTCACCAATTCACTCTTTTGTGCAGGCGCAGCGCTACTCAGAACAGTCGCTTTGGTGTAGTCAGAATGATCTAGGAAATATTGATAAATGGGTCTGTAACTCACTATACCTAGGAACATACCAGCCATCATGATCCATTTTCTTCCGACTTTATCTGACCAAGATCCAAAAACAATAAAGAAGGGAGTTGCTAAAGCAATTGCAATAATTAGAATGTAGCGCGACTCATTGAAATCAAGTTTACAAGCATTTTCTAAAAACGATTGCGCATAAAATTGGCCTGTATACCAAATAACACCTTGCCCCATTGTTGCTCCGAATAGTGCCAATAGCACCATTTTGAAATTAGCGCGGTTTCTGAAGCTTTCTTTAAGCGGATTAGTAGAAATTTTACCTTCACTTTTCAATTTAGTAAATTGCGGAGATTCGTGCATAGAAACGCGGATGTATATCGATACGATAACTAACACGATAGAAATTAGAAACGGAATTCTCCATCCCCAATCAGAAAAAGCTTCTGCACCTAAAGATGATTTAGTAAGTACAATAACACCAAGGGAAAGAAATAACCCGAGTGTTGCAGTGGTTTGAATCCAACTTGTGAAAAAACCACGGCGGTTTGCCGGTGCGTGTTCAGCTACATAGGTAGCAGCACCACCGTATTCACCACCGAGCGCCAAACCTTGTACCAAACGAAGAATGAGTACTAAAATAGGCGCTGCATATCCAATGGAGGCATAGCTTGGAATAAGACCAATTAGGAATGTTGAGCCTCCCATTAGTACGAGTGTAAGTAAGAAGGTGTATTTTCTACCGATTAAATCTCCTAAGCGACCAAAAACTAGGGCGCCAAAAGGTCTTACGATAAAACCAGCGGCAAAAATGGCCAATGTGTTGATCAGTGCTGATGCTCCGGCATCAGATGGGAAAAGTTGTTTTCCGATAATGGTAGCTAAACTACCAAAAATGTAAAAATCGTACCATTCGATCAGTGTGCCCAACGAGGAGGCACCAATGACCTTGGTAATACTGTTTTGTTTGCTTGCGTTCATAATTATATAGATTTAGGGGTTTACAAATAAACTTGGAATTGTACCGTAAATTCATTTTTGCGGTCAATCATATGAATTGCTGACCATTTTTGCCCAGGTGTTTCATACGCAAAAATAGGACGTGGTCTGTAATTCATTGTTATTTTGGCGCTGTGTCCGGCTAAAAACCAATTCACTCCAAAGTCAGGGATTAAAATTTTATCGGCAATACGTTCGTAATTAGCCAGCATTAGACTTGCATAGGGTTGAAACCTACCAATCTTTTTGATTTTTGGAAGCGCAATTCCCGCTTGCCCAAAAATAACAGAACCAGTTCCGATGGTAGGTTCGGCATTTCCGCTTCCATTAAATGAAGCCAGTGCAGCAATGGTTCCGTTTGTTGGGTTCATCAGACCAATATTTCGAACATAGTTTGCACCCATATCGGCATAGGTGTAAGAAGCATATGCAGTAAGTGCAAATTTTTTCTCTTTATCGAGTGGCATGTCTAAAAATGCGTCAGCTGCAATAAAAAGTTGCGAGTGGTTAACAGTATCAACTTTATTTGAATTTTCATTCAGGCTAGCTGACCACATGGCATCTTTATGTTGATAAAATCCTACACCAATATTGAATACTTTTTTAGTCCCGATATACGTGCCTACTTGAAATGGCAACACATTACTTTCGATATCCCAAAACTGATATTTCATGTATCCTGTGTAAGCAACATGTGGTTGTCCTCCGTAACGATATGCGGTGCTCGTAACACCATGACTAGCCAGCGCAGTATCTAGAGTTGCCAACGCATTTCCTTTGGCAATTGCAAATGGGAAATTGAGTGAAACACGGTAGTCTAGTCTTTTGTCCTTTGTGATTTGTCCTTTCGCAAATAAGCCATATTGACGAGCAAACTGATCGGTAGCTTCAATGTTTTGCCAACTAAAAATAGGAGAATCTAAACCTAAAAAATTGAGGGTCGAGGCACTTGATAATCGTGATGGACCAATATTGTATTGTAAACCAGCACCAAGCCAAAGATGATCTTTATACACACGGTGTTCAATGTAAGCGTCATGCATAAAGAGTTGTGGTTTCTTACCATCGGCACCACTTGCTCCCTGACCATTGGCTCCTCCACTTATTTGATTGGCATTATTGATTCCAAAATGGGTTACTAACATGAAGTTAGGATTGATTTGCGTGTGCAACAAAAAGCGAGATCTACGCAAACCCATATCCCATTGTTTGTCTTGTGGTGTCCCGTTAATAGTAGAGCCCGGGTTGTTTTCGTTGTGGCGCACCCATACCTGATGCCAATTTAAAATGCGAATGTATTTTTTACCTGTTGTATCCAGCGCAATTTTAATACCTGCGCCATAACCATCGGTACCTTGTGCCTTGGCTTGTTGGCTTGCACCAAAAAAGAGGCAACAACTCAAGGTTGCTAGAATTAAATTCTTTTTTTTCATGTAAGTAGTTTTTTGTTTAGCAGGACCAAGATTGAAATTTGTACTTAATTGAGTTCAAATCAACTATACTTACTGTTAATAATATAGTTATTATTTTTTGAATTTATCCCATTGTATCAGCATGTATTTATCACCAATTTCAGTAATGATCATTCCCTTTCCTTTTACATGTTCAATTTCACTCAGGTGCTGGATTAATTCTGAATGCTTGAATACGCGATAACTCGGTTTATAATGTTGCATTTCAGGAACTTGAATTTTATATTTTTTGATCCAGTTCATGACCGATACATGACTCACGCCAATTAATCTTTCTATTTCTCGTAAGCTTACACCTTCTATATGTAGTTGTAAGGCTTTAATAACAAAGTATGGATCTATTGTTTTCCCGTCCTTAAATACCGTAAAAACGTAGTTGCAGTTTTTGCAAAGATACCTTTGCTTGTTTTTGATGACACCGCTCTTAGTGATTTGATTTCCTTGACATTTAGGACATTTTTTGTTTTCCATGTGACCAAGATAAATAATATACCTATACTAATTTTGCATAACTATATTAATTTAGCACAAAATAGAATTTATAAAAAGTCTGAATCACTTAACTTCGTTCGACTAAAATGAAACTAAAATGAACTACCCTTACCAACTACAGACTTTCCAAGATTATCAAGAAGCTTACAAACACAGTGTTGAGGACCCAACTGCTTTTTGGGCCAGTATTGCTGAAAATTTTACTTGGAAAAGAAAATGGGACACTGTCCTAGATTGGAATTTCAAGGAGCCCCAAATATCTTGGTTCAAAGGAGCCCAACTCAATATCACCGAAAATTGTTTGGATCGTCATTTAGCAACCAGAGGAAATGAACCGGCCATCATATGGGAATCGAATAATCCAGATGAACACCATCGGGTCTTGACCTACAATGAATTGCATTTCAAGGTGCAACAGTTTGCCAATGTGCTGCTCAATAATGGCGTCAGAAAAGGTGACCGCGTTTGTATTTACATGGGCATGATTCCAGAGTTGGCCATTGCCACGCTTGCTTGCGCTAGAATTGGTGCGATTCATTCGGTGATTTTTGGTGGTTTTTCTGCACAAGCTATTGCAGACAGACTAGACGATGCAGGTGCCAAATTTATCGTGACCTGTGATGGTGCTTTTAGAGGTGCCAAAGACATCGCCTTGAAAAGCGTTGTAGACGATGCCTTGGTTGGGAATAAAACCATTGAAAAGGTCATCGTTTGCACCCGTACCCGCACACCGGTGTCTATGTTGAAAGGCCGCGACGTTTGGTGGGAAGATGAGATTAAAAAAGTAGAAACTATGGGCAATCCGGCTGTGCCGGCGGTGGCGATGGATGCTGAAGATATTTTGTTTATTCTTTATACTTCAGGATCTACCGGGAAGCCAAAAGGTGTGGTCCACACAACGGCTGGTTTTATGGTCTGGACCAACTACACCTTTGTCAATGTGTTTCAGTATCAACCAGGGCAAGTACATTTTTGCACCGCCGATATCGGTTGGATCACTGGCCACAGTTACATCATTTATGGCCCATTAAGTGCCGGCGCCACTACGCTTATGTTTGAAGGCGTGCCAACATGGCCAGATGCAGGTCGTTTTTGGGAGGTAGTTGAGAAATTTAAAGTAGATATCCTATATACGGCACCGACAGCCATCCGCAGCCTCATGAGCTTTGGCTTAGATCCAATTCAAGGAAAAGATCTCAGTTCTTTAAAAGTGTTGGGGTCTGTTGGTGAGCCAATTAATGAAGAAGCTTGGCATTGGTACAACGAACACATTGGTCAGAAGCGCTGCCCCATTGTCGATACTTGGTGGCAAACTGAAACCGGTGGCGTCATGATTTCTAATTTAGCTGGCGTAACACCTGCCATTCCGTCTTATGCCACATTGCCTTTACCAGGTATTCAGCCTTGTTTAGTCGATGAAAGTGGTCATGAAATTGAAGGCAATGACGTCAGTGGTAATTTGTGTATCAAGTTTCCATGGCCCGGAATGATCCGCAGTACTTACAACGACCACGAACGCTGTCGTCAAACCTATTTCTCTACCTACGAAAATCTTTACTTTACTGGTGATGGTTGCTTGCGCGATGCCGACGGGATGTACCGCATCACGGGTAGAGTAGACGACGTTTTGAATGTCAGCGGACACCGCATCGGTACTGCTGAAGTCGAAAATGCTATCAACATGCATGCAGGCGTCATTGAAAGTGCCGTAGTGGGTTATCCGCACGACATCAAAGGGCAAGGAATCTATGCTTACGTAATTGTGGAAGATACGCACGGCGATTCTAATTTGACCAAACAAGACATCTTGCAAACTGTATCCCGAATCATTGGCCCGATTGCCAAACCAGATCAAATCCTATTTGTTCCGGGCTTGCCAAAAACCCGTAGCGGAAAAATCATGCGCCGCATCTTGCGCAAAATTGCCGAAGGCGATACCTCCAATTTAGGCGACACCAGCACTTTGCTCGACCCCAGTTTGGTGGAGGTTTTGATAGGATTGGC
>JBEBBE010000070.1:0-10772 GCA_041158525.1 Bacteroidota bacterium | reverse complement strand
TGACTTCCTGTGGTATACACTCCGGATTAACCAACAACACAAATATCCATAACACAACTGTTGAATTATCTAGAGCCAATTACAAAGTAGTTCAGTATTTAAGTGAAAGCTCAACTGCAACATATTTTTTTGGTTTAGGTGGATTGAAAAAGTCTGCTTTGATTGACCATGCAAGAGTTAAAATGTTAAGTCATGCAGATATGATAGGTAAGCCAAGAGCAATTATAAATGAGACGGTTGAAGTCAAATACAGTGTAAAGCTATTTGTAACAGAAGTAAAAGTAACTGTTAGTGCAATGGTTATTGAGTTTGACAAAGAAGAGAAATAAGTTTTATCTTAGTCTTTATTTAAAATAATCAGGTACCTAAATAGCAAAGTGCTTGCAAATTTAGCTGGCAACACAGATAAAACCTTATCCCTATTAGGATTACTGGTTCAGAGCATCTGCCTTACAAGCAGAGGGTCGGCGGTTCGAACCCGTCAACCCCCACAACAAAACCCAGTAATTCTAATGAGTTACTGGGTTTTTTATTTGCTGTAATTGCTATTAATCTTTTGGTTTTGAGCAGCATTTCACGTATTTTCGTCTGGTATGTTCTCAACGTTTTCCAACAAGATTAAATCCATATCCATCAAGACCTGGGCCCTCTTATCATTAGGCTTCATGCTTATGTTGTCTGGCTTCTTTTTACTTGCCCTTCGTGACCTGCGCTTTGACTACAACTTTGAAAAGTTTTTCCCGGATCACGACACCCAGACCAGCTATTACAAGCAGCACCGCGAACGCTTTGAATCCGACAACGACTTTTTATTGCTCGCCATTGAAAACAAAAAAGGCATTTACGACCTGTCCTTTTTGAAAAATATAGAACGCTTAAGAAAAGATATAGAAGGCACAGTACCCTTCGTCAAACGAGCAGTTGCTATCACATCGGCTAAAGAAGCAAAAATATACCCGTTTGGAGGCTTGGTCTTCGATCCTTACATTCATGGTCAGCGCAAATTCTTGGCTGCTGATGCCAAACGCATTTCAGCAACGCCAGAACTTCAAAATACGCTTGTAGCCAAAGACACGCAATCAGTCTGTATTTTCATCCGCCACCAAGACTACATCAAGCGCCAGCAAAGCGACCTCATGTTGGCGAAAATTCATCAGTTGGTAGATGCCTATTATTTTGATGGTGTTCACCTTTCAGGCAGAACGCACGGTCAAAAAGTCTATGTAGATAGAATGATGGAAGAAATGGTTTTCTTCTTGTTTTTAAGCGCCGCGTTGGTGCTGGTTTTTCTATTTCTGACTTTCAGATCGGTTTGGGGCATGCTAGTACCGATGTCTGTCATGATTATGGCTTGCATTTGGCTACTTGGCGGCATGGCTTGGCTCGAAGAGCCCATCAATATTTTATTGGTAACGCTTCCTACTATTTTATTTGTGGTGGCCATGGCTGACGTCATTTATATTGTGAGCCGTTACTTACAAGGGCTGCGCGAAGGACTCAACAAGGTGGAGGCTACGAAAATCACTTACAAAGAGATTGCTTTTCCGGCTTTTTTAACTTCTATAACTACCGCCATTGGCTTTGGTAGTTTGTATTTTGTTAAGGTAATCCCGATCCAAGTTTTTGGCGTGGTTGCCGGGCTAGGCACACTGATCGCCTATTTCTTTACCATGTTTTTATTGCCCATTCTTTTTTTACTCCTCCCTACTCCAAAATACATCCATCAACAAGCCGAAGCTCCGTATTGGCGCAAGTTTTTACGCTTTCTTTTTCAATTTTTAATCCGTAGAAGAACGGCGGTTTTAGTTGGGAGTGCGCTTTTAATCGTGGGTTCGTTTTTTGGTATTGTCTTGATCCGCAACAACCATTACCTCATGGATGATTTGCACCCAAAAGAACAACTCAAACAAGATTTCAAATTTATCGATACGCATTATGGTGGCATTCGACCTTTTGATGTGGCTGTTGAACTATCGGATCCGGCGCTGAGTTTTTGGGACCCAGCAGTTTTGAAAGAGTTACAACAGGTCGAAAACTATCTTGAAAACACCTATGGTGCTGAAATCAAAAATTCTTTGACTCAAAGTCTTTGCATCATGAACAGGGCCTCGCACGGTGGGTCTGCCGCTTTTTTTAAAATTCCAACCCAAAAAAGCGTACTCAAAAACTTTCGTAGAAATTTACGCAGACTCGAGGGTGGCACCTACTTGCGAACCATCTTAGATTCAACAGAGCGCTTCAGCAGGATGCACGGCAACTTGGCAGACCTCGGCAGCGCCATAATTGCCAAAAGAAACGCAGGATTTGAGCGCTACTGCCAGCAGCTTCCGTTACACGGAAAAGTGAAGTATCGCATTACCGGCGCTGCCCACCTACTCGATCGCAACATCGACTTCATTTCGGCCAGTTTGGTCGAAGGCCTGATTTTTTCTGTTTTGCTCATTGCCTTGATCATGGGCTTGGTTTATAAATCGGTGCGCATGATGCTCATTAGCATGATCCCAAACCTCATTCCCCTCCTCGTGATCGCAGCACTCATGGGCTTTGGAGGCATCGAGTTAAAAACAAGTACAGCCGTCATTTTTACGATTGCCTTTGGCATTGCTTATGACGACACCATCCATTTGTTGGCCAAGTTTAAAATTGAATTGGCCAAAGGCCGCAGTACCGCTTATGCGCTCAAACGCGCCTACATGGAACGCGGAAAAGCCATGATTTTATCGAGCCTGATTTTATGCTGCGGCTTCTCGATGCTCGTATTCTCAACGTTTATGGGTTCTTTTTACATGGGGATTTTAATCAGCATCACCCTTTTTGTAGCACTCATTTCAGACCTGACTTTACTCCCCGTCTTGGTGCTGCTTTTTTACCGAGCTCAAAAACCACTCCTTGGTACTGATGAGGCCCATTAAAGCCACCAAAACCAAGCCCCAAACAACATGAAATAAAGGCAAGGTTTCTAGACCTTTGTAGTGGAAAAAATAGCCCCAGTAAAACAAAAAACCAACCTGACTAATGATGCTGATCCACATCACAAAGTGCAAAATCGTCTCATAAAATGTACAGCGTTCTTGGTGATAACGCACTTCGTCAATGACCTCGTGCACCGTACGCGTGAAGAAAAGGGCAATAAAAAAAGGCAAAACTTCTACATCAAACCAGTAAAATAACAACAAGGTAAATTGCATGAGACCAGAACTCAAGATCAGAATCCGGTGCGTTTTCAGTTCTGGATCAGAAATATCGTGATGAGCAATTCCAGCATGTGTATAGGCATCGAGCGCCCAAACTACCACAAATATTGTACTGACAATCAGAATGAGTAAAGAAAGTGTTTCAGGAGCTACTTGCATCTTAATAAAAGAAGCAAGTTAGGAGAAAAATCAATAAACAAGTTAAAATATTGAGGTATTGCGTCCAGATTTGTTGGTTGTGATTTTGCCGTACGCGAATTAAAATGAAAGCCTTGTAAATGATGACGGCGATCGATAACAAAAACATCCAAGATGCAGGGTTCAATCCATCAAATGGGATTATTAATAATATAGAAGCTACATTGATCAAGTGTAAAATGGATATGGTTCTATCCACTCCCACATAAATTGGTAAAGTGATCAAACCTTTCAACTTGTCATGCGCTACATCATTGATATCGCGAATAATGCTCCCGAAACCAACTTGAACCGCAACAAACCAGAACATAAATTGAGTGGTGGGTTGATACAAATCATTGGCACCTAGCGGAATCAAGGAAGCCCACGAAATACCGATGAGAGCATTTTTAAATACAAGTAACTTCTTGATTTGAAAACCCTGGCCAAACAGAGGGATTTCAGCTTGGTAGAGCAAACCGAGTAGAAAAATAAACCCTAAAACCAAAAATTGAACACCAGAAAGGTAGCAGACAGAAAATCCAAAAGCGACCAGCAGTTGCGCAATAAACAAGCGTTGCCAACCAGCTTTGAATGGCTTTCGAAAATCAAAACCGTATAAAAACCAAGTTCCAAGATTTGCTAAGTAAATCGTAAAGAGCAGCTTTTCATCGAATTGTACATTTGCCAACCATGCGCCAGTTGCTACCAATGCTGAGGCAGCCACCAAAAAAAGCAATTTTATCGAATATCTTTTGAGCCAAATTAACACCCTCCAAAAGTGCAATTATTTGCTGTACTTTTCAAAATTGAAAATTGCCGACTTATTTGAATGAGTTGTGAAAAACGCAAGTTATAAACAATTCATCAAGTTGATATTATGAATTAAATGAAGATTTTACAAGGCAATTTTAAGTATTGATAATAGTAATGCTATTCATCAAGCAAAGTATGTTTATAAAATCTTAATATTGATTTTACGCTTTCAAGCAAATTACTTGTAAACTTTGCAAGAACAAAAACTACTTAAAGATGAAAAGAAAATTACTTGTTGGATCTTTGCTTTCATTGATAGCTGGTCCGGGCTTTGCACAAGTTGGTGGTGATATCGACACCACTCGCGAGCAAAGCGTCAAAGAAGTTCGTGTCATTGCCAGTTATGGTAAAGAGCGTAAAACTCCGGTAGCTATGTCTACAGTTAACGCAAAACAAATTTCTGAGGTGTATGGCGGTTCAACTGAACTTCCTGAAGTGTTAAAAGTAACACCTGGTGTTTACGCAACTAAAACAGGAGGTGGTGTTGGTGATTCTCGTATCAATATTCGCGGATTTGACCAAAGAAACGTGGCTGTAACAATCAACGGTATTCCTGTAAATGATATGGAAAACGGTTGGGTTTATTGGTCAAACTGGGCAGGTTTAGGCGACGCAGTTTCAACCATTCAGGTTCAGCGCGGTTTGGGAGCTTCAAAATTAGCCATCAACTCTGTAGGAGGGACCATGAACATCATTACGAAAACTACAGATGCCAAAGCAGGCGCATCTGTTCTGACGTCTTTAACCGATTACGGTCAATATAAAATCATGGCTTATGCTTCAACTGGTTTGATGGATAACGGCTTTGCTTTAACTACTGTTTTATCTAAAACTGCAGGTTCTTCTTATGTGGATGGTACCTGGATCAATGGCTATAGTTATTTCTTCACCTTGGCTAAGCAACTAAACGAAAAACACCGTTTGGTATTAACAGGTATTGGCGCACCACAATCGCATGGTCAAAGATCAACAGGATTAACTCAAGGTCAAATTGATACATTAGGCATTCGTTACAACCCAGACTACGGATATTTTAGCGATAGCACATTATTTAACGACCGTGTGAACTACTATCACAAACCACAATTTTCTTTGAACCATTATTGGACTGCTTCTGAAAAAACGTCGTTAAGCACGTCTCTTTATTATTCAATAGGTCACGGTGGAGGCTCAGGTCGTTTAGGATCTGCATACGCAAGAACTTCTTCAGGTTTACTAGATATACAAGCTGCCTATGACTACAACTTAGCAAACCCAACAGCTACAAGCGGGGGTGTTAAGTACGCACAGCGTAACTCTGTTAATAATCACTATTGGACAGGAATCATCTCGACCTTGAATCATAAAGTCAATAAATATGTAGACCTCACACTTGGTTTGGATGCAAGATCTTACCGTGGAGAGCACTTCCGCGAAGTAAGAGACGTACTTGGAGGAGAAGCAAGATTTGATGCCGTTAACGGACTCGTTGGTGTACATGAATATGCTTCAAACTATGGAAATGTATTCCACGTAACGCCACAAGATCAGCGTGTAGCTTATGACAACGACGGTTTGGTGAAATACGCAGGTTTATTTGGCCAAGCTGAATATAGCAACGAAAAATTGTCAGCATTTGCTACTGGAGCTGTTAATGTAACTTCTAATCAGCGTGTTGACCGCATGCTCTACATCAATGACACAACTGGTCGTGGTGAATTATCAGAAAAAGTAAATATTATGGGGTATTCGTTCAAAGGTGGTGCAAACTACAATATCAACGAAAACCACAACGTTTATTTCAATGCCGGAAAATTCTCAAGAGCACCGTTCTGGACTTTTGTTTTTGTAAATAACTCAAATGATGTTGTACAAAACTTGGTCAATGAGAAAGCTGAATCTTTTGAATTTGGATATGGTTTCCGCACACAAAAAGTAGCGATTAAATTCAATGCTTACTTGACTAACTGGAAAGATAAATCTTTACTTTCAGGAAATATTACTGGCCCGAACGGAACGATCACACGTGCGCTCATGACTGGTGCAAATGCAGTTCACAAAGGAATTGAATTAGAATTCAATACGAAACCAGTAAAAGGTCTTGAATTAGGCGGAATCGTTTCTTTAGGTGACTGGAGATGGAACGGCGACATCAATGCAACAGTTTATTCTGAAATTGATCCAACGCAATCAGTAACGGTTACTTCTTATGTGGATGGTGTTCACGTTGGTGATGCCCCACAAAATCAATATGGTTTGCAAGCGCGTTACCAAATTACAAAAGGATTATATATTGGCGCGACTTGGGTTTACAATGACAAGTTCTATGCAAACTTCGATCCTTCTAAGAAAACTGACCCAGAAGACCGCATCGATGCTTACCAAATCCCGTCTTATTATAACTTAGATGCGCGCATCGGTTATGAATTACAATTAGGTGATCGCACGCTTAATCTTGCTGTCCAAGGATTCAATATCACAAATGTTCAGTTCTTGTCTGACGCTACCGATTTAGACGGTACAACTTTTGCTTATGGCTTCCCTGGTTTTGGACGCAACTTCAATTTCACAGCTAAATTTACTTTCTAGTTCTTTAGAAGTTTAACTTAATTTTAATACAAAAAGCCTTGTCAATCAAATTGGCAAGGCTTTCTTTGTAATATGAATCTGATCAATAGAGAACTAAGCTGGTTGTCTTTTAACGAACGCGTTTTACAAGAAGCACTAGACACCAAAGTACCCCTCACTGAACGCATGCGCTTTTTAGGCATCTATTCGAATAACCTTGATGAATTTTTTAGGGTAAGGGTTGCCAACCTCAAACGGGTCATGGAATTTAAGAATGAAAAGATTCAAGGTTTCAAAGGATCTGCCGAAGAGCTTTATGTAGAGATCAGAAAAGTGGTCATGAAACAACAAGAACTTTTTGAAGCAGCATACCAGCAAATCAAACATGAATTCGAGGCGCATCAGGTTCAGATCATCGATGAAACAGCACTTGACCTTCATGAACTGGCCCAACTCGATTTCTTTTTTCATGACAAGCTCAAGCACGCCATCTTTCCCATATTACTCGATAAAAAAAGAGCCTTACCCAAACTACGCGACTACGCCATTTATTTAGGCGTAAAAATCACAAGTAAAACACGCGTACGCTACGCCCTCATTCAAATCCCTACAGAATACACCCGTTTCTTTACACTGAAACAAAACGAAGGACAAAAGGTCATCTTGATGGACGACATCATTCGTTTGTATTTATTGGAAATATTCAGCGTATTTAAACCAACCGACGTTGAGGCTTACACCTTTAAATTTACGCGCGATGCTGAACTTGACCTCGATGACGACTTATCGTTGTCTTTCTTTGAGAAAATAGAAAAAAGTTTGAAGCAGCGCAAAAAAGGAGAACCTGTGCGCTTTGTTTACGACGCCAAGATGCCCAATGACCTATTGCAATTTTTATTGCAACAATTAGACTTAAAAAAGGGAGTGAACACCATTCCAGGCGGGCGCTATCACAATTTCAAAGACTTCATGCGTTTCCCGGATTTTGGGAACCCTGAATTTCGCTTTGAAGCACAACAACCCGTGGCTCACCCATTGTTACAGCGTAGTAAAAGCATCATTCAAACGATTTTAAAACGAGACATCTTACTGCACTTCCCATACCAACAATTTGATCACGTTATTGACCTTTTGCGCGAAGCTAGCCTCGATCCAAAAGTCAAAGAGGTCAAGATCAATATTTACAGAGTAGCCAAAAACTCTGAGGTCATGAATGCACTTTTGGCTTGTATTTTCAACGGCAAACAAGTGACTGTTGTATTTGAATTACAAGCGCGTTTTGATGAAGAAAACAATTTATGGTGGAGTAATCGCTTGAAAGATTTCGGCGCCAATGTAATCTATGGTTTGCAAAACCTGAAGGTGCATTCCAAGCTCTTACAAATTAAAAGAATCAATGAGGGTAAAGTACAATATATCACCTATGTTGGAACAGGAAACTTTAATGAAGGAACGGCTACTATCTATACAGACCTTGCCCTACTCACTGCAAATAAAGATATTTCAGCAGAGGTGAGCCGCGTGTTTGGCTTACTTGAAAACAACCTTGAACGACATACTTTCCGATATTTAATGGTTTCTCCTTTTAATACACGCCGCAAACTCATGGCGCTTATTGACCGTGAAATCAAGTTTGCCAAGGCAAAAAAACCTGCCTGGATACGCATCAAAATCAATAACCTGACAGATGTCAAACTGATTGAAAAACTCTACGCTGCGAGCAAGGTCGGTGTTAAAATTGAAATGATCATTCGCGGTATTTGCTGTCTCAAACCTGGCGTCAAAGGCCTCAGTGAAAACATAACCGCCATTAGTATTGTCGACCGTTACCTAGAACATGCACGTTTTGTGATTTTTGGCAATGGTGGCACCCCAGAAACCTATATTTCCTCTGCTGATTGGATGGAACGAAATCTTGATCAGCGCATTGAGGTGGGTGCTAAAATTCTAGACCCTCAAATTCAGGCTGAAATTGCCTTAATTTTCGATTATCAATGGCGTGGATCAGTGAAGGCCAGAAGTATTTCTGCTAACTACAAAAATCTGTATTCAAAAAGAGACCTCCCTCCTTTTCATGCACAGCAGCAATTATTTGCCCACTACAAACAATTATCAGAGCAAATATCGCAAAATACTGAGCTTCTCTAAAATGGTTTCAAAGCTTTTGTCTTCGATGAAAGCTTGTTTGCCTTTGCCTTGAAAATCCTCTAAAATTTGTACTAAAATGGCCTCCGTTTGATCTTGGTAGGCTAGACGTACCTGAGGTGCTTGGTTGAGCCAATAATTGATTTGACGGTGATGAATCAGGTCAAGTTCTGAAATAGTGGTGGCACCTACTTTTGCCGCACCCAAAGCATTGCAGCGCTGTTCGTAATGGCCCTTCATTGGAATGACCATGACTTTCTTTCCTAAAAATAAAGCTTCAGCAGGCAATTCGAAACCTGCGCCTGCAAGCACGCCTGTGGAACTCAGTAGGCTTTCCTGAAAACGCTGCTGACTGATAGGCTCGATAAAAACGTTATCTACCCGATAAGCATAGTTGGCATGTTTGGAAAACACTTCCCATTTGACAGGGAATTGTCTTAAAAAATGCATCAGGACATCATCGTGATATCCCGGTAAATAAACTGTATAGTGTCCTAAATCTGTGGCTTCAGCTGTTCTGATTTCTTTTCGGATGACTGGTGTAAATACACGATCCTCATAAGCCTCAAAATGGAAACCATACTTTATTTTCGAAGGAACATAATGGTGTAAAACATAGCGGCCAAAGGCTGCTTTTTGCTCAGGTTTTGGGGCAAACGGATGAATCACACCAGCCTGATGACTCAGTTCAATACAAGGAACGCCGTTTATAAGCGCTGACCAAGCAGAAACAGGCTCAAAATCACTGAGCACCAAATCGTATTGCTTCACTGGAAATGCCCTAATTTCCCGAATAAAATCTATCGGATGAGTATTTTTCAAGGATTTGACAATACTGATATCGCCATTCTTACCACTTAAAAATGTGAGACCAGTTCGCTGGTAATTCAGCTCAAACTCCGCCTTGATTTGCGATTGATTTCCAGAAATCAGGGTATCGACCTGAGCATACTTACTCAAAATAGGCACCAATTCATGTGCCCGACTCAGATGGCCGTTTCCGGTACCTTGAATGGCGTATAGGATTCTCATTAGCTTTCTTGTAAATCCGCGATTACTTCCTTGAGTAAAAACTCATAATTCAACGCCTCTTTGTACTGTGCCTTGATTTCATCGGCATCTTGTTTCTGAGTTTGATCATGACGATATAGGGTCCATTCATTTTCATGGTACTCAAGGGCTGTAGAATTTTCAACCCAGTCACCTGAGTTTAAATAGAGCACCTCTGCCCCATCCTTGCCTTTCATGACTTTGATTTGCGGCTGATGGATATGTCCACAAACTACAAATTGATAATCCGAACACATGGCAATTTCTGCGGCAGTTTCTTCGAAATTATTCACATACTTCACTACCCCTTTTACACTGTCCTTTACCTTCTGAGATAGAGAAATACGCCCCCTACCTAACTTTTCAGAAATCCAATTCATAAAGGTATTTAGAACGATGAGTAGATCATATCCTTTGCCACCCAACTTTGCCACCCACTTCGAATGCTTCATCGTGGTATCAAAAACATCACCATGAAAAATCCAGGCTTTTCCTGTTGGCAGATTCAAGATGAGTTTATTTTGTATTTCGAAATCACCCATCTTAAAACCTTTAAACTTGCGCAAAGTCTCGTCGTGGTTTCCTGTTATATAAACAACTTTAGTCCCATGCGTCAGCATCGAAGCAATCGTTTTGAGCACTTCCATATGAGCCACTGGAAAGTAACGTTTGCTGAACTGCCAAATATCTACAATGTCACCATTGAGCACTAAGGTTTTCGGTTCAATACTTTTGAGGTAGTTTACCAATTCGGCCGCTCTTGACCCATATGTTCCGAGGTGCACATCTGAGATAATGACTAAGTCAACTTTACGTTTCATAGGTTTTTATTGCAAAGTTGCC
>JBEBBE010000069.1:0-65612 GCA_041158525.1 Bacteroidota bacterium | reverse complement strand
GGTGCTTTTCCGACAGTGAAAATTGAACAACTCAAACAACATTTCAGCTTTGAGCACGTTTGTGAGCAAATTGAAAATAAAGTGCTCATTTAGGTTTGCGCTCAATTTTGTTTAAATTCGTCTGATGGACCTCTACGCTTCCAAACAACGCTGGAAATTTTTACTCATTCTGCTTTCTTTACTGATTGTCGGGGCAAGTTTGTTTTATTCCAATCAAAGCATCCGTAAAATTGGCATGCGCGAGCGCAACAAAGCGCAACAATGGGCCATTGCGCTGCGCAAAAAAGCAGAACTCGTCGATTTAAGCAGTCAAATTTTTGAGGCTCTTCAAGAAAAGGAGCGTCAAAAGATGGAGCTCGTGGTGCGCGCCAACCGAACACTATTAGATGCTTCTGATTTAAGCATGAGTCAGGATGTAGATTTTGCGCTAGATATTATTGAAGCCAACAAAGACATTCCCTTTATTTTACTGAATGACGACGGCAGTATTTCTCAATCTAGAAATATAGATTCGAGTATAGATAAAACCGCCATTGCTGCTTTAGCTAAAAAATGGATTTCAGACGGACGTTCTTACAAAATTCAGGTCTTTGAAGGCATGTATATGACGCTTTGCCATGGCTTTTCAAAAGAACTTATGCGTTTACAAGCACATTCAGACTCTTTGATTCAGTCTTTCAATGCTGACCTCACCGACCAAAAGAATTTGCTGCCTGTTTTACTCTACGATCCTCAAAATCAAAAAGTAGTGGCTAGTAATTTGCCAAAGAAAGCCTTGGCTCCAAAAAAATTAGCCCAGACAATGGCCGCAATGGCCAAACAGTATCCGCCAACAAAATTGACCTATAACGGAGAAAGTAAATTACTCTATTTAAAAGACAGTGAAGAAGTGCAGCAACTCTTTTGGTTGCCTTACCTTCAATTTGGAATACTTGGCCTGATTGTCCTTATTGGATACCTTTTGTTTTCCATGTATCGCAAAGCAGAACAAAATCAAGTTTGGGCAGGAATGGCCAAAGAAACAGCGCATCAACTCGGCACGCCGTTGTCATCTATGATGGCTTGGGTGGCTTATCTTGAACAGCAAGATATTGACCCCATGATTCCGAAAGAAATGCACAAAGACTTGGAGCGTTTGGAAAAAATCACAGATCGCTTTTCCAAAATTGGTTCTGGGGCAAAGCTCATTGAAGCGGATCTTGCTCAAACTATTGAAAACAATTTGAATTACCTCAAAGCACGGCTATCACAAAAAGTGGATATCCATTTTGAACTGAAGGGCGAGCGGCCATTAATGGTGCAACACAATGCTTCATTGATTGAATGGGTCATTGAAAATATTTGCAAAAATGCCGTAGATGCAATGGAAGGAATTGGTTCTTTGCGCATTGAAGTTTTAGAAGTGGCCGAGTGGGTCCATATTGATATTTCAGATACAGGCAAAGGCCTCACTCCAAAACAATTCAAAACCATTTTTGAGCCGGGTTACTCTACAAAAAAACGCGGCTGGGGCCTAGGGCTTACGCTGGTCAAGCGCATTGTAGAAGAATACCATAAAGGCAAAGTGTTTGTTTTGCAATCTGAACCCGAAAAAGGCACAACATTCAGAATCAGCTTGCCACACTAGACCGCAAGCAACATTATTCTAATTATCTTTACGACTCAAATTAAGACTATGGAATCGCTTATCCTGACCGAAGTTCGCAATCAAATTGCCTATATCACTATAAACCGCCCGCAACAGCTCAATGCGCTCAATAAAGATACCATTGCAGCCCTGCACGACGCCCTTCAATCAGCTAACGACGACACAGCCGTCCGCGTGATTATTTTAACGGGAAGTGGTGAAAAAGCATTTGTTGCCGGAGCTGACATCAAAGAATTTGCAGACTTCAATATTGCACAAGGTGGAGAGTTAGCGCAACACGGACAAGCTTCTTTGTTTGATTTCATTGAAAATTTATCTACACCTGTTATTGCTGCCGTCAATGGCTTTGCACTAGGTGGTGGCTTAGAATTAGCGATGTCTGCACATATTAGAATTGCAAGTTCTAACGCAAAAATGGGTTTGCCAGAAACCTCACTTGGTGTTATACCAGGCTACGGAGGCACGCAGCGCCTCGCACAACTGATTGGTCGTGGTAAAGCCAACGAACTCATTTTTACAGCCGGCATGCTCAAGGCAGACGAAGCCCTACAATGGGGTCTGGTCAATGCTGTTGTCGAACAAGAAGCACTCATTGGGCATTGTGAAGCCATTGCTGCCAAGATTGTCAATAATTCACCTTTAGCTATTGCCGCAGCAATCAAATGCGTCAATGCTGGTTTTCAAGATGGCGTCAATGGCTATCATGTTGAAATTGAAGAATTTGGCAAATGTTTTGGCACCAAAGACTTCAAAGAAGGCACTACCGCATTTCTAGAAAAACGCAAGCCAAACTTCAATGCTTAATGGCTAACCCGATTCGGAAACTAGCTGGGCAAACTGCCATTTACGGCCTACCATCAATTGTTGGGCGCTTGCTCAACTATTTACTAGTTCCGCTTCACACTTACTACTTCGCGCAAACCGCCGACTACGGTGTCATTTCTGAGCTATATGCATGGGTGGCTTTTTTAATTGTGCTGCTCACCTTCGGTATGGAAACTGCTTTTTTTCGCTTTTTACAAAACGAAGGCGATAAAGAAAAGGCCTATAATACCGCTTTTTGGTCGGTTGTTGGGGTCAATATCGTTTTTTACGCCACACTGTTATTTTTCAATAATGACATCGCCAATGCCCTGCTTTTTGAAGGCCACAACGAATACGTCGTTTTGTTAGGAAGTATCGTCATGATTGACGCCATTACCGCCTTGCCCCTTGCCAAACTGCGCGCTGAAGAAAAAGCCTTGCGTTTTGCGAGCATCCAAATGCTGAGTATCGGGCTCAATATCGGGCTAAACCTGATTGCCATGATTTTCTTTTTCAGTGCAGAACGCCCAGAAGAAGGCATTTTATTCATTCTACTTGCCAATCTTGTGGCATCTTTAGCCAAGCCCATCCTGCTTTACGATCATATTTTTAAAGTGCACTTTATTAAAGATTGGGCCTTATATAAACGCATGTGGATCTACGCAGTTCCGCTCGTCATTGCAGGTTTTGCCGGCATCATCAATGAAACATTTGACAGAATTTTACTGAAGCATTTACTCTACGACCCTTCCATACCCGAATCTTTAACTTATGCTGAATCTCAGGTAGGTATCTACAGCGCCTGCTACAAATTGGCCATGCTCGTCACTATTATTTTACAAGCATATCGGTATGCAGCAGAACCTTTCTTCTTTCGCCAACTTCAGAACCAAGACCGCAACACCATCTATGTGAAGGTCATGAATCTATTTGTGGCTATGGTTTGTGCCGTCTTTTTGATGGTGAGTCTGAATTTGGATATTTTCAAGCACTTTATTCAAAAAGAAGCTTACTGGGAAGGCCTAAAAGTGGTGCCTATCTTGCTCATTGCGAATGTTTTCTTAGGCATTTATTACAATCAAAGTATTTGGTACAAACTCAGCGGAAAAACACAATATGGCGCCTATATTACCATAGCCGGAGCACTAGTAACCATTGCCATCAATGTTTATTACATTCCAAAATACCAATACATGGCCAGTGCATGGGCAACGCTGATTGTGTACGGGCTACAAATGACGCTTTCTTACTTTTTGGGCCAGAAACACTACCCAATACCATACAACCTTAAAAAATTCTTCCTTTACTTGGGTTCAAGCCTTGTGCTTTTCTGGATCGGAAGCCAGGTTCAATTTGAAAAAAGTATCCTGAACCATTTTGTACACAATTTGCTCGTGGTGCTCTTTGTCGGCTTTGTTTTTGCCCTAGAAAAAAACAATTTGAAAGCAAGCAAAGGACACTAACTGAACTTTTTCTGCGTTAAGTTGTTTCTTTAGCTACCGAAACGCTTAACTTTGTTACTATGTCAAACCATCCGTACACACCCGGTCCATTACTAGCTCAAATTACCGTCCCGAGTGATTTACGTGAAAAGTTCGGACAAGAACAACTTCCTCAAATTTCCCAAGAGTTAAGACAATACATCGTCGATGTTATTTCTGAGATCGGGAACTCCCATTTTGGTGCATCTTTAGGTGTAGTGGAGCTCACAGTGGCTTTGCACTATGCTTTCAATACGCCTCACGATCAACTTGTTTGGGATGTTGGGCACCAAGCTTACGGACACAAAATTTTGACAGGTCGCCGCGAAAAATTCCATACCAACCGCAATAAAGGTGGTATTTCGGGGTTTCCAAAACGCTCTGAATCTGAATACGACACTTTTGGTGTAGGGCACTCCTCTACATCCATCTCTGCCGCGCTCGGTATGGCTGTTGCCAATCATTACAAAGGCGAAACAACGCGTCAACACATTGCAGTTATTGGCGATGGCGCCATGACCGCAGGTTTAGCTTTTGAAGGGATGAATCATGCTGGCTTCGAAAAAGACGCCAATTTGCTTGTCATACTCAATGACAACTGCATGTCTATTGACCCAAATGTTGGTGCGCTCAAAGAATATTTAACTGACATTACCACTTCACATACCTACAATAAGGTTAAAGATGAAGTCTGGAAATTATTAGGAAAAGTTTCCAAATTTGGCCCAGATGCCCAAACCATTGCTTCTAAAGTTTCTCATGCATTGAAAGGCACGCTGCTCAAGCAGTCTAACCTTTTTGAAGCGCTTAATTTCCGCTATTTTGGCCCTGTAGATGGCCATGACGTCATTGGTTTAGCAAAAATCCTAGAAGATCTCAAAGACATCCCTGGACCGAAAATTTTACATTGCATCACCAGAAAAGGTGCCGGATACAAATTTTCTGAAGAAGGAAATCCTACAAAATGGCACGCGCCAGGCGTCTTTAATAAAGAAACTGGTGAAATCGTCAAGATTGTTCCAAAATCACCAGAGCCACCTAAATACCAAGATGTTTTTGGCCATTCCATCGTTGAGTTAGCCGAAAAGAACGAAAAAATTATGGGTGTTACGCCCGCAATGCCTTCTGGTTGTTCCTTGAACATCATGATGCAAGCCATGCCAAAGCGTGCTTTTGACGTCGGCATTGCCGAACAACATGCCGTAACCTTCAGTGCTGGCTTAGCAACCCAAGGTATGGTTCCGTTCTGCAATATCTATTCTTCTTTTATGCAACGCGCTTTTGACCAAGTCTTGCACGATGTCGCTTTGCAAAATCTCAATGTAGTTTTTTGCCTAGACCGCGGTGGTTTGGTTGGTGCTGACGGTGCCACACATCATGGCGCCTATGACCTCGCTTACATGCGCATGATTCCAAACATGGTGGTATCCGCTCCAATGAATGAAGAAGAGCTCCGTAACCTCATGTATACCGCCCAATTACCAGACCAAGGGCCATTTTCTATTCGTTACCCACGCGGAAACGGTGTCATGACTGAATGGAAAACTCCTTTCAAAGAAGTTAAAGTGGGGCAAGGAAGAAAGGTAACTGCCGGTGACGACATCGCCATTCTAACCATTGGGCATCCCGGAAACTTTGCACAAGCCGCAATCCAACAACTCAAAGATTCAGGCGTTTCAATTGCACATTACGACATGCGTTTTGTCAAGCCGCTTGATACTGTTCTTTTACACGAAGTTTTCGCTAAATTCTCAAAGGTCATCACAGTTGAAGATGGTTGTTTGATGGGTGGTTTTGGCTCAGCTGTGCTCGAATTTATGGTTGATCAAAAATATCAAGCAGAAGTCACCCGACTAGGCATTCCTGACGAATATATTCATCACGGAACCCAAGAAGAACTCTGGGCTGACTGCGGTTTTGATACCCAAGCAATTGTCACGACCATTTCGAGAATATTCCAACTTAACCAAGAAAAAAATCTGCAGCAACATATCGGTTAAAACCAAATTATTGTAATTTGGACCAAAACTTTAACCAATACCATGCAAAAAACGAACTACAGCGCCTTCGCTACGCTGATTGTCATCTTTTTCTTTTGGGGCTTTGTTGCCGCTAGTAATGACATCCTCATTCCCGTATTTAAAAAAGCACTAGACCTTTCACAAAGTAAAGTGCTCTGGATTCAAAACACCTTCTATGTTGCCTACACAGTAGGTTCACTCATCTATTTTGCAGCATCTTCCTTACTCAAAAGAGATTTATTCAACCGAATTGGTTACCGCAACGGACTTGCACTAGGGCTTATCATTTCAGCTCTTGGCACGCTGTTGTTTATCCCGGCTTCTTCAAACGGCGGATCATTCCCGATGCTTCTTGGCGGTTTATTTATCGTTGGGATCGGTTTTGCTTTTCAGCAAATGGCAGCAAATCCACTTGCCATTCAAATGGGCGACCCCGCTAAAGGCAACGTGCGCCTCAGTATGGCTGGCGGCATCAATAACCTCGGTACAACCATTGGGCCAGTCATCGTTTCTTTTGCCATTTTTGGCAGCCCAAGCGGTCCGTCAGAATTAGATCTAAATGCGGTTCAAATACCCTATTTGGTACTAGGCGCAGTATTTGTCCTTGCTGCTTTATTCTTTAAGTTTTCAAACTTGCCTGATCGCATTGGCGAAGATAACTCCAATGAGCCTGGTCAAGTATGGAGTACACTTCGCGAACCGCAAGTGCTACTCGCTATGATTGCCATTTTTATTTATGTTGGGGTCGAGGTAGCAACAGCAAGTAACTTACCTGAATTCATGAAACAACATTTAGGCAAAAAAGAGAGTGAAGTTGCTCCGTTTGTATCGTTGTTTTGGGCCAGTATGATGATTGGTCGCTGGGCCTCTGCAGCTGGTGTATTTGAAAAATCAAAAACATTTAACCGCTTGATGGGTGTGATTTTACCGCTGGTGGCTTTTGGAATTTTTGCGCTTGCCAATACTATTGGTGGCTCTGATATTTCAGCATTAACACCTTATCTAGGCTTAGTGTTTGTATTGATTGCCGCCGACTTTATTTCAAATGGTAATCCGGTACGTCAAATTGTGCTTTACTCAACACTCGGTTCCATAGCGTTAATCATCGGTATTTTTAGTTCGGGTTACGTGAGCGTATTTGCCTTTATTTCAGTTGGTTTATTCTGCAGTACTTTGTGGCCGTGCATCTTTACTTTAGGGATTGCCGGTTTAGGTAAGCGTACCAATACGGCATCGAGCTTACTCATTCTTATGATTATGGGTGGTGGTTTCGTTACACTTGCGCAAGGCACCTTAGCTGATGACAACCTACTCGGCATTCAACAATCTTATTGGGTGGGCGTTGCTTGTTTTGCTTATTTGATTTATTTTGCAATTCGCAGCTCTGCTATTTTAAAAAGCAAGGGAATTCAAACTTTTGAAAGTACTGGAGCCGGACACTAAGCTTATGTATAAAATAGAATTCAACGACTTTTTTACTTCTGCGTTTTCTGTTGACTGCATCATTTTTGGCTACGAAGCAGGCGAAATCAAGGCGCTATTGATTAAAAGAGCGATGGAGCCCTATGATAATTATTGGGCCATCCCTGGAGACCTTGTGTACCCCGATGAAGATCTTCCGGTAGCTGCCGAACGTATTCTCAAAGAATTAACTGGCTTGGATCATATCCAAATGCATCAATCTCAATCATTTGGACATCCAAACCGTCACCCACAAGGACGCGTCATTACCATTGCACATTTTGCTTTAGTACGCATTGAAGATTTTCATGTGAAGGCCTCGTCTTGGGCCGACGACATCAGTTGGGTATCCATGAACGATATGCCTACTTTGGCTTTTGATCACAACCACATCCTTGAAAGTACCTATGAAATGTTGAAGCAAAAGCTTTTGAACGAGCCTGTCTGCTTTGATTTATTGCCCGAGCGTTTTACCCTCAGTGAATTTCAACAACTCTACGAATACGCTTTCCAGCAAGAAATGGACAAAGCCAACTTCAGAAAGAAAATCAAAAATATTCCACTTATTGCGCTTAACGAAAAACAACAAAACGTCAAGCACAGACCAGCCAAACTTTTTTCTTTCGATCAAACAACATATACAGAACTTAAAAAAGACGTCGGATATAGTTTCAAAATGTAGAAATTTTGACTTATTGTATTTTTTACAATAATATTTGTATCTTCGAGTCTCGCTTTCACTCTAAAAGAAGCGTTAAACAGGTTAATAATCAGGAAACGGAGAGGAGTGTCTCCGTTTCTTTTTTTGTAAAACACTGATTTTCTGAACAATTACAATTGTTATTGTTCTTTTTACAATAATTAATTTTTTTCTATATTTAACCCACTCTAAAACTAAAACGACTATGATCAGAAAACTCGTCATGGCACTGCTGTGTTGCATCGGTGTCTCGCAAGTCTATGGACAGGCCAAAACTGTTAGCGGAACCATTCTCAATGAACGCTCAGAAGGTATTCCATATGTCAAAGTGCTTGTAAAAAATACAAGCAAACCCGTTCTCAGCGATGCGCAAGGGTTATTTCAAATTTCAGTAAGCAATCCGGATAGCGCCATATTGGTATTTACTGCTATGGGCTATGAAAAACTTGAATTTGCGCTGCTTGGCAAAACCAATATTACGGTAAAGCTAGACCAACAAACACAAGACACTAAAGATGTCGTGGTAGTTGGTTACGGAACCGCAAAAGCCAAAGAATTAACAGGTGCTACGTCTAAAGTAAAAGGTGAAGACATCGAAAAAATGAACATGACCCGTATGGATCAAGCCCTTCAAGGTCAGGTTTCGGGGGTCACTATCTCGAGTAACTCTGGTTCTCCGGGTGGTTCTTCAAATATTCGCATTCGTGGTTTGTCTACTTTCGGAGACAATGACCCACTTATTTTGGTGGATGGCGTAGTCTATGATTCAGAAGGATTAAATGCATTAAACCCTGCGGATATCAAGTCCATAAACGTTTTGAAAGATGCTACTGCCGGTATCTACGGAGTGCGCGCAGCAAATGGTGTCATCATTGTTGAAACGAAAAATGGCGCTATAAATCGCAAGCCGAGTATTGAATACAACGGCTATTACGGGATGCAACAAACTGCTCGCCGCCTAGATTTATTGACTGCTGAAGAATATGCAGTGATTAAAAATGAAGCCTTCGCATTTGGAGGTCAGGCCATGCCTTTTTCTAATACCAGCCTCGGAACTGGCACTAATTGGCAAGACTCTGTTTTCAGCAAGGCACCTGTTCAAAGTCATAACCTTTCATTAAACGGGGGCACACTAAATACACGTTATTCGATTGGATTGGGTTATTTCAACCAAGATGGAATTGTGGGTGGCGATAAATCTAATTTCGGTCGTTACAATGCTCGTATGAATTTTAGCACAGATATGTCTGACAAACTCAAACTCAATTCAGTGCTTCTGTTTTCATCAGACATGCGCAGTACATTGCCAGAAAACGGTATCGGGTCTGTGCTTTACAATACCATTAATGCCTTCCCGAACGAACCCGTTTACAGTGGGCCAAACACTTTCTCTTACATGGAAGAAGTGAGTGACATCATCAACCCTATTGCCCAAATTCAGAATCAATACAACTGGAGTACGGCCAATAAATTCGTTGGAAAAGAAGAGTTTATCTATGAATTCAACGAGCATTTATCATTGACCAATCGTTTCAACTACAATTATGCAATGGTCGATGCCAAAGTATTTTCTCCGCTAGTTTGGTACGGCGATGGTAAATACGCTAACACCGCTGCTAATGCAGACTTAGAGTCACCACAGGTGGAAATTGCAGACAGCGTTTTTATCGACCGTGGAGCCGCTGTATATGAAGAGCGTTCGACTTTCCTTGATCTGAACTACGAAGCATTCTTGAATTATAACAAAACTTTTGGAGAGGATCATACTGTCAAAGGAACACTCGGTGCTTCTGTATTTAAAAGAGACGGAGAGTCTTTGAGTGGTGTAGCTTTCGGTATTCCGAATAACTCACTTGCCTATGCAGATATTTCTGCCAACACAGCACAAGGCGGATTTCTAAACAATACCAACTCTTGGGAATTTACCGAAAGACTTGTTTCTGGTTTCTTGAGAGGTGAATACGCATTCAAAGAAAAATACTTGATTTCAGGGATTTTACGCCGTGATGGATCAAGCAAATTTGGCCCAAATAGCCGTTATGGTATCTTCCCAACGGTTTCAGGTGCATGGCTCATCTCAGACGAAGCGTTCTTCAAGAGCAAAAGCATCGATTTCTTGAAACTCCGCATGAGTTATGGTGTTTCCGGAAACGACCAAATTCCAAACTTTGCTTACCGCGCTTTGCTTAACGGTGAAGGGGTTTATGTTTTCAATGACCTTATTACCCAAGGTATTGCGATCGGCCGACCAGCCAACCCAGATTTAAAGTGGGAAACAACGCGTCAATTCAATGTTGGTGTTGATCTTACTTGGTTAAAGGTGCTCAACTTCACAACAAACTACTTCGTCAAGAACACGTTTGATTTATTATTTCAACCAGATGTTTCTGCACTTTTAGGCTCTTACGGACCAGGTGGCTACCCGCCAATTATCAATGCAGGTGACGTTTCTAACAAAGGATGGGAATTTGAAGTAGCTTACAAGTCAGATGCTAAAAACCTTTTACAAACTAACCTCAGCTTCAACTTTACTTCTATCAATAACCAAGTCGTGAGCGTACCAACGGGTGTAGAATACATTCCGGGAGCTAGTTTTAGCGTTGGTGGTGATGTTGCAACACGCTTCCAAGCTGGCTATGAAATTGGCTACTTCTTCGGTTACGAAACTGCGGGTGTTTACCAAACGCAAGAAGAAATTGACAACGCTGCCGTTGTTCAAGAAGGTGCTCAACCAGGAGACCTCATCTTTGTGGATCAAAACGGCGATGGCAAGATCAATTTCTCAGATGATTCTGACAAAACGTATCTTGGCTCAGCCATTCCTGACTTCACAATGGGCTTTGCTTTCAACTTCAAAATCAAAAGCTTCGACCTTTCAGGAAATGTTTATTCAGCAATTGGTCAAGAAATTATCCGCAACTACGAGCGCCAGCAGCCATATGCCAACCAATTGGCTTACGTAATTGACCGCTGGACAGGCCCGGGTTCAACAAACGAGCATCCTCGTCTAACTACTGGCGCTACAAACAATAACCTCTTCTCTTCTTACTATGTAGAAGACGGTTCTTTTGTAAGACTCCGCAATGTCCAATTGGGTTATACCCTTCCTGCAAGCGCAGCAAGAAAAATCCATGTGGAGACCTTAAGAATTTATGTCGCGGCTAATAACTTGCTCACCTTGACGCGCTATATGGGCTTTGATCCAGATCTTGGCTCTTCAAATGTGTTGTCAGCAGGTGTTGACTACGGTATGTATCCGCAAGCCCGCTCCATCATGAGTGGTATTCAAATCAAATTTTAAGCTGAACGTCATGAAAAAACTGATTTTTACTTTAGCTACAATTGCAACCCTAGCTGTGTTGCCATCTTGTGAAAAATTCTTGTCTGTTGATCCGCCTTATGCGCAAGATGCAGAAAACTTCTTCCAAACCCCTGAAGATTACGAGCGTGCACTTGTCGGCGCTTATGACCTACTCCAAAGTTCTTTCTTAACACTCTGGATTGGCGAAATTGCTTCTGACAACGCCATTGCTGGTGGTGAAAGTGTCAATGATAGCAAAGGTCTGCACGACATCGATAACATGACTCATGGTGGCGTCAATGTGGAGTTGCGCAATGTACTCAGATGGAACTACACGGGTATTACGCGTGCCAACTACATTCTTGAGCACAAAGACAACATAGATTTCCCTAGAAAAGCACATATCCTTGCTGAGGCGAAATTCTTGCGTGCTTATTACTATTTTGAACTTGTGAAATACTTTGGTGACGTTCCGCTCATCATTGACAAGCGCATCGGTATTGAAGAAGCAAGATCTATTCCACGCGCTCCGAAAGCCGAAGTTTATGCCCAAATCGAAGCAGATTTAATTGCTGCTGCTGCTGTGTTAACTCCGGTTGCCGCGCAAAAAGGAAGAGCAACTCGCGGTGCAGCTAAAGCGCTACTCGGAAAAGTTTATTTGTACCAAAATAAATTCACCGAAGCTGCTGCTATTTTTGATGAAATCATTGATTCAGGACAATATAGCCTCTACCCAGACTACAGCCAATTATTTAGCGTAGCTGCTGAAAACAACAGCGAAACCATCTTTGATGTTGAATATACTGGTCTTGAAGGTGGTAGTTATGGCTGTCTTATTTGCTTAGAAGGAAATGCAGCCGTTGGTTTCCAAGGAATCAGACAATACACCGGCCCTGTCTATGGCGATGGTAACTCTTATAACTTGCCAACACCAGAACTTTATGCAGCATTCTCACCAATTGACCCGCGCAGAGCAGCAACCGTTCTTGATATCGAAGCATTTATTGCTGCTCAACCAAATCCAGCATCAATCACCTATGCAATTGGTGCGGGTGGCCATACAGGTTACTACAACAACAAATACATTAAAAAACAAGGTGAAATTGGCTTGCCTGACAACGACCTCACAAGCCCTGTAAACTACCGTGTTTTGCGTTATGCCGATGTTTTACTCATGGCTGCAGAAGCGCATTATCAACTCGGAAATCCAAGCAGAGCCACGGCTTTAGTGAATCAAATCCGTCAGCGCGCAGGTATCCCAGGAGCCTCTGTAAACAGCATTGAAAAAGTTTACAATGAAAGACGCCTAGAGCTTTCCGGAGAAGGCTTGCGCTTTTTTGACCTCGTTCGTACGGGTCAGGCCGCACAATATATCCCTGGATTTGTTGTTGGTAAACATGAGGTATTCCCTATTCCGCAGGTAGAAATTGATTTAGCCGGAGGAACATGGAGCCAAAACCCAGGTTATTAATCTTTAGCAATTAAAAGCCATGAAAAATTTATTCTTAAGCATCCTGACAATAGCGCTAGGTTTAGCCGCATGTCAAAAATATGAACCTACACTTGGTGATCCGCCAAGTGCAGCAGACGCCGAGTTTACGATGGCTCCGTCAGCAGCAAATGTCAATGTGATTGAACTCAGTGCCAATAACCCTAACATTCAATGCGTATGGGATTTTGGTAATGGCACTAAAGCACAAGGTCCAAACGTAACGGCAACTTATCCGTATGCCGGTACCTACACGATTAAACTCACTGTTTTTGCTAAAGGCGGCAGCCGCAGCTCAAGTCAGGTTGTCACCATTGCCAACGATGATTTTACGCTGTTAAACAACCCTTACTACACATTGCTTACAGGCGGTGTAAATGGCCCTGGGTACAGAATTTGGGTCGTTGATTCAGCAGCATCGGGGCACATGGGAGTTGGTCCTGACCCAGAAAGCGCGCTTGGGCCAATTCCAGAATGGTGGGCTGCCGGAGCCAATGAAAAGCCAGGTTGTGGGCTCTACGATGACCAATATAAATTTTACCTAAATGCATTTAAATTTGATATGATTACTAATGGAGATGTCTACGTGCACAATTCATTAGCCGCATCGTTTCCAGGTTCTTTTCAAAACTTAGCTGACTACACAGCGCCTTTTGCAGATCAATTAAATGAAAGTTGGTTATTAACCGAAGGCACTGAAACAACAATTACCATTTCTGGAAATGCCTTCCTTGGTTTTTTCACTGGTCCTCGCGTTTATAAAATCATCAGCTCTACAGATTCTACTCTGAACTTACAATACGGACATCATGCTGGTGGTCTAAAGTGGTATCTTAAGTTAAAAGCCCTGCCTTAAATTATAAGCGCCTTCTTAAATTTCAAACTATGAAAATGATCTTATTTACCATTTTAAGCATTGCCTTGATGGCGTGTCAGCCTGATGTTGTAAAACCTGCTGGTAAACCAAGTAATTTACAAACGCAATTGACCATCACAAATGGTGAGGTCCATGTGCAGGCTACTGCTGATAGCACGAATTTTTTCACGATTACGTTCTTCGATGTCAATGATACCATCACCGTAGAAAGTAAAGATGGCGAAGCCACACATATTTTCAATACCAGCGGTACCTACAAGATTCGTACACGTGCACATGTGATGCAAAATGATTTCATTGAACTCAATGAAGAAGTCTTGATTGAGATCAGTACAGGAAGCTCAGGCGCACCAAACTCCGGGTACATCAGCCCATTGAGTTATCCTGGATATACGCTTGCCTGGAGCGATGAATTTAATGGAAGCAGTCTTTCTAGTGACTGGACCTACGACCTCGGAACAGGAAGTTGGGGATGGGGGAACAACGAACTTCAGTATTACAAGCAAGATAATGCCGTAGTTGCCGATGGTTTACTCACTATAACTGCTAAAAGCGAAACGTTTAATACTTCTAATTACACTTCGAGCAGAGTCAAAACGCAAGGCTTAAAATCATGGAAATATGGGCGCATCGATGTGCGTGCTGCGCTTCCTTACGGTCAGGGAATTTGGCCAGCCATTTGGATGCTCGGAGACAACATTACAACTGCCGGATGGCCAGCTTGTGGGGAAATTGATATCATGGAACTCATTGGTGGTGCTGGAGCTAATGACCGCACTGTTCACGGAACCGTCCACTGGAGCGACAACGGTTCACACGCACAATATGGCGGCAGTAAAAGCCTTACTTCAGGAAAATTTGCCGATAACTTCCACGTATTTTCCATCGTTTGGGATGCTTCTTCTATTCACTGGTTAGTC
This sequence comes from Bacteroidota bacterium, assembly GCA_041158525.1. Lineage (GTDB taxonomy): Bacteria > Bacteroidota > Bacteroidia > Flavobacteriales_D > Crocinitomicaceae > UBA952. The sequence continues at coordinate 50,910 of JBEBBE010000069.1, read as the reverse complement.
GATAACGTAGAATATCACAGCATTAATACTAGCCCTGCCGAAATGAGTGAATTCCGTGAGAAGTTCTTCATAATTTTGAATGTTGCAGTAGGAGGAAACTGGCCAGGATCACCAGATGCTACCACCACTTTCCCACAAAAAATGTTTGTAGATTACGTTCGCGTCTTCCAATAAAAATCACATGAAAGTATTGTCTTCTCTTTTAGTACTTGTCATCCTATTTGGATTTAAGAGTGCTGAGCAACTCTATTTTACCAACCCCACAGATCAGGATATTGAAACCCTGATTGCCAATATGTCTATTGAGCAAAAAGTTGGGCAAACCTGTCAAATTACGCTTGATGCCATTTACCAAACAGATGAAAAAGGGCAAGCGCTGAATCCGGTACAAATTGATCCAAAGAAGCTTGATGCAGCTATAAATACTTTTCATGTAGGATCCATTTTGAATGTCGGGGCACATACCTTGAGCCGCGATGAATGGACTTCCATCATGAGTGCTGTTCATCTTCCTTACCTCAAAAAAGAAACAAACATTCCAATTCTTTATGGCATAGATGCAATTCATGGTGTCAATTATACCATCGGAGGAACACTTTTTCCGCAAGAAATTGGTTTGGCTGCAACCTGGAATCCGGCTTTAGCTGAGCAAATGGGCCAAGTAACTGCCTATGAGTGTCGTGCTTCAGGTATTCCTTGGAATTTTTCTCCGGTACTTGATTTAGGACGTCAACCACTTTGGTCGCGTCATTTTGAAACACTCGGAGAAGATCCTTACCTCTGTACCCAAATGGGAGCTGCACTTGTAAAAGGTTATCAAGGATCTACAAAAGAAGTGGACAATTTTCATGTAGCAGCATGTCTCAAGCATTTTGTTGGTTACAGCGCAAGTTTTAGTGGCCGCGACCGCACACCAGCCTGGATTCCTGAAAAATACATGCAAGAGCTTTATTTCCCTGCCTTCAAAGAAGCGGTGGCACAAGGGGCACTAACGCTCATGATCAATTCAGGTGTTGTAAACGGTATTCCCGGACACAGTAACTACCAGCTTTTAACCAAAACACTCAAACAAGATTGGGGTTTCAAGGGCTTTGTAGTTTCAGATTGGGAAGACTTCATTATGTTACATACTGTACACCGTACAGCCCCATCTTTAGCTGAAGCTGCTATTCAGGCCTTCAATGCCGGAGTAGACATGAGTATGGTTCCATCAAATCCACAGTACAAAACCTATTGTCAAGATATGGTTGCAGCGGTTAAAAGTGGCCGAATCAGCATGACCCGTCTCGACGACGCTGTTCGAAGAATACTATATGTCAAAAAACAACTTGGACTTTTCGGTAATCCTGTTCCAAACCTAGACGAATACACACTCTTTGGTGGTGAAGACTTCAAAAAAGCGGCAAAAACCGCAGCCTTAGAATCTATTACATTATTGAAGAATAACAATGCTGCACTTCCATTGACCTCGGGCCAACGCATTTTAGTAGCCGGCCCTGGTGCCAACAGCCTAAATATGCTCAATGGTGCCTGGACACACACTTGGCAAGGCCTCGACACAAATTACAATACAAAAGGAGCTTTAACAATATACAAAGCGCTTACTCAAGTATTTCCTGCTAGTACAATTTCTCATATTCAGGGCGTAGAACTTTATATGGAAAAAGACTTTGAGGCTTCAAGGTTCCTCGATATCGCTGCCTACAAAAAAGCACTCAAGAAAAATGACGTCATCGTCATTTGTGTGGGTGAATTGCCATCCACTGAAAAACCTGGTGACATTCGCAGTTTACAACTCGACGACAAACAAAAAGAATTAGTGCGCTTAGCAAAAGCTGCCAACAAAAAAGTAGTGCTTGTTTTACTTGAAGCCAGACCAAGAATTATTCACGATATCGAGCCTCTTTGCGATGCCATTGTACAAGCTTATTTGCCAGGAGATCAAGGTGGAATTGCTATAGCTGAACTTTTTTCTGGTAAAGAAGACTTCAGTGGACACTTGCCATATACATATCCTCGGTACGACGGCGTGATTGAATTCTATGACCACCCGCGCAGCGTAGACCGCTCTAAATCTGGAGATTTTTCGGCCTACAACCCACAATGGGACTTTGGCTTTGGTTTGTCATACAACAATGCACAAATCGGAAAAGCAAAATTTGAAAGTAAGAATGAAAAAGACGGAAGCTTTACGATTTCAGTAACGGTTAGTAACCCGAACCAAAAAGAGGTTAAAACACTTGTCCCGGTTTATCTAAGTGATCTTTATGCCAGTACAAGCCCCGAAGGGAAAAGACTCATCGGATTTACGAAAACAGCCTTAAAACCAGGTGAAAACAAAACGCTTTACTTTAAATTTGATGCAAATTCACTTAAACGAATTGCCATTGATGGCAAATGGCGCGCTGAAAAAGGCACATTTGAAATAAGTTGTGGCGAAGAAAAACTCGTTTTTGAACTAGAGAACGACATTAATTTCGATTGATTATTAGCGCATTACCCCTGATTTTTCTTGCTTATTGTATTTTTTACTATATTTAACGCAAACTTTCTAAATTAGAAACCCTAAAACCCTTAAAATTTAACAACATGAAAAAACTGTACTTTTTGCTTTTTGCACCAGTTTTAAGCCTTACCGCTCAGGTAGAAGGAACATGGAAACTCGCTCCACAAGCGGGTGCACTCGGTGTTGGTCCTAACCTTGGCGATATCAGCTGGTGGTCTAACGGTGCTGGTGATGTCACCACACGTGCTTGTCTTTTTGACGACTCAATTAAATTCGAAGCTAACGGAACCATGACTCATTATATGGATGGCGCTACTTGGCTTGAAGGATGGCAAGGTGTTTCACCAGACGCATGTGGTGCTCCTGTAGCTCCGCACGTTGGTGGTGCTGCTACTTATGCTTATGATGCTACAGCCGGAACACTTACCGTAAACGGTTTGGGTGCTCACCTCGGTTTAGCTAAAGTAATTAACGGTGCTGAAATCGGAAGCCCTGCTGCTGCTGCAAGTTCTATTACGTACAACGCGGCAATCTCAAACGGCGGAAACACCATGACATTGGATATCAACTTTGGTCCGGGATGGTGGCGTTTTGTTTACAACAGAACTGTTCCACTTGCTGTTCAAGATTACCAAGTAAAATTCCGTGTAGATATGTCACAATACACAGGTTCATTAACTGGTGGTGTATTTGTTAACGGTTCATTTAATAACTGGTGTGGTACTTGTAACCCAATGACAGACATGGGTAACGGTAACTGGGAAGTAACGCTTCCATTAGCTCCAGGTGCTATCGAATACAAATTCACAATCGATGGTTGGAACGCACAAGAAGAATTCGATGGAACTGAAACTTGTATCGACCCAATTAACGACGGTTTCAATAACCGTTACCACGTTGTTGCTGGCGATATCAACCTGCCAAATGTATGTTTCGCAAGCTGCGATGTATGTACTAACGACATCACTTTCAAAGTAGACATGAATGATTACGTAACAGGCGGTGGTTCTACTGCAGCTGGTGTTTTCTTGAATGGTACTTTTAACGGTTGGTGTGGTACTTGTACTCCAATGACAGATGCTAACAACGACAACGTATGGGAAGTAACTGCTCCAATTGCTGCAGGAAATATCGAATACAAATTCACTGTAGACGGATGGAATGTTTCTGAACAATTTGTTGGCGGTGAATCTTGTACTGTAACTAACGGTGGTTTCACAAACCGTGCTTACACAGTTACGGCTGCAGCTACAATTCCTGAAGTTTGTTGGGAAAGCTGCTCTGACTGCTTGGCTGGTGTAGAAGAATTGAACAACACAGTTTCTATCTACCCTAACCCGGTAAACAGCATCATGACTATCAAAGCTACTGACGCTATGCAAAGCATCCGCATCCTTGACCTTACAGGTAAAGTAGTTGCAACAATTGCTGGCAACGGTCTTACTCAAGAAATCAATGTAGATAGCCTTAAAGCAGGTGTTTACACTATCCAAATTACTACAGCTGCTGGTAACAGCGCTAAGCAATTTGTGAAGAAATAAGAAGTTGATTGATGAAAAGGAGGGGTTCTCAAAAGGAACCCCTTTTTTTGTGCCCAATAATCGGCAAGCTATCGTTATTTTTGTAACATGGATCACGACATTGAATTGCGCTTTCAAAAACTTCAAAAACACCTAGAAAAAGACTTCGGCCCAGGAATGGATATGTCTGCCTTTTTATTTCTAGTAGGTGTTAATGAATTAGGGATGGGGCACCAAACGTTTTCTAAACAACAAAAAATGGAGTTAATGCATATTGCAATTTGCACACTCCTAGAGCCCTATGGCTATTATACCTTTGAAGGAAGAGATGCCGACTTATGGCCACATTTTAAACTCAATCAGCAACTTCCATCGCTGAACCACCAACAACAACAGCATTTACTAAAAGAAGCACTTCTTGAATACTTCATTAAAAATGAATATTACCAAGAATAATTCGAACCCTTTGCTTCTGATTCCGTAATTTTGTAGCAATGTCTGAAACGCCACTAAAAAAGCCGTCAAAATTCAAAACTTACTTGGTATTTACCAAGTTCCGTTTGTCTTTCTTAGTGATCTTATCAGCGCTTACCGGGTATTTATTCGCAGGAGGCAAAGACCTCACCGAAATAACCTACCTCATGCTTGGTGGTACGCTAGTTACCGGAGCCTCCAATGGCGCCAATCAAATCTGGGAACGCAACCTCGATAAAATCATGAACCGCACCAACAGAAGGCCTTTGCCAACTGGTGAAATGTCACTTAGAGAAGCTTATATAATTGTCATCATATTTCTATTCATAGGCACCTATTTACTGTGGCTCATCAATATAAAAAGTGCTGTACTCGGTTTACTTGCATTTCTGAGTTATGTATTTGTCTACACACCACTCAAGCAAATTACTCCTTGGGCTGTTTTTGTAGGGGCCTTTCCCGGAGCTATTCCTCCATTTCTAGGTGCTATTGCTGCAACCGATGCCTTTGGTTTTATTCCTGGTGTCCTCTTCTTTGTTCAGTTTACATGGCAGTTTCCGCATTTCTGGGCCATCGCTTGGGTGCTCTATGACGACTACAAAAAGGCTGGATTTTCTTTGTTGCCCTCAAAAGAAGGAAAAAGTAAAGCTTCTGGCTTCCAAATCATGGCTTACTCACTTGCGCTCATTCCGTTTAGCCTCATGCCTTGGTTGCTCGGCTGGACCGGCGTTTTCACGCTAATCAGCGCGAGTTTATTAGGTATTTGGTTCTTTTATTTGTCCTATAAATTATTTCACAGCTGTGAAACTGCCGATGCGCGTAAACTCATGTTCGCTTCATTTGTTTATTTACCGATCATCCAATTCATTTATGTGTTTGATCGCACTGATAATTTTATTGAAATTTTAAATAAACTGCCATGAATAATGACCTGAAACCAGAAGTTAAAGAGAAAATGAAGAAAAATCTCGTCTACGTCGGGATCTTCAGTATTGTAATGCTATTTGCGGGCCTCACCTCCGGATATTATGTATCCATGGGGAAATCCTTTTGGCTCAAATACACTATGCCTACGGGGTTTTACCTCAGCACCCTTTTTATTGCCTTGAGTAGTTTGACCTTTTGGTTCGCTATTCAAAGCGCCAAAAAAGACCGTCAAGGACAAATCAAACTCGGCATGGCTTCTACGCTCATTTTTGGGCTCGGCTTCATTTATTTCCAGTTTCAAGGGTACAAACAACTTGTTCAACAAGGAATCAATCCTGTTAATGATATTCTTGTTACTAATGGCCGCTACGGAGATTATTACGAAGTCAAATATAAAGGCCAATTAGTTGCTGTCGATGGGAACGAATTCCTCATCAATGGCAAACCAATGAATGACCAAGACTTCAAAGAAGTACAAGGTTTCTTTAAGCAATTTGAGAACTCAAAACGTTTGGTTTCTTTGCGTCTTCAACAACCCAATCAAAAAATTGAGCTCTATTACAACGGTAGTCCGGTTCTTTATAAATCGGGCAAACTTTTTGCCAATGACAGCACCCAATTTACTTATACAGATGAATTGCGATTAAGTGAGCTCGCACTCAATATCCGTGACAAACGCGGCGATTTCTTTGCCCGAGGACAATACGGCAAAGATTTCACGATTTATTACGCTGGTAAAGAACTTCAATACGAAAACCGACAATTAAAATACAACGGCACTGTCTTAAAGCCACACCTTATGCTGAGCGCGATGCAATCAGCTGATTCAGCATCTTCTTATTTGTATCTCATCACTTTTGTGCATTTGCTACACGTGATCATCGCACTACTTTATTTACTAAAAGTTGCAATTGCTTCATTTTCAGGCAAATTCTCATCACAAAACAACCTATCGCTTCGCCTAAGCAGTATCTTCTGGCATTTTTTAGGGCTATTATGGCTCTATTTACTCGTGTTTTTGATTTTTATTCACTAAACTTGCACAAAAATTTCTCTATAAAATGGCCGGACATTCTGCACAATTAGACGCCAAAACACTGTGGGGAGGAAAAGAATCTCCTTTCCAAACAAGTTATGGTAAATTGATGATGTGGTTCTTCCTTGTGTCGGACGCACTTACATTTAGTGGCTTATTAATTGCCTATGGTTTCACACGTCATGATGCACAAGACGCTTGGCCAATCGGTGAAGAAACCTTTAATTCAATGCCTTTCTTAGGTCATGGCTACCCACTACTATATGTGGCCCTCATGACTTTTATTCTTATCGTTTCTTCTGTAACTATGGTTTTAGCCGTAGAAGCAGGACACCGCATGGACCGCAAAGGTGTTACTAAATGGATGATTGCTACCGTAATCGGTGGTTTCTTCTTCTTAGGCTCACAAGCTTGGGAATGGTCTCACTTTATCCATGGTTCTGAGTTCGGTAAAATTGAATTAGCAGATGGTTCTGTAGCCATTGTAAAAGGTCATTTTGGCGAACTTGAAAGTTTCCAAGTTCTTGAGGCTGGTAAAAAACACAAAGTTGGCGCTATTATCAAAGAAGATTTGATGCACCAATTTCAACATGCCGCAGAAAATGGTCACTTAGAAGCTGGTAAAATTCATTTAGCAGATGGTTCTGTGGCTAAAATCAACAAAGCCCATGATCACGACATGAAATTGATCATCAAAAAAAGTGGCAAAACTTACAAAGTTGGTGGCAAAGAAATCGAAGGCAAACAAGCTGAAAAACTTTATTACGAAGCACTTTATTCAGGTGAAGAAAACCGAGTTGTTTACGGAGCTAACATGAAGCAAAATGAATATGGTCCACAGCAATATGCTCAGTTCTTCTTCTTTATTACTGGTTTCCACGGTTTCCACGTGTTCTCTGGTGTCATCATTAACATCATCATTTTACTTGGCGTACTATCTGGTACTTACCACAAACGCGGACACTACGAAATGGTTGAAAAAACCGGTCTTTATTGGCACTTCGTAGACCTTGTTTGGGTCTTTGTATTTACCTTCTTCTATTTATTGTAATTCTCCAAAGCTTAGCAGATCATGGAAAGAGACGACTTAATTGAATACTCCTTACACGGACATCACGACGAAGCTACAGGAAAGAGCATTCGTCAAAAAATTTACAAAGTAACCCTACTTCTTACAATCATTACTGTTGTAGAAGTTTTCATCGGTGCAAGCATTAAACAATCTTCAGATTGGTGGACTACCGTAAAAATCATCTTCATCTTGCTTACCCTTTTGAAAGCAGGCTACATCGTGATGGTATTTATGCACCTCGGTGACGAACGCAAATACTTACGTAACGTCATTCTTATTCCTTATTTTATTTTTGCTCTTTACCTCGTCTTTATCGCCCTTTGGGAAGGTACAGCAGTAGGAGCAATTTGGGATAAAATGTTTCCTTAATTATGGAAGATAAAGCCCCGAGCCGTAGCAAAGGCAGATCTATACTTGCACTGTCTTTAGTTTTTGGCCCAGCGCTTTTTCTCATTTTCATGGCAACGCGTGGTTGTGACCACCGTTTCAAAGAATTAGCAGATTACGGGTTGGTGGAAGCACCAACCTTTACTGTTTATAACCATCTGGGCAAGCAAGAAAAAAATCTCAAAGATTACCAAAATCAGGTGGTCCTAATCAACACCTTGCAAACCACCTGCCCTTATGATTGTGGTCTAGCTTTTTTCCCTCTGACCCAAAAGATTTACAAAGATTTACGCACCAACAAACGAAAAAAGCTCAAACAAGTGCGCATGCTCTCGATTGTGGTTGATTCTCTTGGAAATCCCGTTTCTGAAAAGGAGCTCTTGGATATCCGAGATATGTTGCGTAGCACTGTAGAAGGTTATGATCCTGAGCTTTGGCAGCTTGTCATTGCAGATCCCAAAGACTTTTTCAACCACAAGAACAATGGCGTAGATCTTATTGTTAGAGATAAAAAATACTTTGGCGGTGTTTCTTATAATGAACTGATCATGTTACTCGACAAAAAAAACCACCTCAGAATGGTTTTGAATGGTCACACAGAAGGCATGATTCGAACAATGAAAGAACACCTTGGTCTTCTCATGAAACAATATGACAAAGCTCGCGCAAAACGTTAGTTTTCTTTTCCTTTTTTGCTGTTCATTGACCTTATTCAGCTCGTGTCATGAAGAGCCCGTCAAAGCACTTCCTATTCTAGGTAACTACGACCTCAACTACAGCCTCAAAGATGGCAAACAAATCATTGATACCATTTACCAAACCATTCCGGATTTCCAATTCTTCAACGAAGATTCCATAATTGTCAATAAAGCGACTTTCAAAAATAAAGTTTGGATTACAGAGTTTTTCTTTGCTACCTGCCCTTCTATTTGCCCAATTATGAATACGCAGCTTAAAAACGTTGAAAAAGCCCTACAGCGCTATTCAAAAGACCTGCAGTTCTTGTCATTTACCATAGATCCAAAACACGATACACCAAGTGTCTTGAAAGCCCACAAACAAAAACTAGGCATTCAAAATAAAAACTGGGCATTTTTAAGCGGAAATGAAGCTTTTACGCACCAACTTGGCATTGAACACTTTCTTATTTTTGCAGGTCGAGAAGATGAAGCACTTGGCGGCTACGCACATTCTGGCGCTTTTACACTCGTCGATAAAAAAGGACAGGTGCGTGGCGTTTACGAAGTGGTGCAACCTGACCTCAGCGTCAATACCAAAGAATACCAAAGATTAATCAAAGAAGCTAAACAACTATTTCAAGATGAATACTATTACACCAAAGAATAACTCAGGGCTCAGAAAATGGATAATTGCCATTTCTATTGTCATTCCTATTGCTGTGGCAGCTCTTTTTGCCATCAAAATTGAAGGCGTTGACTTTTCGTTCTTGCCCCCAATTTATGCAGGAATCAATGCAGCAACAGCTGCCTTGCTCATTATGGCCTTAAGATTTATTAAGCAAGGGAACGTACAGCTCCATCAAAAAACCATTCAAATAGCGCTTGTTTTGAGTGTTTTATTTTTACTGTGTTACGTAGCATACCACATGACTTCAGATTCTACAGTCTATGGTGATTTAGATGCGAATGGTCAATTGGATGAAATTGAAAAATCTGCAGTAGCTTCTACCCGATTGGCATATATCATTTTGCTTTTATCGCATATCTTTCTGAGTGTCGCGGTTATTCCTGTAGTACTGTTTACCTATTTGCACGCTTGGGAAGGGAACTACCAAAAACACAAAAAATGGGCAAAATTTGCTTTTCCTATTTGGTTGTATGTCGCTGTAACCGGTGTCATTGTTTATTTCATGATCTCTCCATACTACGCTCACTGATTTTTAGTTAACTTTAATCTAAAATCAATCGCTATGAGCTTAGCTTACCTACACCTTCTCAGCAATCACCTACCTATTTTAGGGTCTTTATTTGGTGTTTTACTACTTTTTATTGGCTATTTCAAGCCTTCCTTACAAACTGCCTTCAGTGCTTATTTCTTAATGGTTATTAGCGGTATTGGTGGTTTCATCGCGTATTTCACCGGAGAGGCTGCTGAAGAACACATTGAAGAACTACCAGGAATATCACATAACCTCATTCACTTGCACGAGGAAATGGCTGAAAACACACTCATCTTTATCTTTTTGCTAACAGCTGCAGCGCTACTAGGGCTGTGGTCGCAACAAGCCAAGTGGGAAAAAGCGAAGCAAATCCAATTATTTGTCATGATCGTAGGCATCATTGCATTTATCCTTTTCGCATTTACCGGTTATTTAGGTGGACACATCAGACATGGAGGATAATCAAGAAAGCAAACAACATCGCTACGACAAAGCTTACTTACGCCTAGCCGCAAGTTGGGCAAGGCTTTCTCATTGCCAGCGCAAACAAGTCGGGGCAATTATCGTTAAAGACGCTATCATTATTTCTGACGGTTACAACGGTACCCCAGCAGGCTTTGACAACTGTTGCGAAGACGAAAACAACCAAACACATTGGTACGTCTTACACGCCGAAGCAAATGCCATTCTAAAAGTCGCCAGATCTACCAATAATTGTAAAGACGCTACCTTGTATCTTACACATTCGCCATGTAAAGACTGCAGTAAATTGGTATTGCAATCTGGCATTACCCGTTTGGTCTTCCAAGAAGCCTATAAAGATGTTTCTGGTATAGAGTTTTTAAAATCTGCAGGCCTGCAAGTTCAACAAATTGAAAATATAGACGATGTCTGAGGAAGGTCCTAAACCCTTATATTGGCTGCCTGCGCTGCTCACTTTTATTGCTGCCATTGGGCTATGGGCGGGTTCCCAATTACTCGGGTCAAATACCGTGAACAGCAAAGAAATTCAAAAGCTAGATCAAATCTTTGAGTTGCTAGATAATCAATATGTAGACAAAGTCAACAAAGAAGAAATCTTTGAAGAAACCATTTCTGAGCTACTCCACAAACTTGATCCCCATAGCAATTACGTTTCTGCTAAAGACATCAAGCTACTCGACGAACAAACGAATGCATCATTTGGAGGGATTGGGGTTCGTTTTTTACTCTTTCGTGATACCATTTGCATAACCCACGTCAACGAATTATCTCCAGCACAATTAGCAGGGCTTCAAAGAGGAGACCGCATTGTAGCTATTGACAACAAAGCCGCTTGTGGAAGCTTCATGACCAATGAAAAAGTCATGAATCGCTTAAAAGGCGCGCCTAACACCAGAGTGAATGTAACCGTTTCCCGAAACGGGAAAAAATTAAAGAAGACGCTCACAAGAGGCATCATTCCGATTCAAACGGTGAATTGCTCCTATCTAATTGCCAAAGAAGTGGGTTATATAAAAATTGCCCAGTTTTCAGTGCCAACTGCCAATGAATTTAAAGCAGCTGCAGCCCGTTTGTTGCAATCTGGCATGAAAAAACTCGTGCTCGACCTTCGTGGAAACGGCGGCGGCACCATGGAAACCGCTATTCAAATTGCCGATGAGTTTTTGCCAGCCAAGCGTGTCATATTAAGTTCGAAAGGTTTACATAGTGCTGAAAAAAAATATCCTTCAACAGCTGGGGGCCTGCTTGAAAACATCAAGGTTGTCGTACTCATAGATGCACAATCGGCTTCAGCCAGTGAAATTTTAGCAGGCGCCTTACAAGATAACGACAGAGCTACCATTGTCGGCAGAAGGTCTTATGGTAAGGGGCTCATTCAACAAGACAAGCGCCTCAGCGATGGCAGTAATATCCGTATCACTATTGCGCGCTACTACACGCCTTCTGGCAGATCTATTCAAAGGCCCTACAAGGAAGGTTATGAAGCTTACAAAGAAGCTGAAGAACGCGCATATGCCGATGAATACTTCAAGCCTGACTCTAGTATTTTTGTCGACTCTTTGAAATATAAAACCCGAAAAGGTCGGACTGTTTATGGTGGCGGTGGTATTATGCCTGATGTCTTTGTGCCTGGCGACACAACTGGCACTTCAATGTATCTTACTGAATTGCTTTGGGCGGGGACTTTTAACGCCTTTGCATTTGATTACTTGAATCAGCACCCGAACAATATGGGCCTCAATCAATTTATTAATGAATTTCAAGTGAATGATGCTTTGCTGAAATCCTTTACTCGTTTTGCGCAAAAAGAATTTAATGTTGTGTTTCAAGCTAATGAGTTTGCACATAGTAAAAAACGAATTGCCCAGAATATTAAAGCTGAAATCGCGAGCCACCTGTTTACAGAAAATGGATATTACCGGGTAGTTAATGCCCAGGATAAAGAGATTCAGCGTGCACTTAAACTCTTGTAGGTTATTTTCTGTCTGTTAAAAAGACGGCAAAAATAATACCTAGAATCGTAAGGACTGCGCCTAATGCCCACCAGAAATTAGAATCAAATTGTGCTAGTGCTAACATGGCTTATCGATTTTGTTCTCTTAAGTTATCTCTAAAATTGTACCAAAATACCAGAGATGAACAAAAACCTACTTTCATTGAACAAGTTGGTCCTTTGAAAGAATATAAAAACCTATTTAGTTATTTTTGAGCCATTTATAGTGCCAATCATGGGCAAGCAAGTAATAGGTGCCCGGAGGCAAGCGCTCTAAATTATAACTGGACTTTCCTTTTTCAGTTCTGAGCACTACTTTTCTATTGATATCGACTAGTGTCAAAATTTCATTGAATGATTCAGGTAAATGCAAGGTATTATCAGAAAAATAAAGTCCTGGAGCTGCATCTATTTCTACTGCCATGATATCCTCAACAGACCAACTGTGGAGCTTTGCCGGAATTGTAATGACTGAACTAATTTGTTCACTACTGATAAACCCTGTGTTGGGGCCGCTTAAACACAGACCTTCTGTCTGACCCAAGCTAAGTGCCGAACCCAACTCGATGCGCATTCTGGTGCCTTCAAAGAATCCTACAGGAGCAGACCAAAACTTCCACATGAAGGAATTATACAGTCCGCTACTCAATTGTTTGTAGCCAAGCAAATAAAGTTCATCGGTGTTCTGATCGTAAGCGGCATCAGTAATGAGGCCATCTACTTCAAAAGAGTCTACTAATTGGGCGGCAATTGTGTCTTGCCAAGAGCTTGGTAAGACATAGTGTTTTGTCCAGAGATTTTGCCAATTTTTTGAAAATATATGGAGTGAGTCATTTTTGTAAACAGCCGCTTCTGCATCAAAATTATGTGCGTTTACCGGTAAAGGTCCGGAAGCTTGATCGGGGTAGAAAAAAGTCGATTTAGTCGCAAATAAAGTATCTGATAAATCAAGGGTGACTCTTGGAATCTGATATACATCAAAAAATTGGCGATTTCCCATGTTATTGCCAAAATCCATGATAAATATATCACTCGCAGACGCACACAAGGCCTCCCAGTCGACATTTTGAGCATTGGCCACAATCCATGATTGAAGGGTTTGACCATTTGTCGGGTTCAGTGCTTTTAATGCGGGCGCATTTCCGCTGTCATTTATTGAGAATAAGGTATCATTGAAAAATGCCAAACCAGAACTCTCTTCATTTCCAGGGCTTAAATTGGCGACAAACTGAGGGGCGATGGCTGTAGTTGGTAAGGTAACGCCTTGTTGTGCACATGATAAAAATGCAATACAAACATTTACAAAAAACAGCAGGGCTTTCATTACAAAACTTTCTCAGACCAATTTGTTTGTTCTTCGTCGGTCACTAAATTGAGTTCGTGTAGGGTTTCAACTACATTTTGAATGTCATTTTGATCGACATCTAACTGATCAGACCACTCGGTTTTAGATAACCATGCGGTAACCTCATCTTTTTTGAGTGCATATCGCCATGCTAAGACCTCAGCAGCATCGTCACTATTTTTTAATTCTTGAGCCCTTTTTTGAACGATTGGCAAAATAGCTTGAAGCAGCGCTGCTTCGTGCTGAAGGACTTCATTTCGGACCGCAATTACGAAACATGGCCAAGGTGTCAAAACTTCGCCAATGCGCTTGCACTTACCCTGATCCACAAATGGTTGGGTGGTATACTTCTCCCAAAGAAAACCTTGTGCTTCATCATTGTTTAATGCCCATAAACCGCCATAGACGTCTCCAACTACATTGAAACTGAGTGCTGTTGGGTCCCAGCCTTGTTGTTTGGCAAGAATATAAGTCATCAAATGCGAGCCCGATCCTTCTCTTGAAATCGCGAAGGTGCTAGCATCTAGATCATTAAGCTGATTGATTCCTTGATTAACCGGAGCATGAACGCCCCAAATCAAAGGTGTTTTTACGTAAACGGCTATGATTTTCGCATCAAGTCCTTTTAAAATAGCTCTGGTTATGCCTTCCGTTAAAAGTACAGCAATATCTAAAGTTCCGGCCTGTAAGCCTTTGATCATTTGCCCTGTGCCACCTGTCATGTCTGACCAATGCAACTCAATGCCTGCCGCCTTAAATTTACCTTCTTCAATAGCAAGCCTCCAGGGTAAATTAAAGTGCTCTGGTACACCACCAATTTTTAGTCTTTTCATGGCTCTTGCTGATTGAAGTACTGACGATCGTATAAATTTTTATAGTGCGCATTGAGCGCAATAAGTTCATCATGTGATCCTTGCTCAATAATTACGCCTTTTTCCATGACCACAATGCGATTGGCCTGTCTGATCGTTGATAAGCGGTGTGCAATAACGATAGAGGTGCGGCCTTTTGTTAGTTTTTCAGTGGCGGTCTTAATGAGCATTTCGCTTTCTGAATCGACACTTGAAGTGGCTTCATCAAGTATAAGTAGTTCTGGATTATAAACAAAAGCACGAATAAACGCGAGCAATTGTCGCTGACCCACAGAAAGCGTGCCCCCTCTTTCGCCGATTGGTTGCTCATACTTAAGCGGCAACTGATCAATGAAATCATGCGCCCCGACTGCTTTTGCTGCAGCAATGACTTGTTCAAGAGTAATGGAAGGGTCTCCGAGGGTAATATTGTTAAAAATGGTATCTGAAAACAAAAAGACATCTTGCAAAACAATGGCAATATGCTTGCGCAATGTTTGGAGCGCAATCTCTTCAATGGGAACATCGCCAATAGTGATTTGCCCCTCTTGATGTTCGTAGAACCTACCTAATAAATTGACCAGCGTTGTCTTGCCAGATCCCGTCGCACCAACGATGGCTACTGTTTCGCCTTTTTTAATCGTGAGATTGAGCTGCTTTAAGACCGGTTGGCCTTCAACGTAGGCAAATTGAACGTTTGAAAATTTGAGGTCTTGATTGAAGTCTATTGCTGTGTGTTTCCCGTCTGTTTGGATATCCGTTTGTTCGTCAAGGACGGCAAAAATGCGCTCAGCTCGAACCGTTCCTCTTTGAAGGACATTAAACTTATCAGCCAACATACGGATAGGCCTGTACAATTGACTGATCCAAAAAACAAACGCAAAAATTTGCCCAAACATGTTGCGCACTTCTTGGTCTGATTTTCCACTTGCCTGAATAGCTCCCCATACCAACAAAAACGCAATAGACAAGGAACTCAGTAATTCAACTAGCGGGAAAAAAATAGAGTTGGCCCAAACAGCCTTGATGTGTGCGCTTCGGTGCGCTTTATTGATTTGGTCAAACGTATCTGCTTCATTTTTTTGGCGATTAAAAAGCTGCACTAAGCTCATGCCCGTTAGTCTTTCTTGAACAAACGTATTGAGTTTGGTAACCGCAACTCTTTCTTGCTGAAAACTGCCCTTCATGGCGCGTGCAAAAATCCGGGTCGACCAAATTAAAATGGGCACTGGAATGAGCGTCATGAGTGCCAATTGCCAGTTGGTCAAGAACATAAAAAGGATGATCAAAGTTAACGATAACAAGTCAGCAGCGATATCCATGACACCCGAAGAAAACACCTCGGTGATGGCCTCCATATCTGAAACCACGCGTGTAACCATAGCACCAACAGGGTTTTTATCAAAGTAGGCCACGCGTAATTGCATGAAATGTTGAATGACTTTTTTTCGTAGATCTCTGATGACCGACTGCGCGAGCAAATTGGAGAAGTAAGTTCCGATAACTTGCAACAAAGCTTCTAATAAAAGCATGAGCAACACCAGCAGGGAGCCCAATAAAAGCAAATTTGCATTTTGATTTTTGACGAGGTAGCGCTCAATGATCTGGCCGATGACATAGGGTCTGGCAGGAGATAACGCAGCTAATAGAATTGTAGTTGAAACCGCAATTATTAGATATTTTCGGTAGGGTCTTGCATAGCTTAATAAGCGTTTGAACAAGGAATATTGCAGCTTTTCACTCATTTGTTTACAAAATTACTTCTTAATTCCTTACCTTTGCATCCAATTTCAATTAAGGTGGGCGTTAAAATTTTTGCTGGTCGAGCTTCTGAACACTTAGCTTCTCAAATTGCTAAAGCATTTGGTACGCCATTAGGCGACGTTAAAGTAAGCGTTTTTTCTGACGGAGAATTTCAACCTTCGTTTGAAGAAACCGTGCGCGGTCAAGACGTCTTCATCGTTCAATCCACGATGCCGCCTACTGAAAACCTTTTTGAATTATTACTTTTAGTAGACGCAGCACGTCGCGCTTCAGCACGTAAAATCATTGCTGTGATTCCTTACTTCGGTTTTGCACGCCAAGACCGCAAAGACAAACCAAGAGTTGCTATTGGTGCTAAACTAGTTGCTAACATGCTTATGGCTGCCGGTGTAGACCGAGTCATGACCATGGATCTCCACGCAGACCAAATTCAAGGTTTCTTTGAAGTACCCGTAGATCACCTTTTCGCCTCTACCTTGTTTCTTCAAGAGGTAGAAGCGCTAGACCAACAAAACTTAGTAGTTGCGGCACCAGATGCTGGAGGTGCTAAACGCGCAAATTCTTACGCCAAAAAACTCAATTGTGGTTTGGCACTTTGTCACAAACACCGCAAGAAAGCCAATGAAATCGCTGAAATGACAGTCATTGGCGACGTTGTCGGAAAAGATGTTGTGATCATTGACGACATGTGCGATACCGCCGGAACACTCACCACTGCTGCTGACCTTCTCATTGAAAAAGGTGCAAAAAGTGTCCGTGCATTTACCACCCACGCAGTCTTGAGTGGTCCAGCTTTTGAGCGCATTGAAGCGTCAAAATTAACCGAACTGATTGTTACCGACACCATTCCGTTGAGTAGACAAAGCAGCAAAATCCGCGTACTTTCCGTCGCTGATCTATTTGCCGATGTCATCAAGCGTTTGGTCAACAACGAATCTATCAGTTCTCATTTCGTAATCTCTTAAATTAATATATACATGAAAACAGCACATTTGAGCGGTTCGCTCCGAGCGAACGTAGGGAAGAAGGATGCTGCGGCTTTGCGTAATGCAGGCTTAGTTCCTTGTGTGCTTTACGGTCAAGGTGAGCAAACTCACTTCGCAGTAAAGCGAACAGAAATCGACAAAATCGTTTTTTCTCCTGAAGTTTATCAAGTAGCACTTGACATCGAAGGTAAAAAAGCAGTCGGTATCATCCGTGAGTTACAACAACACCCAACTAAAGACACCATCCAACACGTAGACTTCTACGAATTGAATGATACAAAAGAAGTTCGTGTAAAACTACCAGTTCGTATTACAGGTTCTTCACGCGGTGTAATGGCCGGTGGTAAACTCATGACCGTTTTCCGTCAATTACAGTGTATTGGTCTTCCAAGCGCTTTACCTGACGCAATTACTCTTGACATCACAAAACTTCGCATTGGTCAGTCGATCCGTGTGAGCAGTATTGAAATTCCAGGAGTAAAATTCCTTGACCCTGCTAACGCAGTGGTTGTTGCCGTTAAAATGGCTCGTGGTGCTGTTAAAGGTGCTGACGCCGGTGACGACGAAGAAGAGGAAGAAGCATAAGCATCTTTTGATTAAATTAAGAAAACCGTCCTTGTGGCGGTTTTTTTTTGTCACTTTTGTTCGTTAATTTCGTTTCCGTAACTATGACCCAGCCTCGCACCCTTATTATCATTCCTACTTATAACGAAAAGGACAACGTAGCTCAGATGGTGCAAGCAATTCTTGGCTTACAGCAAGGGTATCATATTTTATTCATTGACGACAACTCTCCGGATGGCACCGCTCATCATATTGAGATGCTCATGGAAAGACATCCAGAGGTTTTTTTAGAAAAACGCCCAGGAAAATTAGGCCTAGGTACGGCCTATATTCACGGATTCAAATGGGCTTTGAAAAGAGATTACCTTTTCATCATTGAAATGGACTGCGATTTTTCTCACGATCCAAAAGACTTACCAAGACTCTTGGCCGCTTGCCAAAACGGTGCAGATTTAAGTATTGGCTCTAGATATGTTCGTGGTGGTAGGGTCAGCAATTGGCCGCTCAAGCGCATCTTAATGAGTTACTTTGCAAGCGTATATGTACGCCTCATACTCTTGATTAATATCAAAGATACCACAGCCGGCTTCAAGTGTTATCAAGCCAAGGTTTTAGAAGCCATACCGCTAGACAGCATTCCTTTTAAAGGTTATGCCTTTCAAATCTGCATGAAGTATGCTGCGCTCAAACTCGGGTTTAAAGTCAAAGAAATTCCAATCACTTTTGTAGATAGAATTGTGGGTGAATCTAAAATGAGCAAAGGCATTTTTAAAGAAGCGTTTTTTGGCGTTTGGGAAATGAGAAAAATGAAATGGAAATGAAAACGATACTCAGAAACGGCACCATTATTAACGAAGGCAAAAAATTTGTTGCTGATATTTTAATCGCAAACGGTAGAATTGAAAAAATTGCAAGCAATATTTCTTTGCTTGAAAAGGCTGAAGAAATCAACGCTGAAGGCTTATATGTTTTACCGGGTTGCATTGACGACCAAGTACATTTCAGAGAGCCTGGCCTTACACACAAAGGCAATATTTATTCAGAGTCTAGAGCCGCTGTTGCTGGTGGTATTACCAGCTTTATGGAAATGCCAAATACCGTTCCTAATGCACTCACTCAAGAGTTATTAGAAGACAAGTATCAGATTGCGAGTCAAACAGCATTGGCCAACTATTCATTCTTTATGGGTGCATCCAATGACAACCTCGAAGAAGTGCTGAAAACTGATACATCCAAAATTTGCGGCGTAAAGGTTTTTATGGGCTCATCTACGGGAAATATGTTGGTTGACAAAGAAAGTGTTCTAGAGAGCTTGTTTTCGCGTGTGGGGGCGCTTATTGCCACACATTGTGAAGACGAACACACAGTTAAATCTAATCTTGCCTTATTTCAAGCTAAATATGGCGACAACATTCCTGTAAGCGCCCACCCACTCATTCGCAGTGAAGAGGCCTGTTACCTTTCTTCTTCAAAAGCGGCTGCACTTGCAAAAAAACACAAAGCACGCTTGCACATCCTACACATTTCTACCGCTAAAGAAACTGAACTCTTCGACAACAACCTGCCGCTTGAGCAAAAGCTCATTACAGCAGAAGCATGTATACATCACCTTTGGTTCAGTGATGCCGATTATCAAGACAAAGGAAATTTCATCAAATGGAATCCGGCGGTAAAAACTGCCCAAGACCGCGAAGGCATTTGGAAGGCATTGCTCGATGACCGCATTGACGTTATTGCAACGGATCATGCGCCGCATACACTTGAAGAAAAATCACAAGCCTATTCTGCTGCGCCATCAGGTGGGCCTCTTGTTCAACACGCATTGCTTGCCATGCTAGACAAAGTTAAAGAAGGACGCATTTCAATAGAAAGAGTGGTCGAGAAAATGGCCCATGCACCTGCCACACTATTCAGAATTAAAGAACGTGGTTTTATCAGAGAAGGTTATCACGCTGATCTCGTATTAGTAAAACCAGCACCCGGCGAAGTTGTGAGCAAATCCAATGTACTATACAAATGTGCTTGGTCTCCGTTTGAAGGCCACCAATTTGCACATCAAATTCATAGCACTTACGTAAACGGTAATTGTGTATACAACAATGGCCAGATTCAAGAAGGGTCTGTTGGCCAGCGTCTTGCATTTTCCCAAAGATGAAAAAGCTGATTTGTTTAATCTTCCTTTTTGTTGGTTTTGCTTGTGATCAAAATCAAGTCCCGAAAGAATATGTAGCTCTTGAGCAAATGAGTGTGCTCGTTGAGGAAATTAGCGTGCTTGAAGCTTATTACCAAAGCACCTACGGTGTCCCTGGACAATACAAAGAAGCGCTCGAAAAAGCGGTGGCAAAAACCCTCAAAAAACACAATTGTAGTCTGTTGAAGTTCAAAAGGAGTGTGTATTACTACGGAACGCACCCATCATTACAGGCCTTGCTCAATGAAAACACAATGACGCGCTTGAGCAGAAAAATTTAGCGTTAAAAACTGTGGTGCTTGGCCTCTACTTTGGAACCAAAAAAATGGGAGGCTTTTGCGTCAAAAACAGTTGGCGTCTCTGAGGTATAAAAACTCAAATCTCCGTTCTTACTGAGTTGAGCATCCATTTCGGGGTGCATTTTTAAATAGGTGGCTAGTTTTTCAGCCACTAAAGGCCCTTGTGGAATGACTTTAATAGTTGGGCCGACTAATTCTTCTAATTGCTGCTGTAGTACAGGATAATGCGTGCAAGCCAACAGAATGGTATCTATAGAAGGGTTGGTGCTTAAAAGCTGCTGTACATCTTCCTGGATGAATTGACGACCAGCGGGATGCTCGTATTGTTGGTTTTCAATCAACGGCACCCACATTGGGCAGGCGTGTTGATGGACCTCAATATCAGGGGCAAATTTGGCCAATTCTATAGGGTATGAATTCGAAACTATTGTGCCCTGTGTACCTAAAATACCAACGTGTTTTGAGTGCGTAAGTTCACCGAGCACTTCGGTGCTTGGCCGAATCACGCCAAGTACGCGATTAGTTGGGGAAATCTTTGGGAGGTCGTTTTGCTGAATGGTGCGCAGTGCTTTTGCTGACGCCGTATTACAAGCCAATATGACTAAAGGACAACCTTGTTCAAAAAGGAAATTGACTGCCTCAAGTGTGAATTCATAAACAACATCGAAAGAGCGATTTCCGTATGGTGCCCTAGCATTATCACCAAAGTAAATAAAATCGTATTGCGGTAATTGCGCACGAATGGCAGACAAAACTGTTAGGCCGCCGTATCCTGAGTCAAAAACACCAATTGGGGAACGCTTCATGTAGATCAAAGCTAACAAAAAAAGGGCAACCGATGGCTGCCCTTTTCAATGATTTGAAAGTGTTATTTTTTGGTAGCTGCTGCATCAAGTAACAACAACTCAACAATAACTTCATTAGTGATATCTATTCCACCTTTTGAATACATGGTAGCAGAAACATCAATAACATAGTTCAGTTTTTTGCGCTCAGCAATGATTTCAATTGATTTTTGAACACGGTCAAGAATTGGTGCATTGAGTTCTTCACTCATCAATTGAAGACCTTCTTCCAAAGAACCTTGAGTTGCTTCTAACATTTGTTGCTTTTGCATCAATTTGCTCTCTTGAATCTGACGCTCAACTTCAGACATTTTGTCTTTGTTAGTCATGTAAATTTGGTAAGCTTTCTGAAAGTCAGCATCCATTACTTGTAATTCTTGCATTCCTGATGCCTTCAAGGAATCTAACTTTTTAATAGCCAACTTGCGTGATGGCAAAGTATCTAAAAGCTTTTGTGAGTCAACGTGAGCAATTTTAGACTGTGCAAAGGTGTTTAAACCTAAAACAACGAATAGTCCGAGTAATACATTTTTCATTTTTCTGTTTTTTATTTTGAGATTCCCATTTCTTCGAGCACTTCATTGGAAATGTCGAATTCTTTTTCTGCGTACAGCAAATTACTTTGATTCGCTTTGTCAAAAACGAATGAATAGCCTTCGCGTTTTGCCACTTTTTTCATGGCTGTAAACACGCGATCTTGTATTGGTTTAATGAGTTCTTGGCGCTTCTGAAAGTAGTCTCCGTTGCTACCAAAATGTTGTGTTTGTAGATCGATGGCCTCTTGTTCTAACTTCTGAATTTCTGCTTTGCGTTTTTCGCGTTCTTCTTTGGGCAACAAGACTTCTTCGCGGTCGTATTTGCTTTTAAGATCTTTTATTGTTGCGTAGCGATCTTCGATTTCTTTGGTCCAACGCTCAGCCATTTTGTCTAGGCGTTCTTTGGCCTCGGCATACTCAGGAACATTCTCTAAAATATAATCAGAGTCAATATAGGCATAGGATTGTGCGCTTGCCATTCTCAAAGAGAAGACTAGTATCAAAAGCACAAAATATTTTAAGTTTTTCATAGACCTGCTAAGAACGACGAAGATACCAATTTATTGTGAATGCTACAATTCCCCTAAATTCATGCCAATTGTAAAGGTTAACTTAGGATAGTAGCCTTTTGTCTTCACATCTAGATCAGAACCTGAGCCAAAACCGTCAGCCCAAGAATCGAGCTGATCGAAGCCAAAACCGTAGTCAAGCCCGAGCATACCAAACATTGGCAAGAATACACGGATACCCACTCCAGCAGTTCGTTTCACGTTAAACGGGTTGAACTTCTCAAAGCTCGGATAAGTGTTGCCGGCCTCCAAGAAAGAAAGCGCATAGAACGTAGCTTGCGGATTCAAAGAAATCGGGTAACGCAATTCTAACGTGTATTTTGCTACAATCGGGTCTCCTCCTGGTGTAGAAAGGGTGTTGTCGTCATAGCCTCTGAGCGCAATGATTTCGCGCCCCAAGAACTGATTGGCACCCATTCCGGTTAAACCACTTCCGCCCATTACATATCTGTCAAACGGATTGACACCTTTCTGCTTGTTATAAGCGCCCATGTAACCAAAACCAAAACGAGACATCAAGACCAATTTTTTATCTGGCGTAAGCGGGGTATACCATTCACCGGTGAATTTCAATTTGAAATACTCTAGGTACTTAAAGCGCTCTTGCGTACTCATACTGCTGAAATCCTTTTCAGGGCCAAATAGAGAGTATGGCAAAGTTGCGGTAGAAGTAAAAGTGAAGTTGGAGCCGTTCTGAGGATATATTGGGGCACTCACGGAACTTCGTTGAAGCACATATTTGAATGCGATGTCGTTGGCGTATCCTTTTTGAAACAAAGGAAAGAAGGTGTAATTCTGAACATCGTAATATTTGTAGAACAGCTCGTAAGAAGCAATAAAGTAATCATCTGGCCATTTCTTGCGACGCCCCAATGAAACGCCGGTAGCTGTAATAGAAATTCCGCTGTAATCCTTATTGGCGCGCAATAAACCATTTTGTGAAATCGCTGAATTCGATAGATAATAAGTAAGGGAATTTGGCTTTTTGCCACCTAACCAAGGTTCAGTAAACGAAAAGTTATAACCCTGATAAAAGCGCCCTGTTGACTGTGCCCTGATAGAAAGACGCTGGCCATCTCCACCAGGAAGTGGCGACCAAGCCTCTTTTTTCAAGAAATTCTTTGTAGAAAAATTATTGAAGGACAAGCCTAAGGTACCGATTACTCTACCTGATGTATTTGGCCCAGCGCCACCATAACCACCAGAAAGTTCAATCTGATCGCTTGACTTCTCAGCAACTACATATTCGATGTCAACCGTGCCATCAGCTGGGTTTGGTTTCGGGTTAACTTGAAAACCTTGCTCGTCAAAGAAGCCCAACTGCGCAAGCTCTCGCTGTGTCCGCATGATATCTGCCTTATTGAAGAGGTCACCGGGTTTTGTTCTGATTTCACGAAGTATAACGTGGTCGTTGGTTTTGGTGTTTCCGCGTATGGTTACGTTTCCAATGTGCGCTTCTTTGCCTTCGATAATACGGATCTGATGATTGATTCGGTTGTTACTAACCCCTGTTTCAACTGGTGAAATTTGGAAGAACAAATAACCGCGATCCATGTAAAGCGAAGAAATATCGCGACCATCACCATTACCATATAGCCTTTGGGCAAAGAGGTCTTTGTTGTAGAGGTCACCGGGTTTAATTCCTAATACCGTATCGAGAAAACTAGAGCGGTATTTGGCATTACCAATCCATTCGATGTCGCCGAAATAGTATTTTTCTCCTTCAGAGATTTCGATGCGAATTTTCATGTTCTTGTCATCGAGCATATAAACGCTGTCTTTAACGATATAAGCATCTCTGAGGCCTTCCGCATTGAACTTTGCCAGCACAGCCTTCTTGTCGGTTGAATAGCTGCTTTCAGTGTATTTAGAGCGCTTGAAAATTCGCAGAGGGCCTTTTTGTTTGGTGTCTTTCATGGCCAGTTTAAGCTTCCAAATAGGAACTGAAGTCACGCCCACAAACTCGATTTCTTTAATGCCGATTTTAATTCCTTTGTCAATGTCAATAACAAAGATTTCAGAATTATTGATGAGTGTGTCTGTTTGTCTTGCAATTTGAACCTTAGCGTAATAGAAACCCTTGTCTCGGTAGTAACTTCTGATTTTGCTTTTGGTCTCAAAAATCAGGTTTTCTGTGATCGTTTTACCAGCATAAAGCGTGATTTCTTCTCTGAGCTTGTCAGCTTCTCTTTTGTTCACTCCGACAAAACGAAACTTAGAAAGTTTCGGGCGCGGGCTCAATTCTATGACCAGGTAAACAATACCTGCCACTTCTTTTTCAGCATAAATAGCTACATCAGAAAATAAGCCTTCGGCCCAAAGATTCTGGATGGCTTTACTAATTTGCTGACTTGGCAAAGTAATTTTTTGACCGGTTCTGAGGCCCGCAATCAGTTTAATGGCCTGATGGTCATAGTTGTCCGCGCCTACTACGCGTACAGGACCGATTTCAAAAGTTTGAGGATTGGCGTAGTCAAATGTAAGACCGCCGAGCGTATTAGGTGTTTGAGCCCATAAATTTGAACTGACAAAAACGCTAAGCAAACAAAATAGTATAAACCTCATCAAGCATTTTTAATTTGTTCTGAAACCATGCCAAACCTTCTTTCTCGCTTTTGGTAAGCACAAATAGCTTCTAATAAAGCTTCTCGACGAAAATCGGGCCAATGTGTTTCAGTAAAGTATAATTCTGTGTAAGACAATTGCCAAAGCAAAAAGTTACTAATACGGCATTCTCCACTGGTTCTGATCAATAATTCAGGGTCCGGGATGTCTTTGGTTTGTAAGAGTTGTGAGAAATCTTGTTCTTGAATCTGATCAAGACTTATTGATCCGCTTTGAATGAGCGCTGCAAGCTTTTTAGATGCCTCAAGAATTTCTTGTCTGGCAGAATAATTAAGCGCTAAAACAAGTGTTAAATTCTTATTGTTTTTAGTGCGCTCCATGGCAGCTACTAAAGAATCATAACAATTTCCTGGTAAGCCCTTGATATTGCCAATTGTAAGCAAGCGCACTCCGTTTTGGTGCATTTCATCCACTTCGTTTGTGATGGCCTCTACCAATAAATTCATCAGGCCCTCTACTTCTTCACTTGGCCTGGACCAATTCTCAGTAGAGAACGCATACATGGTTAAAAAGGAAATGCCGATTTCTCTGGCAGTTTTAATGACCTCCTTTACGGATTCAACACCCGCAGCATGCCCAAATAAACGGTGTTGGTCCTGTTTTTTAGCCCAACGACCATTGCCATCCATGATGAATGCAACGTGTTGAGGAATGTTTTGTAAATCTATTGTGTCTTTGTAATTCATTAGGCCTAACGAAAATACGCATTCTTTTCGGAGAATGTCATAAAAAAAGGGAGTGGTTGAACCATTCCCTTTTACAATTATTTGTTGTTGGCTTAGTCAGCCAATACAATCAGTTTATTGTTGTTGAGTTCAGCAACGCCACCTTTGATTTCAATTGAAACATTTGAACCTGAAACCAAAAGACTTGGGCTCATTAATTCAGCTGTTCCTTTTGTTTCAAACTGAAGTGTACCTGTTTTGAGCGAGGAAATGATTGGCGCGTGATGATTCAAAACTTGAAAAATACCGTCAAGTCCTGGTAAGCTAACGCTGTTTACTTCTCCGCGGAAGAGGTTTGCTTCTGGTGTGATGATTTCTAGTATCATTATGCTTCAGCTAACATTTTTTCTCCGGCAGCAATTACGTCTTCGATACCCCCTTTGAGGTTGAAAGCTGCTTCAGGATATTGATCATACTTTCCATCAAGGATTTCGTTGAACGCCTTGATTGTATCTTGGATATCTACGAGTACCCCTGGGATACCTGTAAATTGCTCAGCTACGTGGAACGGTTGCGATAAGAAACGTTGTACACGACGTGCTCTGTGAACGATCAGTTTGTCTTCTTCAGATAATTCGTCCATACCAAGGATGGCGATGATATCTTGAAGTTCTTTGTAGCGCTGTAAAGTAACTTTTACGCGTTGTGCACAGTTATAATGCTCATCACCTACGATTTCTGGTGTAAGGATACGAGACGTAGAATCTAGTGGGTCAACTGCAGGGTAAATACCGAGCTCGGAGATTTTACGAGAAAGTACGGTTGTTGCATCAAGGTGAGCAAATGTGTTTGCCGGAGCCGGGTCAGTAAGGTCATCTGCAGGTACGTAAACCGCTTGTACAGATGTAATAGATCCGTTTTTCGTTGAAGTAATACGCTCTTGCATGGCACCCATTTCAGTTGCCAATGTTGGTTGGTAACCTACGGCAGATGGCATACGACCAAGAAGGGCAGATACCTCAGAACCAGCTTGTGTAAAGCGGAAGATGTTGTCAACGAAGAAAAGGATGTCTTTACCTTGTCCTTCGCCGTCACCATCGCGGAAATACTCAGCAATTGTAAGACCTGAAAGGGCAACACGCGCACGTGCTCCTGGAGGCTCGTTCATTTGACCGAAAACGAAGGTAGCTTTAGATTCTTTCATTTCGTTGAGATCAACTTTTGAAAGGTCCCATCCGCCTTCTTCCATAGAGTGCATAAATGCATCACCATATTTAATAATTCCTGATTCAAGCATCTCGCGAAGAAGGTCATTTCCTTCACGCGTACGCTCTCCTACACCAGCAAATACAGACAAACCACCGTGTCCTTTTGCGATGTTGTTAATCAATTCTTGGATAAGTACCGTTTTTCCTACACCCGCACCACCAAATAAACCAATCTTACCACCTTTTGCATAAGGCTCGATAAGGTCGATTACTTTGATACCTGTGAAAAGGATCTCAGTTGCAGTTGAAAGTTGGTCAAATTTTGGAGCTTCACGGTGGATTGGTAAACCCTCAGTGTTGTCCATTGTGTTGATTCCGTCGATAGCCTCACCAACTACGTTGAAGAGTCTTCCTTTGATGCGATCTCCGGTTGGTACCTTAATTGGAATACCTGTAGAAATCACTTCCATTCCGCGCATGAATCCGTCTGTGGAATCCATGGAAATTGCACGAATAGCGTTTTCACCAACGTGTGCCTGAACCTCTAAAACTACACGGGTTCCGTCAGCTTTAAACACCTCAAGTGCATCATAAATGTTGGGAAGCGCAGTACCGCGCTCAAATCGAACGTCCACAACTGGACCGATAACTTGTGAAATTTTTCCTTTGATTGTTGACATCAGCTGTCTTTTAAAATTTGGGCACAAAGATAGCAGTTTATATTTGTTTAGTAACTACACAAACCCAAGATTTTTTAAGCGCGCTTTGTCTCGTCTCTTAAAAGCAAGAATCGAACAGGAAAAAACGTGAACAAAAAAGACAACATGCTGGCAGCGAGCAGGATGTTGATAAAATCTGCTGCCTTAAATACTATAGGAAACGGAACGTTGGCCCCAGGAACAATCAGCCAACCAAAAACTTGCTGAGCCCAACAAATGAGCAAACCAAGCAATAAGCCAATACACACACCTAAAAAAGACAGCATGAGGCCTTCAAAGAAAAAGACTTGAAAACGCTGTTGCTTGTTCAATCCTATAGATTTAAGGACAAGAATATTTTGCTGTTTCTCATGAATCAGCATGGTCAGGCTCGACACCAAATTAAAGGAAGCCAAAACAAAAACAAACAAAAGCATCATAAAAACGATGAGCCGCTCTGACTGAGATGTCTTGAAAATCAGCTCGTTTTTTTCATAAATAGTTTGAACCAAAAAATCAGGGCCCAACAAAGTCTGTAATTCATTTTTAACTGCATCTAGTTTCGAATTATCCTTCACATAAACCAATAAATGTGAACAAGAACCTTGTAGGTTGAGCAGGTCGGCCGCTAAATTATAATCCCACAATAGTACGGAGCCGTTGAGCTCTTGATTATAATTAAGCGCACCTTCTACAAAAATCTTTTGTAGATGGAATGGTGTTTTGCCAAGACGCATTTTTGCATTGCGTTTGGGTGCATAAAGTTGAATATCGTTCTGATCTGAACCCAAACCTAAATTTAGCTTTGAAAAAAGATCTGCGCCTAAAAAAGCAAAACCTTCCCGTTCCAAACTGCTTACCCCTACTTGATTAATGAGGTGCCTAGAAACCTGTGCGTTCTTTAAAAAAACTGGGTCCACGGCATGCATGTTTGCGTTGATCCAGCGTTGGTTTTTTCTAAGCACAACAAGTTCTTCAATTTCTTTACTAAGTGCCGTAATCTCTGGGTGTTTAGCGAGCGCTTTGGTGTCTATCTCCCTTAAAAAAAAGCTCTTTCTAGCTGTATGTGAAATAGTAATCGGCGCGTCAAAAGAAGTATAGAGCTTTGAAATCATGCCTTCAATGCCATTAAAAGCAGAAAGTAAAATCACCATTGCGGCCGTACAAATAGCGATGCCCACAACTGAAATTCGTGAAATAATACTAACAATCGAGCGCTTGGAACGATTAAAAAGGTAGCGTTTTGCTATGTAAAAAGAAGTGCGAATGACTTATTTTTTGAGAAGTTCGTCAATTTTATTGGCGTAATCTAGTGAGTCGTCAATGTGGAAAACGAGGTCTGGAATTTTGCGCAAATTTTTGAGTCTTTTCCCCACTTCAAGTCTGATTTTTCCCCTGTTTGTCTGAATGCTTTCTAAAACTTCTTTTTTGTCTGGGCCAGCAAAAATACTGAGGTATACCCTTGCCAAACTTAGATCAGAGGTAACACGAACCACAGTTACACTGACCATGGCACCCAAACATATTTCACCTGCTTGGCGCTGAAAAAAAGTAGCTAACTCCGCCTGAATGACGGCTTCAATTTTTTGTTGACGTATCGAACTCATATTGCAAAGGTAAGAATACTTGTTGTGCAAGGTCTCATCTCAACAAAAATGTATCTTTGTGTCAATGTCTTATTACAGAGAAATATATCGCTACACATTCAAGTACAAAGGACTGGCTTGGGCCACTATCTTATTCAACCTGCTCTTTGTGATTTTCAACTTGCTTTCTCTTGTATTGTTTATTCCGGTGTTACAACTCATTTTCAGAGAACCAAAAGAACTCGTTATTCCACCAATACCAAAATATGAAGGTGGTTGGTCGGGTATATTCCAATACATCAATGACTACTACAATTTTCAACTTTACGAATTTGTTTCTATTTCTCCCCGTTCAGCATTGCTTTATGTATGCGTGAGTGTGCTACTCGCTTTTGTGCTTAAAAATGTGTTTAGGTATGCAGCCGTCTGGACGCAATCAGAAATCAGAATGGCAGTAGTAAGAGACGTGCGTTCTGCGCTTTTTGATAAAGCGCTTTCATTGCCATTGGCTTACCACAGCAATGAGAAAAAAGGTGATCTCATGGCCCGAATGAATAGCGATGTCAATGAAATTGAAGTTGCGGTGGTGAGTTTGCTCGAATTAATATTTCGAGAACCACTTGCTATCCTGATCAATCTCTTGACGCTTATTTACATGAGCCCAAAACTCACACTAATTGCCTTACTTTTATTACCCATTTCAGCATTTGTGATTTCTAGAATTGGCAAAAGCCTAAAAAGAACTGCCAAAAAGACCCAAGAACAATTGGGTTTTTTATATGCGTCAATGGATGAAAACCTAGGCGGCATCAGAATTATTAAAGCTTTTAATGCCATTCAATACATTTCAAACTCTTTTCAAGAAAAAAACAACCAGCATCAAAAACTTGCCACAAGAGTATTTAGAAAAAGGGATTTATCTCCGCTAGTCAATGAAACTTTGGGGGCTGCTGTGTTGTTGGCTTTGGTTTTCTTTGGTGGAAGCCTTATCCTCGATGGGAAACAAATCGGTTTAACGGGCGAGGTTTTCCTCACCTACATTATTGTGTTTTCGCAATTTCTAAGACCCATTCAAAGTGTGTCAAACAACATGGCCAACATGACCAAGGCTCAGGCTTCGCAGGATCGCATCAACTCTTTGCTGAATGCCCACGACAACATTCTTGAAGACAAAAATGCGCTAGCTAAAACTAGTTTTGAAAACGATATTCAATTTAAAAACGTCGGTTTTGCTTATCAAGATCAAGCTGTTTTAGCTGATATCAATTGGAATGTTAAAAAAGGGAAGTTGGTTGCTATCGTTGGGGAATCAGGAAGTGGAAAATCAACACTTATGGATTTATTACAACGCTTTTATGACCCAACAAATGGAAATATTGAGATCGACGGGCTTGACATAAGTAAACTCAGCATACAAGATTTGCGGGCCTTGATTGGCGTAGTGACTCAAGAATCTATTCTTTTCAACATGACCGCTGCACAAAACATTGCTTTTGGAGATGACAAGCCTGATTTTGAAAAAATCGTTCAAGCAGCAAAAATTGCGAATGCATTTGATTTTATAAACGAACTGGAACAAGGGTTTGAAACGCTTTTAGGAGAAAGAGGGAACAAGCTGTCTGGTGGTCAAAAACAACGCATTGCTATTGCAAGAGCGGTTTACAAAAACCCAGCTATTTTAATTCTAGACGAAGCCACCTCTGCCCTTGATACAGAATCAGAAAGTTTGGTGCAACAAGCCTTAGAAAACCTGATGCTAGAGCGAACCTCGTTTGTCATTGCGCATCGCTTATCAACTGTAAAAAACGCCGATGAAATTATTGTTTTGTCAAAAGGAAAAATAATTGAGCGCGGAAAACACCACGAGCTATTGAGTATAAACGGGCACTACAAGCGACTTTGCGATTTACAAGGCTTATCATAACAAAATTCTATTCAACTGTGTTACAGTTTAAATGTCTTAATTTGATTAACTTTGAGTTTTTAATAAAGAAATGAACAACACTAACATACAGTTCTCTAAAGAACACAACACAGAGTTTTACAAAACGCTGAAGTCTAGAGTAAATAACTACTTCAAAGACAACAACATATCAAAACAGGCCAATGCAGCCATGGTTTTCAAAACCTTTGCTTTATTAGCCCTCTTCCTTACTCCTTATGGGTTTTTATATTGGCAAGAATTGCCTACTTGGTCCTATATTGGTTTGTGGTTTGTGATGGGCTTTGGAATGGCTGGTGTTGGGCTTTCGGTTATGCACGATGCTAACCACGGCGCTTATTCCAAAAAAGAATGGGTAAATACCCTAGTAAGTAACGTCATGATCATTCTTGGAGGTAGCGCCAGAAACTGGAGAATCCAACATAATGTTCTTCACCACACCTACACCAACGTTACCGACCACGACGAAGACATCGACCCACCTGTTTTCATGTTGCGTTTTTCACCACATTCTAAACACTACGCTATTCACAAATTCCAACACCTTTATGCTTGGTTTTTCTATGGTATGATGACACTTTTCTGGTTCCTTTCTAAAGATTACATCCAAGCTTTCCGTTACAAAAAGAAAAACCTCATTGCTGCACAAGGAGTTACTTTTGCTCAGCACATGGCAGGTATCTTGTTCTTTAAGGTGCTTTACGCATTCTTGTTCCTTGCTCTTCCTATTTATTTCGGTGGTGCCTCTTGGTTGGTGAATGCGCTCGGATTCTTACTCATGCAATTCATTTGTGGCCTCATCTTAGCCATGATCTTCCAGCCTGCTCACGTCGTGCCTACTTCTACTTACCCGGTTCCAAATGACTCTGGAGTTGTTGAAGCAGACTGGGCTGTTAATCAACTTTTCAATACCGCTAATTTTGCACCAAAAGCTAAACTATTTTCATGGTATGTTGGTGGCTTGAATTATCAAGTAGAACATCACTTGTTTCCTTCAATTTGCCACATCCACTACAACAAAATTTCTAAAATTGTAGAGGATACCGCTAAAGAATACAATCTTCCTTACCATTCTTACAGCACCTTTGTTTCTGCACTTGCAGACCACACTCGCATGCTAAAGAACCTCGGTAAGAAAAACCCTGTATTGGCCTAATTCATGGAGCCTGATGTTTTGCATCAATATTGCATGCAAAAATTAGGCACAGAGGCCTGTTTTCCTTTTGACCAAAGCACACTTGTTTTCAAGGTGTTCGGAAAAATGTTTGCGCTTCTTGATATCGACTCCTTTGAAGGGATTAATTTAAAGTGTGACCCCGAAAAATCCATCGATTTACGCGAACGCTACACAGCCATAAGGCCAGGTTTTCACATGAATCATAAGCACTGGAATACCATAGATTTTCATTCAGATGTAGCTGATACCCTCATTTTTGAACTGATTGACCATTCGTATCAATTGGTTTACCAAGGTCTGCCAAAAAAAATCCGAGATGAAAATCCGCTTTGATAAATACGTTTGGTGCGTTCGTTTGACCAAGACGCGTTCATTAGCAACTGAACTCATTTCAAAGAGTAAGATCTTGCTCAATGATCAAATCGTGAAACCCTCTCGAGAAGTTAAAGTTGGGGACCTCATTGTGGTGCAAAAACATAGTGCCCGTTTTGAGTATAAAGTACTGGACTTAATTGATCGAAGACTAGGTGCGCCATTGGTAAAAGATTACATTTTAGATCAAACAAAAGAAGAAGAAATTCAGAAACTAAAGGTTTACCAAGAAGCACAACGCAACTACCGTTTAACTGACGGAAAACCTACAAAAAAAGATCGCAGAGAATTGGATCGCTTTCTTGATGATTGGTCTGAATCTAACTAATTTCGTCAGCGAGAATTTTATCGGCTAAAACAGAACTAAGTTTCACGTAACTTTCTGATGTCCAACCTCCTACGTGCGGAGTGAGCACCACATTTTCCGAGTTGATTAAATAAGAAAAGGAACCTGGTAGCTCTTGCTCAAAGAAAGATTCAAAGCTTTTTGATTCAAACTCAAGCACATCCAAACCAGCACCTTTTATTTTTCCATTTTGCAGCCCTTCAACTAAAGCCGCGGTATCCACTATTTTACCCCGGGAAAGGTTGAGAAGATAAAATGGCTTCTGCATCGCTGCGATAAACGCTTCATTGAGAAAAGATCTCGTTTCTTTGTTTTGCGGAATATGAAAACTAATGACGTCGGCTTGCTCCAAAATTGCATTTAAAGTACACTCTTGTACGAAGTGGTCGCCAAAACCAGACTTGTATTTATCATAAGCTAAAACGCGAACATCAAAACCCCTGAGTTTTTTTGCAAATGCCGCCCCATTATTTCCATAACCAATAATTCCTACTGTCTTACCATCCAATTCTTCTCCTCGATTTGATTCGCGGTTCCATTCTCCAAGACGCACCTCTTTATCGGCTTTTTGAATTTTGTGCAGTAAAGACAGTAGCATGCCAAGTGCGTGTTCAGCAACAGCATTTCTATTTCCCTCTGGAGAATTATAAACACGAACGCCAAGATCTTTACATGCTTTGGTGTCGATGTTTTCTAGACCAGAACCTGATCTGGCTATAAACTTCAAATTCGGACAAAACTTTAAAAAATCACTATCAATTGTAAATCTCGAACGAATGACTATGCCGTAAGCTTCTGGCAAAATTGTTTGAAGTGTTTCCATGTTTGTTTTGGTATGATGTAAACATACCATTCCTGCTTGTTCTAGTTTTTGTTCTAAAACAGGATGAACGCTGTCAATAAAAATTACTTGCTTGTCCGCCATAGGTTAAAATTAGCCAATTTTTCAACCAAACGAGAAAAAAACGGCTTTTATAGACGGCTTTTAAGCTTACATCTAGCAACAACCAAGGTGATTGCGCTTAAACACGTATGAAGCGCGCTTAAACACGCTTAAAACGGGTTTTTAACGGCCTAAATGGATTAAAAGCACGGAAATATCACTTGGAGAGACCCCAGATACGCGAGAAGCTTGCCCAATGGTCGCCGGTTGAATGCTGGATAATTTTTCCTTGGCCTCTATGCTTAGACTTTTAATTTTTCTAAAATCTAACTCTTGCGGGATTTTTAAATCTTCCAAGCGCAGTAATTTTTGCGCTTGCTCTTCTTCGCGTTCTATATATCCTTCGTATTTCAATAGAATCTCTGCTTGCTCAACAGCTAGTGGATCATTCGCTTTTACCGCATCAACAACAGCCCTAATTGGCTCACTAATTTCGACTAAATCATCTAACGTTATGTGAGGTCTAGTAATTAATGAAGCAGCCTTAACCTGTTGTGTAATTGGAGCAGATTCTTTTTGCTCAAGCATTACATTGGCTTCAGTTGGTGTTACGCCAATTTCCCTGAGTTTAGATTTAAGAAGCTGTGTTTGTTCTTTTTTGTTTTCTACGCGTTGTAGATCCTCGTCACTTGCTAGGCCTATTTGGTGACCTAGTGGCGTGAGGCGTTCATCAGCGTTATCTTGTCTTAATAGGATTCTAAATTCAGCCCGGCTAGTAAACATTCTATAAGGCTCATTGGTACCCTTTGTAATGAGGTCATCAATTAACACGCCAATATAAGCTTCGCTTCTCGACAAAATAAATGCTGGTTTTCCGTGTGCATTTTGATGGGCATTAATGCCAGCCATTAACCCTTGGCAAGCGGCTTCTTCATAACCAGTGGTTCCGTTGATCTGACCAGCAAAGAACAAGTTCTTAATCAACTTCGTCTCGAGCGTGTGACTCAGTTGCGTTGGTGGGAAATAGTCGTATTCAATCGCATAACCCGGTCTAAACATTTTGGCGTT
The DNA here is from genome assembly GCA_041158525.1 of Bacteroidota bacterium. Lineage (GTDB taxonomy): Bacteria > Bacteroidota > Bacteroidia > Flavobacteriales_D > Crocinitomicaceae > UBA952. Next base: position 16,092 of record JBEBBE010000069.1, on the reverse strand, counting down.
TTCAAACCCAGGGATGCTTTTTAAAGCTAGGTACTGTACATCTTCAGGTAAGGAGGTTGAGAATCCATTGACATAAATTTCAACTGTATTCCAACCCTCTGGTTCTACAAAAATTTGATGGCGTTCTCTGTCTGCAAACCTTGAAATCTTATCCTCAATACTGGGACAATATCGTGGACCAGAACTTTTAATTGCTCCATTAAACATTGGTGATCTATCAAAACCCGTTCTTAGAAGCTCGTGTGTTGTTTCATTAGTATAGGTGATGTGACAAGGAAGCTGCGTGCTGAGCGCGGGTGTTGTTCCGTAGCTAAACTTAGAAGGGTTTTCGTCGCCGTGTTGAACCTCCATTTTTGCATAATCTAGGCTTCTGCCGTCTATTCTGGGAGGGGTTCCGGTCTTCATTCTTCCAGCAACGAAACCGTGTTCTACCAAAGATTCTGTTAATCCGATAGCGGCTTTTTCTCCTGCTCTACCACCACCATATTGTTTTTCACCAAGATGGATGAGTCCATTTAAAAAGGTTCCGTTAGTTAGAACAACTGTTGTTGCATAGACTTTTGTGCCCATGGCTAGCTGAACGCCAACTACTTTTTCTCCTTCTGTAATGATGCCAACGCACATATCTTGCCAGAAGTCTACATTAGGGTTTTGCTCGAGTAAATAACGCCACTCCAAGGAAAACATGACTCTATCGTTTTGAGTTCTTGGAGACCACATTGCTGGCCCTTTGGATCGGTTTAGCATTCTAAATTGAATAGCGCTTTTGTCACTTACAATTCCAGAACCACCACCTAGCGCATCAATTTCTCTTATGATTTGGCCTTTAGCAACACCACCCATTGCTGGGTTACAACTCATTTGAGCAATGGTGTTCATATTCATGGTAATCAGCAAAACTTTACTACCCATTTTTGCAGCTGCATTAGCTGCTTCACAACCGGCATGACCGGCGCCAACCACAATTACATCGTATTTACCTAACATAAAGAGAAGTGTTTCACGTGAAACAACAGCGTTTAATCTTAATTTGTTTCACGTGAAACAAACAATTCTAAATAATAATTTTCTTTTGTGCGCATCAATTTTTCGTCAGCAGCTGACTTATCTTTATAGCCACACAAGTGGAGAAGGCCATGATAAACCACTCTATTGAGTTCTTCTTGAAAAGAAACACTGAGTGTTTCAGCGTTATCTTTTACACGGTCTAAGGAAATCATGATATCACCTGATACCTCAGGAAACACAGAATAATCAAACGTGATCACGTCTGTGTAATAATCATGATTCAAATATTGTTTATTTACCTCTAGCAAATAGTCATCATCGGTAAAGACAACAGAAATATCTTTCAGTGTCTTACCCTCACTTTTTGCTAAAGTTTTAAGGTTCTGTTTTAGTGTAGTTTTAGAAATGAAACCTGGGATTTTTACCCCTAGATTGATAATTTGTATCATTTCTGAAAGTATAGATTAACAGTATTTCCAGCATTAATAAACTCAACTTCGTCTGCCAAATTCTTCATTAAGAATACGCCACGACCACTTTCTTTGAAAATGTTTTCTGGTGCTGTTGGATCGGGTAGTGCTTCATATTCAAAACCAGCTCCTTGATCTTTTACTTGGATACAAAATTGATCTGGGTCATTAAGAACACTAATGGTTACATTCAAATCAGGATTATTTTTATTTCCATGAGAAATGGCATTATTGACCGCCTCAGAAACTGCAATTAATACATTTCCAAAAGCTTCGTCGTTTACGCCTAAGTCCTGACAAACTGAACCAACTAATTTCTCAACATCTATAAGAGACTGATAATCAGACGGTAACACTAATTCTGTAACAATATTTAATCCTTCTTTCATACGCTAAAAGTCTGGAATTAAAGCTGAAGATATTGATCGGCCCGTTGCTTGTAATAAGGTTGTAAAGCAGGGTCAAATCCTCTCAATAGTTCAAGATTATTCCATTTTGACCTTTTATACTCTTCAAAACGAATTTGGTTACCTTTTTGCACATCTTTTCCGCTCTGAGATTCTCTTTTTTCTTCAAAGCCTCTTTGCATCATCGCCTTCTCGCTTTCAAGTAAACGAGTCATGATTTCTTTTTGACGTTGTATGGTTTGTTGGTCCACTCTTTTCAGTAATAATTCTTTTTCTTGTTCTTCGAGTTCTTTGATGAGTGGGTTGAGTTGATTACCAAGTCCTTTACCTTCTTTATTCATTTCTTGACGCAATTGTTCTAGGCGCTGTCTGATTGCCGTTTGCTCGGCAGCCATTTTGGCTAATTCTTTACTTCCAAGACCCAACATTCCTTGACCTGGTTTTCCATCTTTTCCTGGCATACTACCTGGTTGCTGCCCCGGTTCTTTACCACCCGGTTGCGACCCTTTTTGCATTTGCTCAAGTTGCTTTTTGAGCATTTCCTTCATGTCACCTGGAGACATAGATTGACCAGATTTTGGTCGACCTTTACCCGGATTATCACAGCTTCCGCTTCCATCCATTTCACCACTCATTTGTTGTTGCATAGATTGCAACGCTTCATTGAGTAATAGTGCAAGATTATTATATGACGTCATGGTCATTTGCTGATGCTTTTCGATTTCCTTTTTCTGATGGTCATCTATAGCTTCAATTGTTAAATTATGATGAAGCGCAATTGCATTCAATTCAGCATCTATGAACGTGGCTATTTTTGGCTGTCTTTTAGCCAAGGCTAGCAAACTATCTCTAATGATCTTAGTATCGTCTATAATTCTTTGCTGTCTACGACCTAGTTTTCTGTAGATAGGATCTTTAGTACTAATCTTTAAAAATCTCTTTTGAACATACTCTTGATCAAAGCTAAGCGTCAGTAAGCCTTCGAGGATAGCCCTGAGCGCGTCCATGTCTTCTTCTTGTTGTTTTTGCTTAGACTGTTGTTGCTTGGCATTTAATTGTGCTGCCATTGATTGCATACCGGAGGCTGCTTGTTTTTGATTTTCGCTCGCCTTTTTATTTTTTCCCTCAGTTATTTCTTGCGTTGCTTCCTTTAAATCTTGTTCAACTTGTTGCTGTAAGTTTTCCATGATATCTAGATCAAGAGGCCTTTCAAGTTCCTTATTGAGCTCGTTTAATTCTTTTAAGTCTTGTTTAATATCACCGAATTTTTCATTGAGCTCTTGTTGCTTTTTGAGTAAGTCCTCTTTACTCAGTTCGCTATTCTTTTCTTCTAAATCTTTTTGTTCTTTAGCCAAAGACTCTAGTTGTTTTTCAAGGTCATCGATGCGTTCATTGACTTGCATTTTCTTGAGCATTTCTAAACTTCTGTCGAGCTGTTTTTTCATATCTTCACTCGACTGATTGAGTTCATCTAACTTTTCTTTTACGTCTTCCTTATTTTGCTCACTCAGTAATTTTTCTAGCTCGTCGAGTAATTTTTTGAGCTCATCATCCATGACTTCTTGAAGCAGTTTTTCAAGTAAATCTTGTTTTTCTAATAATTCAAGATCAAGTGGAGAAAGTTGATTTTTTTCTTCTGTGCTTTGCTCCATTTGCTCGAGCGTTTCTTTTAACTGGTTTTGAAGTTGTTCTTGCTGCTGTTTAAGCTCTTGAACTTTATTTAATTTATTCCAATTGGTATTTTTATTCTGAAGTGTTTCTTTTTTGAGTTGTTGAATATCTTTTTGAAATTCTTGACTTTTCTGAAGGATATCCTGAAGCTCGTCTATTTGTTTGGTTTGTTCCTCCTGACGCTGCTCATTTAATTCTTCCAAATTTGGTAACTCATAAGTTCCTACCTGACTTCTGGTAGATTTACTTCCGTTAACACCATCGTTATCACTGACGATAAAATAGTATTTTATGACATCTTGTAATTGGATTTTTTCACGTTTGAAATCTACAGCAAAATCAAAATTTTGAGCTGTTCCTTTTACCGGTTGAACAGGCATTTTTTCAGTTCTTTTCTGACCATTTACACTTTCAATAGTATATACAAATTGTAGGTTATTTAAACCGTAGTCATCCCTTACCGAACCAGAAAAATACTTCCTTCCATCGTAAACAGAATCTTGTTGTTCGGAAACTTCTATTAATGGAAAAGCATCTTTTATTACTGTAATTCTCGAATTGGTCGTATCTCTTTTTAATGTTTGATCATTGGTAAGAATAAAAGATACTTTTACATTATTGAGTAGTCTTTTATTAAAAGCGCAGAGTGATCCTTTGAATTTTTCTAGTTGTCCATTCCAGGATACAGTGATTGACTTCGTATTTTTAGCTTTGAGTTGCCATTGAATTTGTGTTCCTTCAGGTACATTTAAATCGCCAACATTTTGAAACGTTTGAGGTGCTTTATTTAAGTACTTTGGATAAGTACAAATAGCATTTAATACGCCAATTACTGACTTTTTTGTAACCCGAATGATTTGCTTTTGACTACTAAATTCATTGGTGCTCACTTGATAAGTTAGACTTTCATTTAACTTTTGAATTCGAGCCGAAAACCTATTTTTTTTAAGTTGTTTCATTAAAAACTTTCCTTGGCTCGAAACCAAATAAAGTTGCTTTGGCAACTCATTAAAACCAATATTGGGCTTTACTTTTACTTCAACCTGATAATCTTGACCTTCTTCAATAGTTTGCTGCTTATTTAAAAATTCAAAAACAAATGGATTTGGTTTTTCAAAAACTTGATTATAAAGCACAACGCGCTGACTTCCTTGTAAAATTAACTGGGGTAAGAACAAGCCTACACTGATAAATAAAACGAGCAACGGTAATAAATACTTCAAGTATTTGCGATGGTCTTGATAGCGCAGTGCAGACTGAAAAGGAATCACACTTAATTGCTCAGATCTTTGAATGATACTTGCCTGTAAAAGTTCAATATTTCCATCTTTAGCAGACAGACTATTATGCAATTGAAGGGTATTTTTGAGTTTGTCGGCTACCTCCGGAAAGAACTGCCCTATAATGTCCGCTGCCTGTAAATGGTTGATTTTTTTACCAAGAGAAAATAATTTACTCAATGGTTGAAAAATAAGCTTCAGAAACAAAGCGGCATGAAGTAGGACAAAACCGAAGAAAAAAACAGCCCTAATGACCGTTGAAAAACGACCAAAAAACTCGAGTGACGAAGTAATTAAAAACGTACTAATGAAAATGGAAGAAAAAACTAAAATACCTCTCAACAACTGATACTTGTAGTACTTTCGTATGAAAGCATCTATTTGTTCAAGAAGCGATTGATAGTTTGAATTCATAGTATAAAGCTAATGTTTCAAAAGCGTTTAGCAAAATTAGCAGCTTAGCTCATGTTTAAATAGTATAATACTTTCTTTTATTTAAATTTTTAAAGAATTTACTATAGTTATTAAGGCTGTTCATATGTGTATAAAAAAGAGAGGGTTTGTTTGTTAATCAGTTACACCCACATTTACAAACAATGTGTGAACATAAAATATTTTATAAATACTTGATAATCAGATAATATAATACATAATTAACAAAAGGCTAATTATTTGTATTGTTTATAAATGACCATCAGTTTTACCAACAATCTACCTATTTAATGGTGTATAAAGATGGTATAACATCGCTTAAAAAATACTGCTCAACTCATTCCTATTTTGGATTGTAAAAAATAAATCAAAAACCAAAAAAGGTTATCATGGTTTTTAAACAACTTGTAAACGCTATTTATAGGAAACGGGTTCATAAGTTGAACGTGTTTATTAGCTTCCAGAGCCAATATATCTGGTCATGTTTACAAGTTTATCTTTATTCTAGCTAATTTTACCAAAAAAAACATGATTCCAATAGGTTCTGATCACGCAGGCTTCGAGACAAAACAAGCCGTTATACAACATCTTCAAGCAAAAGGTTATGAAGTAAAAGATTACGGTTGTTACTCTGAAGAAAGTATCGATTATCCGGATTATGCGCACCCAGTCGCTGAACACGTAGAAAATAATCCAGGAACACTAGGAATTCTTTTATGCGGATCAGGAAACGGCATCAACATGACCGCTAATAAACATCAGGCTATCCGAAGTGCACTTTGTTGGAAAAAGGAAATCGCAGAATTGGCTCGTCAACATAATGATGCCAACATCATTGCATTGCCAGCACGTTTTATTTCTATAGAAGAAGCAATAGAAATGGTAGACGCTTTTCTTAATACTGAATTTGAAGGCGGTAGACACGCAAAACGCGTAGACAAAATTTCTTGCTAATTACTTTTAATAAGAATTTCAACCCTCCGGTTAGCTTCCTTCTGTTCTTCGTTTTGAGGATTAGCATATACTGGTTTACTATCACCAAAACCAACAGGAAATAAACGATTGGCCGAAATACCGTTTTCCACCAAGTATTTTTCCACCATCATCGCCCGTTGTTTAGAAAGCTTTTTTGCTTCTCCCTCTCCTTCTTCTCGGATATTCACATGTCCGTGTATTTCTATCGATACTGTTGGGTTTAGTAAAAGGAAGTCGCGTAAACGATTGAGTTGAGGATAAGATTCTTCTAAGATTTCCGGAACCCCCGCCCCAAAATAGACCTGTTCTAATTTTGTAAGTTCTCCTTTTTCAAATGCGTGGAGTTTAATCGTATCTGAATTAGTGAGGCCCATCGGAATGCTTTGTTCCTTAAATTCTAATGGGAAATATCCTGGTGCATCTATTTTTAAATTGACTTTTTTAAGCTTTTGCGCCAAGTTTAAATATAAATCTGAAGCAAAATAAGTTCCATTAAGGTTGGCGTTGCCTTGAATAATTATTCTACTAGAAATAGGCTTTAGGCTTTTATCATCGCGAATAATTAGGCTGTATTTTGGAAGCGCATCATCATAAACGAGGTTAAGTTGGTGCCGGAGATCTATTTGGTCATCAATAATAAATGAGCTGGTTACCTCAAGATTCACCTCGGATTTAGGCTTATTCTCTATAACCAAGGTAATCTGTTGGTTCTTTTCAACGCGTTTTTTTATGTTTTGATAATTCCCACTAGGGATGCTTTCATAAGTCAGTTTTTCAATAGAGGAACCATTACCCGTGAGTTCACAGATAGATTCGTTGGATAAATAAATTTTACCGCCGAAGTATTCTGTTGATCTCAAATTGATGATGATGTCGCCGTCGTTTGGCGCGATGAAAACCAACCAAATTTGATTGTTTTTACTTTTTCCTAAGAACTTGACTTGAAACGTACCATCCAAAGGTGCAAAGACCGCGCCCTTACACTGATTGTATGATTGGTCTTGAGCCCAAAAGGAAAGGCTAAAGAAAAAGGCGAAAAAAATACAAAGAGAAATTTTCACAAGCCAATATACGTCTTATTTGATTTTAAGTTTCAAGTGCCCAATGAGCTCAAGATCAATACTTATATGATCTTCAGATAGCAAAAGATTATGCACCGTCAATGAATTGATAACTGTTGTGAGCCAAACCCCTTTGCTGATTTCTCCATTCATTTGCTGTTCAATAGCAACCTTTGTCTCATTCATAATTGGATTTAGGTCGAGATCAAAGCCTGATACCATGAGTTCTTTAAGTTTTGAATCGAGTATCCACTGTGCTGAATGCAGCAAAACACTTTTGGTTTGAATGTCGTAATCAACATCTTTAATCTTGAGGTGTTGTTGTTCATCTATATAAGGCGTTACAATCAAAAACACCCGCCCTCTTTTCGTACCAGAGAAATCAACAGCAAGCACCAAACGCTCTTTCTGTGGGCCAAGTAGAACGACTTTATCAATTTGAATGCTGCGTTTATTTGTAATTTCTATGGTTTGTTTGCCGATTTCTCGCTCCAGAATTTTATTAATAGAATCATATAATGCAATGCTTCTCAAGTGAATGATGCTTTGTTCATTTTGAACCTGAAGTGGCGTATTTTTGGGTAAAGCAACATGTGGTAAAGCCAACGAATGAGTAGAGAAAACAGGGTTTGCTTTAATTTGTGTTAAGAAGGTTGCGCGTTTTCCATTGTTCTCAAGGCGCAAATTAGAAATGCCAATTGTGTGAGGCCGCAGATAGAAATAGCCGTATGGCGCCACCAAAATAGAGTCTTGTAAGCTGCCCCAAACCTCGTTTACTGTTTGCCGAACCGGCGCACTTTCAAGTTGCTTGTCGATATCTTTTTCTAAATCGATCAATGATTTGCGCACTTCTTTTTCAATGGTTTCTGTTGCATTGTATTGAAAAACAGTGATTTTACAAGGGTCTATAAGCCTGAAATTTTCTAGCTTGGTTTGGGAGTTCAGTTTAAAATCGTTGCCAATACTGACTTTACTTTCGTACTTGATTTCAACGCTTCTTTTTGGCTCACCAACGCCACAAGAAGCATAAAGTCTTGGAATGACACAGGATGGCTCGCCGAACAACTCATGACAACTTGGACAGTAAGATAAACTGAGGTCAAAACGTCCATCTATTCGGTAACTTATCGTATTGTGTTTGAATTCGAAATAAAGCGGTTCGCGTTCAAAATTGTATTTATAACTGATGCCTTCGCATTGTTTTTCTTCTCCGCTAAACTTAAGATCTAATGAGTTTTCAGCTTCTTTTAAATAAGGCTGTAGCGCAAGTTCTGTAGCAATTTGAATGGTTGAGGGTTCAAGTGTAGAGAGCTCGGCCTGTAAATTTTTTGAGTCAAGGACAGGAGCCGGTACTTGTATGCTTTTACAAGAATAAAAAACAAGTAAAAGAAACAGCGCGCTTATTTGTTGTTTCATTTGACAGGTTTGAGTACAGCCCTTTGTAAAAAATTCACACGCATTGATTCAACAACACCTTCCGCTTCTTCAATAAAAGGACTGGTATAGGAAGCTTTCTTTTTTCCGCCGCTAATTTCAAAAATCAAGTTTTCATCTTGTTTACAAAGCGATGAATTAAAGAACATACCACTGAGTTCATAATGATCAAACAAGCAGTTGCCCATGTGTGTCATTTCAATCAGCAAGCTGTCACCTTCGTCCATCCAAAGCTTTTCATTGGTTTCATCATAAACAATATGATAGGCTTTTGTGCTGAGCACCTCACCCTGCGGACTGAGATAAGACATATTGTAGATCCAATAGTTTTCTCGGTCCATTATTTGAAGATCTAATTGGACGCCAACAAGTTGTTGTAAACCTGTAGGGCTATATATTTCCATTTGGCCTTCATAGCGTCCTAACCAGGATGAAGGCACGCCCTTTTCAAATTCATGAATGGCAGGGTTTTGCCCAAAGCAAACGGAACTGATCAGAAGGGTAAAAAGTAAGCGCATAAAAAAAGGGGCTAAAGCCCCTCTAATTTAATTCATTTTTGCTTGCAAGCCCTTGTCGAGTGCATCTAAAAATTCTTCGGTATACACATAGTGTTCGCCATGGTTGACTTTGTTCCCGTGGATACAAACCGCAAGGTCCTTGGTCATGATGCCACTTTCTACGGTTTCAATACAAACGCGCTCGAGTTCATTACAGAAGTCAATCAAGGCTTGGTTGCCGTCTAGTTTTCCTCTGAATGCCAAACCGCGTGTCCAGGCAAAAATCGAAGCAATTGGGTTTGTGGAAGTCTTTTTGCCAGCTTGGTGATCGCGGTAGTGACGCGTAACTGTACCGTGTGCAGCTTCAGACTCCATGATTTGCCCGTCTGGGGTAACTAACACAGAGGTCATGAGGCCCAAAGAACCAAAACCTTGCGCAACGGTATCAGACTGAACGTCACCATCATAATTTTTACAAGCCCAAACAAAATTTCCATTCCATTTAAGAGCAGAAGCCACCATGTCATCGATCAGGCGGTGCTCATATACGATGCCTGCTGCTTCAAATTGAGCTTTGAATTCAGCTTGGTAGATTTCTTCAAAAATATCTTTGAAGCGACCATCGTATTTTTTGAGGATGGTGTTTTTAGTAGAAAGATATAAAGGCCATTTTTTTGTTAAGGCCATATTGAAACAGCTTCTTGCAAAACCAGCAATAGATTCATCGGTGTTGTACATCGCCATACCAACGCCATCTCCTTTAAAGTTATAAACTTCAAAAGTTTGGGTCTCGCCGCCGTCTTCTGGTGTAAAGGTCATGGTTAATTTGCCCTTCCCTTTGAAAACAGCGTCAGTAGCGCGGTATTGATCACCGAAAGCATGACGACCCACAATGATAGGGGCGGTCCAGTTGGTAACTAAGCGCGGTACATTTTGCATGACGATTGGCTCGCGAAAAACAGTTCCATCTAAAATATTGCGGATGGTACCGTTTGGAGACTTCCACATTGATTTGAGGTTGAACTCTTGAACACGTGCTTCATCTGGTGTGATTGTAGCACATTTGATACCTACTTTGTATTTTTTTATAGCCTCAGCAGCGTCAATTGTAATTTGATCGTTTGTTTCATCGCGCTTTTCAATGCCTAAATCATAGTATTTGATGTCTAGGTCTAGATAAGGTAAAATGAGTTTGTCTTTGATGAATTTCCAAATAATGCGGGTCATTTCATCGCCGTCAAGTTCTACTACTGGGTTGGCTACTTTAATTTTTGACATGATAAATATTTATGTACAAAATTAATGAATATTATGCTCTGCTCTAGGCAAATCAAGTCAATATTTGACAAAGATTAGTCCATAGAACCGATCATTTTTGATGGATCTACAATTTGGTCGTATTCTTCTGCGCTTACGTGACCCAAGCCTACAGCAGCTTCTTTAAGTGTGGTGCCGTTTTTATGCGCATATTTTGCAATTTCTGCTGCTTTGTAATATCCAATTTTTGTGTTGAGTGCTGTAACCAACATGAGTGAGTTGTCGAGGTGTTGTTTCACAACTGGCAAGTTTGCTTCAATACCCACAGCACAATTGTCGGCAAATGATACACAAGCGTCACCGATAAGGCGTGCAGATTGCAATACGTTTGCAGCAATGACTGGTTTGAAAACATTGAGTTCAAAATGACCATTAGAACCAGCTACGCTAACGGTTACGTCATTACCCATTACTTGCGCACAAACCATGGTTAATGCTTCTGGTTGTGTTGGGTTGACTTTTCCTGGCATGATAGATGAACCTGGTTCGTTGTCAGGGATGATGATTTCACCAATTCCACAACGCGGGCCAGAAGAAAGCATGCGGATGTCGTTCGCTATTTTCATCAGCGCAACAGCAGCTCTTTTTAGAGCACCAGATAATTCAACCATTGCATCGTGTGCGGCTAAAGCTTCAAATTTATTGGCAGCAGTTATAAATGGCAATCCGGTAAAACCTGCAATTTTTTGAGCCACTAAAACATCGTATCCTTTTGGTGTGTTAAGTCCGGTACCAACAGCCGTTCCGCCGAGCGCTAATTCAGAAACAGCCACAAGCGCATTGTTAATAGTGCGTACAGAATTGTCAATTTGAGCTACATAGCCACTAAACTCTTGACCAAGCGTGAGGGGTGTTGCGTCCATAAAGTGGGTGCGACCCGTTTTTACCACATCTTTAAATTGCTCAACTTTTGCTTGCAATACAGCACGCAAATGCAAGAGACCAGGTAAAGTTGTTTCTACTGTCATTTTGTAGGCAGCGATGTGCATAGCAGTAGGGTAGGTATCGTTTGAAGACTGCGATTTGTTGACGTCATCATTAGGATTCAGCACTTTTTGCTCGTCTAATAATGTTCCGCCCTGAATAACGTGTCCACGATTGGCAATTACTTCATTACAGTTCATGTTTGATTGCGTTCCAGAACCCGTTTGCCAAATCACTAACGGAAACTCATCATTGTGTTGACCCGTTAGGATTTCGTCACAAACCTTTGAGATCAAGTCTCGTTTTTCAACAGGAAGCACACCAAGATCGTGGTTGGCGTGTGCAGCTGCTTTTTTAAGATAGGCGAAAGCATGAATGACCTCAATAGGCATAGACCCTTCCGGACCGATTTTAAAGTTATTGCGAGAGCGTTCGGTCTGAGCGCCCCAATAGCGATGAGCCGGTACTTTTACTTCGCCCATTGTGTCTTTTTCGATGCGGAATTCCATTTTTTCTTGTTTATAAATTAATTTGTGTAATTTTGAACTGTTTTCAACTGCAAAAATAATAGAAGATGAGCACTTTCGGTATTGTAATGTTTCTTTTAATCGGCGGAATGGCCTTTTGGATGTTGTTCTTTTTATTAGGTTTTATCCTTCCTTATTGGTTAACCCTAGGTCTTTTCGAACAACTTCGTCCAAAACGAATCTTTGACGAAAAATCGAAATAACATTATTTCATTGAACCGAAAGCGCCAACAGGCGCTTTTTTTATGCTTCAACTTTTCAGGATCCAAAAATTCCTTTCACATTCCTTTCGATATTTAAACAGATTTGATCAGTCGGCAAATCATTGGTATCAGCTCCAAATGGGTCTTCAATTTCTTCAGCTAATAATTCCATGCTAACAAGTGCATAAAAAACAAAAGTTGAAATGAAGGCAGAAAAATAACCGAATAAAGGCACAAAAGCGAGCGGCATCGTTACCACATAAATAAAGATGAATTTCTTGATGAATAGACTGTATGAAAAAGGTATGGGTGTATTCTTAATTCTTTCACAGGCACCCAAAGATGAAACCAAACTGTCTAAATCCCTTTGAATAGACGCCCATTGTTCTGCTTGTATTTTTCCTTTCTGAAAAAAACCTTCGACCTGTGCGCGCAATTCTAATTGAATTTCAAGCACGGCAGGCAAATTCCCGGGCAACACTAAGTCACAATTATAATCAGGGTCTTCTGTGAGCGCTTGATTTCTAAGGTGATTTTTTACGGCAAAAACATAGGCTGTTAATAGCTTAGAAAGTTGTTGTTTTTCAGTTTCTTCCAAGGTAATAGCACTGAGTTTAAAACTTAAGTTTCTCGAATCATTGACCATACTCCCCCAAACTTTTCGGCCCTCCCACCAGCGGTCATAAGCCGTATTTGTCCGAAAAACGAGCAATAAAGAAATCACAAATCCTAATAACGAATAAACAGTGGTAAGATTTTTCAAGTAGGTTGCCTCTGGAAAATATTTAATTTCAATCAGAGCAATGACTGCAGAAAGGATGCTGATGTAAACAAGCTCCTTCCACATCATTCTGGCTGTGTCACTTTTGTGGAATGAAAAAATAAAGGATAGCCAATTTTTTGGATTATAGTTAATCATGAATGTCAATTAAGAATCACAAAAGTAAATAAACTCCACGAGCATAAAATTCCTTAATTTCGAAGCATCATATTCAACAATGCAATCATGGAAATAACACCAGAACTCAAAGAGAAATTATCATTACTTCATGAAAAATACGCGGCGCTTGGTGAAGACTTCAATGCTTATTTAGAAGGCTTATTATACGCTGATGTCACTACCTATTGGGATTACATCCAATTAGACACCCTGCTAAGTCTTCAAAAACCGAAGACTTCGTTTCCAGATGAGGTTGTTTTTATCATGTACCATCAAATTACGGAGCTCTATTTCAAATTAGCACTACGTGAGTTTGAAGCGTTAGGAAAAATTCAAGCCCCAACAAAAGCGCATTTTATTGATCGTGTGGGTCGCATCAATCGTTATTTTGATGCGTTAGTCAAGAGTTTTGAAATCATGATTGACGGCATGGACCGAGATGAGTTTTTAAAATTCAGAATGAGTCTTTTGCCTGCTTCGGGTTTTCAGTCAGCACAATACCGTGAGATAGAGATTTTCAGCACCGACTTTATCAACCTCGTTGCAAAAGATAAGCGAGATGAATTGCGATCAGAAAATAAAATTGAAAAGTTATTTGAACACATTTACTGGAAAGCTGGTGCTACTGAAGTTGCAACAGGTAAAAAAACCCTGACGCTCATCCAGTTTGAAGAAAAATATAAAGATCAATTCATTGCGCTAGGTGAAAAATGCAAAGACAAAAATCTTTGGCAAGTTTACTCAAGACTTTCTACAGAAGATCAGCAAGACGAACAAGTTAAAAATGCATTGCGTCAAAACGATATTAATGTCAATATCAATTGGCCACTTGCGCACTACAAGTCAGCGGTAAAATACTTGGCTAGAAAAGATCAAGATGTAGCAGCTACTGGCGGAACCAATTGGCAAAAGTACCTACCACCACGTTTTCAAAAGCGTATATTTTATCCAGCATTGTGGTCTCAAGAAGAGCATGAAAACTGGGGGAAAGCCTGGGTTGAAGAGGCGCTTCAAAAAGGGTAATACTCAGAATTTATAGATTAAATGGGTTTTAAATAAATCTTTGAGAAGTCTACAATTCCAGATTCAGAAAGTTCAAAACCTCTGACAGACAACTTGTTGAGCACAAAAAAATCTTCGGTATAAATGGGAATCAAAGCATAATCATTCATGATTTCACTTTCGCAGATTTTTTGAGACAATTTGTGTGTTGGGCTTTGATCATCTGCAAAAATGGAAGCCAAATAATACTGGTCAACCTTTGTGTTTTTATAAAACAAAGGTTTTTGAGCGCCACTATAAAAAAGTCTCAGATACGATTCTTCTCCCGGATAATCACCTACCCATCCGCCCCTCCAGATGTCTATATCGGTGTTATTTAGGTTAGCCCCGACGCTGCTATTGTAAATCAATATGAGTCTAATTCCTAAATTAGTCAGTAGCATTTGTTTTACAGCACGACACCACGCGGCTGCCACTGAGTTTCTTGGTCCGCCTACGGCTAAGGTTAGGACGGGAAACTGCTTTGGTGTGGAAAAACCCGCTCTGATTAAATACGCTCTTGCTTCTTTGTTTTTATCGGCTTGGCTTTTTTGCAATAGTTCATGCTGCATAGCAAGAAGTAACTCATTTTGATACCCTTTTCTTTCAGGAATATAATGACCGATCATCGGACTTCCTTCTCCTTTTAAATCGTTGGCGCAGATTGATCTGGCATCTATTGCTAGGCTAATTGCTTTTCTCACCAACTTATTTTGCAAGGGCCCGCGCAGGGCATTAAAATAGAGATAGTGAATTTTTGATGATGGCTTGATGTAAACTTCGTGTAAGGGGTTTTTACCTTGTTGGGCATCTTGTAGGGTTCCGAAGGCTTTCGGTAATTGATTGACCGGCAAGTCAAATAATAATTCACTGCGATTTTCTGAGAATAGGCGGTGTTCCATGGCGCTTGAAACACCAGTGAACACTTCAACTTCTTCTAAATAAGGTAGTTGGTTTCCAACCTTGTCTTTTTTCCAATATTCGGTATTGCGCTTGAAAAGAAGTTTCGTTTTTTCCTTAGAATCGAGATAAAAGGCTCCGGTTCCGATAGGGTGGTCAATTAATTTTTCTTTATAATAAACACCGGCTTTTTGGCTCAAAACGCCTAAACCATTATTGGACAACAAAGGAAGAAAGTGATTGTAGGGTCCGGTGAGTTGAATGCTTAATGAATAACGGTTCAATACTTTAATGCCGCTAACTATTTTTTCAAAAGGAGAATGGTTTGCTTTATAATATGCTTCAGCCCCTTGAATGAGACCGATCAATAAATGACTTTGTTGGTTAAATGGCTGTGAAGAGCACGCATAGCTGAGTGTAAATGCTAAATCTGCTGCGGTGAGTTCTTGAGACTCAAAACGGAAGCAAGCGTCATCTGCAAAAAATATGTGCTTTCTGAGTTCGACGGTAATCTTTCTTTTATCTGTAGAAACCCTGATGCTTTTTGCTAAGTTGTATTCCCAACCTTTACTGTTGTTTGAAGCTAAAAGCACGGGCTCAAAAACCAACTGTTGAACGCGGTGGTAATCTAGTGTATTAGAAGAAAGAGGAAATAGCTTCTGAAAATTTTCAATACTGCTGAAACGAAGCTTTCCTCCATAAACAACAGGTCCTTTAATCTTTTGGTTTTTTGACAGCGAAAAATAGAGGATCATTCCGCTAAGTGCTAAACCGAATATTACCCAGAAGATTTTATTGTGCTTCATCTATAGCAACAAATGTACATATGTTGCACCATAAAAAAGGGGGTTCATAACCTCCTTTTTATTATTTTTTATTTGCTAAGTGCATGAATCCGTGGCCCTTTACTTCCTGACCATTGATGCCGGTGGCAACATAGGTGTAGAAGTAAATGCCTTCTGTGGCTAGTTGGCCGTCGATTGTGCCATCCCAAGAAGGGTTGTT
>JBEBBE010000068.1:0-42521 GCA_041158525.1 Bacteroidota bacterium | reverse complement strand
TCATTTGAGCTAAATTTGCTTTGAGCCCACTGATTTCAATCCCGTGGTCGGTAAAATTATGTTGGGCATTATGGTAGTGCTCTGAAGAGTCAAGCAATGCTTTAGATGGGATACAACCGACGTTTAAGCAGGTTCCACCAAGGGTGTTGTATTTTTCAATAAGGGCAGTTTTTAAACCTAATTGCGCACAACGCAAGGCTGAAACATATCCACCGGGTCCAGAACCAATTACTACTACATCAAAAGCATCCATTTTCTATAAATTTTTTACAAAGTTACAGTTTGTCTACGAACAACCAAAGCCTTAATTTTGCGTTATTATATCGTGCTAAGATTCAGCCTCTTTATCTCCTTTCTGTTTTGCTTGTTGTTTCAACAGGCAAGAGCTTCTCATATTATTGGTGGAGATATTTACTATGATTATTTAGGCAATAATCAATATCGATTTTTTATTACGCTATACCGAGATTGCGCTTCAACAGGTGCTGTCTATGATGACCCACTTTATCTTTCTATTTTCAAACAAGGAAATGTACATCATTTAACAGTGCAAGTACCTTTTCCGGGCTCTGTAGTTTTGCCCAATAATTTCAATAATCCGTGCGCAACTCAACCCACCGGAATTTGTGTAGAAAGAGCAATTTATCAGGTAGTTCTTTCATTGCCACCGATACCAGGCGGTTATACTGTATCGTATCAACGTTGTTGCCGTGGGCCAAATATTACCAATCTCCAATTTCCTGACGACACCGGTTTAACGCTTGTGGCTCAAGTCCCTGGTTCAAATACAGGTGCCAGCAATAATAGTAGCCCGCGCTTCACGAATTACCCACCAGTATTATTGTGTAATAATGACCAACTTGTCTTTGATCATGCTGCTACAGACCCCGATGGTGACCAACTGGTTTATTCTTTAGTAACGCCCAATGCAGGGGCAAATTCAAACAACCCACAACCCTTGCAAATGCCGCCGCCACCTTATTTTCCGGTTACATGGCAACCTATTTTCAATGCCCAAGCGCCGTTAGGGCCGGGTTCATCTACAATCATTCATCCAAATACAGGTGTACTAACTGTAAATCCAAATTTGCTCGGGTTATTTGTAGTTGGGGTGAGGGTACAAGAATACCGCAATGGACAGTTAATCGGTGAAACAATCCGTGACTTCTTGTTCAGAGTTTTTGATTGTAATATTCAGTTAGCGGCCATTTTACCTACCCAAGATCAGCTTCCTACCTTCAATGGTTACTGCGACGGGCTTACTGTCAATTTTGAAAATAATTCTTTTGGAGGCACCACCTACAATTGGGATTTCGGTGTGCCAAATACGTCCTCAGATCAGAGTAATTTATTTGAGCCAAGTTATACCTTTCCTACACCCGGTACTTACACCGCTCAACTGATTGTAAACCCAGGTAACAATTGTACTGACACCGCATACATTGATATCATTGTCAATAACCCCCTGACCCCAAGTTGGTCTGCACCAGATTCTTTGTGTCTAAGCCAAGGACTCGTGACCTTCAATGCACAAGCCAATGACCCTTCGGCAACTTTCTCTTGGACCTTTCCGCCGAGTGCTTCAGTGCTTCAGGCACAAGGTTCAACAGTGTCCAATGTCACTTTTAGCCAAGCGGGTTATCAGCCAGTTGTTTTGGAAGCGCAAACCAATTTTTGTCAAGCCACCTACACAGATTCTATTCTTTTATTTGGTGACCCCATTGCTGATTTTATGGTGCCAAACCAGGTGCAGTGCTTGGGCTACACCATTGGTTTTACCAATAATTCTCAGAACACTTTCAACTACGCCTGGGATTTTGGCTTTGGCCAGACCAGTACTCAAATCTCACCAACTGTCACCTTTCCAGCGCCAGGTCTTTATCCAGTTACACTAATTGCATCGAGCACAGGAGCTTGTACCGACACAGCTACTACACTTGTTCAGATAGGAGAGCCCATTATCTTAAGCATGACGCACTCCGATTCTTTGTGCATCGATTTTGCTTTTGCTTTTGATGCGCAAGTGAGTGGCCCTGCTGGTACGCAGTATTTTTGGGATTTCGGGCCCAATGCCAATCCACAAACAAGTGCACAATTAACGGGTAATCAGGTGTATTTTCTGCAAAATGGCTTCCAACAGGTGCAACTCATTGGTCAGAATCCGGAGTGTTCAGATACACTAATTGAAATAGTTAGGGTATTTGGCCACCCATCCATAGATTTTATTTTCTTGGAGTCACTGCAATGCGCTCCGTCTGTTGCTCAGTTTATTAACCTGAGTCAGACCGAAGTGGCCACACAATTTATTTGGAATTTCGGCGATGGAACAACTGCTCAGGCGTTTAATCCAGCGCATGTGTACACCACACCAGGAAATTATACGGTTACGCTCACCTTACAAGAACAAGCGGGCTGCCTGGACACCTTGTTTATGGCACAACAAGATTTAATTACTGTGCATCCGAGCCCTCAAGCCGGTTTTATGGTAAATCCGTTGGAAGTGGATGTATGTAACAATGAAGTTTCGTTTACGAGTCAGGCAATTTCAGCAGCCACTTATTTTTATTATGTGGAAGACCGTGGCTACGTTTATCATGATGCTAATTTTATTCATGCGTATCAGACAGGCGGCACTGATTTCCCGATGCAAGTAGTATCGAACACTTTTGGATGTACAGATACTGCCTATGCTAGGGTTGAGGTCGCGCCATTTAGCATTTATGCGCCGAATACTTTTATCCCGGACCAAAATGGCAGAAATGATGTCTTCAAAATCGTAACAGACTTTGAAGTATTTGAATGCACCTTGAAGATTTATAACCGCTGGGGCGAATGTGTTTTTGAAACAGATAATCTAAACACAGGCTGGGACGGAACATTTAAAGGTCTAGCGTGTCAGGATGGGCAATACAACTATGTATTAAAATTTAAGCCTTGTCATGAACCACAAATCATGCGTCAATATGAAGGCCTAGTGAATTTATTGCGCTGATGAATTGCGCAACACAAAATTCTGTCCTAAGTAAACTTTTCTAACTTGTTCATCGGCTGCTAATTCTTCAGCAGTACCAGATTTTAGGATCTTACCCTCAAAAAGCAGGTAAGCGCGGTCTGTAATTGAAAGCGTTTCTTGAACGTTGTGGTCTGTAATTAAGATTCCGATATTTTTCTTGCGCAAATCTGAGACGATGCTCTGGATATCTTCTACGGCAATAGGATCAACGCCAGCAAAGGGTTCATCGAGTAACACAAACTTCGGGTCTGTGGCCAATGCCCTAGCAATTTCAGTGCGTCGTTTTTCACCACCCGAAAGTCGGTTTCCTAAATTTTTACGGACATGGGTAAGGCTGAATTCTTCGAGGAGTTGCTCGAGTTTTTCAGTTCTTTCTTTGGGTTTGAGTGGTCCCATTTCTAGAATGGCCATAATGTTGTCTTCAACACTTAGTTTTCTAAAAACAGATACTTCCTGTGGCAAGTAACCAAGACCTAACTGAGCGCGCTTGTACATCGGATATTTGGTGATGTCGGTCTGGTCCAAAAATACGGTTCCGGAGTCAGGTCTAACAAGCCCTACCATCATGTAAAATGAAGTGGTTTTACCAGCGCCATTTGGTCCAAGAAGACCAACAATTTCACCCTGATTGACCTCGATACTAACGCCATCAACAACCTGACGACCTTTGTATGACTTGCTGATATTTTCTGTTGAAAGCTTCACAAGAACGAAAGTACTAAAAATTCAATGAGTATCGGGCACGGATACCGAGTGGGCTAATGCCTGGAATTTGATGGGTAGCCCGATACACTAAATCGACTCGAAATACCTTTAAAATATTTTCAACCCCTACAGCCAATTCAACATAAGGAATGCCGTTGAAAGGCCGTACAAATGTAGGAATGAGGAGCTCTTGTTGATGAATGTCAGACAAACTACCGAGCATGAACCTTTCGGTAGTTACCAAACGAAACTTTGTTTTTTTCAAGAGGGGAAGACGGTCAAAAAATAAACCTTCCCAGTGGTTTTCGACAAAACCTACAACGTAACGGTCACTGATAAATTCAATAAAGTTGACCATATTGAAGGTGCTCGTTAGTAGCCACAAAGATTGGTTGCCTTCGTGGACTTTTAAGAATGGGTAAGCTGTTTGCCCGTTGATGTATCCTAAGCTAAAACCATAGCGCATGCGCCCTAAAACACCAAGCTGGGTATTGTGCTCGTATTGGAACTCAAATTTTTGGTAATTGTACTCGCTTCCGAGTAAATTTCTGATACCTATGATGCTTTGAAAAGACAAAATCGGGTAGGCAGAACGCAAAGCGGTGCGGTCAAAAGATCCAGACAAAAACTCTTCATCTTTGGTCCAACGGATGCGCGTTGTCCATTCAGCAGTGGTAATATGATCTAGATTGATGGTGTCAAAACCAACGGTTCTTTGGTAGGTGGCTAAACCAAGTGGCGTATAATTTTTCCATTCAAAAGCCCCGTACAAGATGAGGTCTTTTTTGACATCCTTTTCAAGGCTAAGGCCTGCCTTTTGAACAAAAGTTAGTTTGTCGAAAGGAGCGGTGCTAAAAAAGGTTGCGAAGGAAGTTCCCATGGAGGCAGCCGTCGGCGATTGTCCGATTTGTTCAATGTCATAGCTGTAGTAGCCAATGAGCATTCCGCGCTTTTTGGGTGTAATGTTATAGCGCACACGCACGCTGTATTTGAATTTGTCATCGCCAAAGCCATAGGCCAAGCGACCGCCCAATTCAAGTCTTTTGGAAAAATCATTGGAAGTCCTGAGCGCTAAAGCAACCCTGAATTTTTCTGCTGGGTTTACACTGAGCAAAGAAGCTGCCGAGCCGATTTCTATTTTATTGATTGGCCAGTAACCAGTAGTAGCAAAGTAAGTGAGCTTGCGCATATTTTGATAGAAGGGCTGCGCTTCTAAGGAATCAACCATTTCTTGAATCCGTTGTTCTTTGGTGGTGAGGGCTTGTGGTCTGAGTGCCTCCCATTCTTCTTGCGTTTTGTTTTTGGCATTTTCTAAGACCTCTACTGCATTATCTGTACGGTAAAAAGTTTCGTCATAAGGTTGATTGATCACAAACGCGCTCCTTTTGCTGTACTTGCGCCCAATTAATCCTAATAATTTACTCTTTTCAGTGGCTTTGAATGAGATAACCATCCGCTCCTCGGTAAGCATCCAGACTTCCTTTTGAACCTGTTCGAAGTGATGTTCAAAATAAAACTGATCAATGTAGTTGAGATTGGCAGCATCGGCAATTTGCGCTGAAATTTGCTTAACGGCATAGGTGGTATCGTGGATCCACATGTGCCCGACAAAGACTAAATCACCGGTTCTTTTGGGAACAAAACGCAGTTTATAACACCAATCTGAGCCAATGAAAGTGGAGTCATCGAGGTAAAAGTTATAGTAGGAGCGGGCGTAAGTTGCTAAAGGGCTGATAAAAGACTTATTGAACAAGTCGTAAATGTTGTCATAGATATTGAGGTCTAGATACATGTCGCCTAAGAACTGCGTCATTTGCATGTTCTCTACACCTGTGATTTGGGTGGCGCTCACTACTTCCTTCTTGATTTTCGGATCTTTGCGATAGTAATAATCTGAAACGCTTTCTGAAAGGATGATGGGCAAAAGCGCTTTTTGAATGCTGTCGGTTTCCATGTAATCCTTGACAAGCCCAACTTTTTCAATGACATCGCGATTCAATAAACTCGAATCGAGGTTGTTGACGTCAAGTTGAATTTTGTTGTAGAGGTGATATTCATAGGCGCCAAGTTTTTCTTTGTTATTGACATCTTTGAAATTTACGACGCGCCTGTGCAGCATAGACCCTCGTGTTTCTTTCGGAGCAGCTAACACAATTTCTGCTACCTCTTTGTCTTGTGATTTTAGTTTGACATTGATTTCTTGGCCCTGGTCTTTTTTAACGGCCCGCTTTACCGTTTGATACCCAATCAGTCTAAAAACGAGGGTATCTGTGGCGTAATAGGTACTGATTTGATAGAAACCTAAAGAATCTGATTTGGTGCTGATTTTGCTGTCTTGGTACTGTATCAAAACGAAGCCAACAGGATCGCCTTTTTGGTCTGTAATCCGGCCCGATACAATCGTTTGTTGTGCTACAGATTGAAAGCCAAGTAGAACGAAAAAAAATAGTATAATTCGTTTCATGGAATTATTTTTCTTCGGCTTTGACTACGCGTTTTGCGACTAAGATGCTGATTTCAAAAAGCAGGTAAATAGGTATCGTAACAATTACCTGCGAAATCACATCTGGCGGGGTAATGACGGCTGCTAGAATCAGGATGACCACAATTGCATGCTTGCGGTACTTAATTAAAAAATCGGGCGTAAATAAGCCAATTTTAACGAGTAGAAAGGTGACAATTGGAAAGAGAAAAAATAAGCCCGTATAAAATACGGTGGAGAGTACGGTGCTCATGTAAGATGCAATGGTGACGTCTGTCTTGATTTCAGGCGTGATTTGAAACGCACCAAAGAACTGAACGCTGAGTGGCGCAACAACATAATAGCCGAATAAGATACCCGAAAAGAAAAGGATACTCACGTAAAAGACAATGCCTCTAGCCATTTTCCTTTCGTTTAATTTGAGGCCGGGTTTGACAAAAGCCCAAAGTTGGTAAAAAATGTAGGGAAAGGCCAACACCACACCACCCATAATACTCATCATGAGGGCATAAGAAAACTGCCCAGATAGTGTTGTACTTTGAAAATCGACATGAATCTGTTCTACGCAAACACCTAAGTACTCGCAGAGGAGGCGGAAACTCACAAAGTTTGGATCGACCATGTTCAGGAAAATGCCTTCCATGATTTCTCGCTGATAAACCCAAATTACACTTGCAAAGACGATGACTGCAATTGCAGCACGCAGTAAGCGCCACCGAAGTTCTTCGAGGTGATCTAAAAAAGACATAGGTTGGTCCTCAGACATAGTGCAAAATTAGTGAATTATTCAGCAATAGCAGTAATTTTAGGATGAACGTAAAACGTTTACGATGTTATGAGTGAACTTTGTATCATCAAAACGACGCACTATGAACAAGACTTTTAAAATTCAGCACATTTGGTTCAACAACCAAGATTCAGATGTAACCATAACAGGCCTCATGCAAGATGACGTCTTATTCTATGAGACAAAGCTTGTCATTAAGATGTCAAGATTGAATGGCGTGATCAATAGGTTGCAAAAATCAACGGGCCTGGAGGTCAGTGAGTTTATGTGCCGTTATGAGTTTGGCTTTCTCACAGAATATCAAATTAGTTTCCCGGAAGAAGTACAGCAGTCGTTAGACCTAGAAGAACTTCTAGGGGATCAAGAAGGCTTGTTCAAGAAGATTGTAGCTTAATTAAGGCTGAATGTAAACGGTCTCTTCGTTGATCGTTTCAGGCTCAATTTTGATAATGCCTTGACCTACTTTGTTGCCTTTTTGTGCCTTGATATCAAGAACAGCAACACCAGCTTGTCCGAGTTGATAAAGCTCGTTATAATTAAAGGTAGCTAAGCCATTTGCGTTGGTGTAAGTAGTGTCGTAAACCGCTACTTGTTGTGGTGTACTTTGTGTATTAGTGCCGTAAAGTACAACCATTGCGTTTGAAACACTCGCATTGGTTTCGTCCTTGACATAAATGTGTGCAATAGTATCTAGTTTTTTACGACATGATGTCAAAGAAACTAAAGTGATAGCGGCGAAAGATAATAGGATGAACTTTTTCATGAGTGCTTCTTAGTTGGGTAAGTAGATAGTTTCAACTGCGGTTGTGTGCACTTTTGCACGCGTGTATCCGTAGGCTGTTTTGTTGTTGTACTTGACAATGATATCGAAATAACCTGTTTTGCCGTTTTCTCCTGAAATGGCAAAATATGGATCCATATCAAAAGTGGTAAAGCCTGATGAATTGGTATAAGTGGTGTCAACCCATTCTAAAGTGGCTGGCTCAGACTGCATGTCTCCGATGATAATGACCTTAGCACCATCGATAAGTTGATTTGAAGAAGAGCGGACAAATACTTTAATGACCGCAGGATCTGTAGGCTCACAGCTGCCCAAAATAAAGAGCAACGAGATGGCGAGTAGGCTAGTTAGTAATGTTTTCATAGGTTTCGAATGTCCCAAATTTACAGTTATTTTTCAAATTTTAAAACTTCAGCTACAGCACTTTATTGTAAGGTGAGTAGTACTTGATTGCGTTGTTCTTCTTTAATTTCGGCTATAACTGAACCCGTAAGGCCAAAATAAAAGCCATTTACTTTGATAATCATGACGCCAATTTGCCCAGGTTTGTAATAAGAACTAAGGTCAAAATAAGCTTTTCCAGCTGCATCTGTAGCGGTGCTGTCATCGATAGAGATGGCATTGTGGGCAGTATCAGTGGGCTCTGCTTTGAGCCAAACTTTTGCGTTTGGTAAAATGACACCCGCGTCCGTAATAACACTGACCTCGAGTGTGGTGGGTGTAGGCTCTTTACAGCCACTTAAAAAACTAAGTAGCACGATAAATCCTACAAAACCGATAAGTGTAGAACGCAGCAGCTTTTTTTTCTCGTACATTTGCATATAACCCATGACCAACAACTTAAACAAGTTGCGGCCTCAAAAGGTTACAATTTTGCTGCAGAAAAATGAACATCGAAGATTTATCAAAAGAGCTTTCATCGGTTGCCATCCAGAACGAAACCGAACTAGAACAATTTAGAATCCGCTTTTTGGGTTCTAAAAACATACTTAAAGACCTTTATGCTGCGCTCAAAGACATTCCCAATGATCAGAAGCGCGCTTATGGTCAGCAAGTGAATGAACTCAAGCAAAAAGCAGAAGAAATATATGCTGCGGCAAAAGCGGCCTTTACGGTGGCTCAAAA
Organism: Bacteroidota bacterium; assembly: GCA_041158525.1. Classification (GTDB taxonomy): domain Bacteria; phylum Bacteroidota; class Bacteroidia; order Flavobacteriales_D; family Crocinitomicaceae; genus UBA952. The sequence goes on along the minus strand of JBEBBE010000068.1, from coordinate 33,628 downwards.
TCAGTCCCAAAAAGAAGACTTGAGCAAACCCGCATCAGATCCAGGTGTTGGTTCACATCATCCGTTATCTTTAATTCGTCGCGAGATTGTTGAAATTTTCAATCGCATTGGTTTTGTGGTCTCTGAGGGCCCGGAAATTGAAGATGACTGGCATAACTTTAGCGCGTTGAATTTTCCGCCAGAGCATCCAGCCCGCGACATGCAAGATACTTTTTTCATTGAAAAAGGCGAACAAGAATGGGCGCTGCGTACCCACACCAGCAGTGTGCAGGTACGCGTCATGGAACACGAAAAACCACCCATCCGCACCATTTCACCAGGGCGTGTTTACCGAAACGAAGCCATTTCTGCGCGTGCACATTGTTTCTTTCATCAGGTGGAAGGCTTGTACATCGATCAAAATGTCTCTTTTGCAGACCTCAAACAAACGCTTTTGTTTTTTGCCCAAGAACTTTTCGGAGAACAAACAAAAATTCGCCTCAGACCATCTTATTTCCCTTTTACTGAGCCAAGCGCAGAAGTCGACGTCTCCTGCTCTTTGTGTGCTGGTAAAGGTTGCAATGTCTGTAAATATACAGGCTGGCTCGAAATCATGGGTTGCGGCATGGTTGACCCGAATGTACTCGATGCTTGCGGCATTGATTCAAAAACATACAGTGGCTTTGCCTTCGGCATGGGCGTTGAGCGCATTGCGCAGCTCAAATATCGCGTCACCGATCTCAGACTCTATTCTGAAAACGACATCCGTTTTCTCAAACAATTTACTCCTGGTGTATCATGAGTTGGCAGCCTCTAACTGATTTGACGCAATGGCAGGCTGTTCAAAAAGCTTCTTTTGAGCAAGCTCAGGTGGTGTTTAAACACAGCACGCGTTGTTCGATTTCAGCCATGGCCGAGCGCCGCTTTGAACAAAGTGAGCTTTTTAAAAACCAAGTTATACCTTGTTGGCACCTCGATCTCATCAGCTTTCGTTCCTTATCAGATCAAATTGCCTCGGACACAAAAGTTCAACACGAATCTCCTCAATGTATCGTTATCCAAAACGGCGAGGTCATTTATACCGCTAGTCATGGCCTCATTGATGCCTCGGCAATTCTTGAAAAAATTTAAGTGCATTCCATGAAGAAAATTATCATTTGGTTATTGGTCATTGGTTTACTGGTTGGCTTTTTGGCCCCGCTCTTTACAAAAGATGACGCACAAGATCAAACAGCTGCTGCAACCTTTGGCTTCAAAGAAAATTTGGCCACCGCTTACGGCCAAACTATTGCGCTCCCTATTACCTGTAGCAATGAGGTTGCCGCAATTACGCTGAGTATTGCCGATTCAATAGTTTTTGAAGTCAAGCAGCCAAAGGCCAAAGAGCTCTATTTTCTGGACACAAAAAAATGGAAGCCAGGAGCTTACATCTTGAATCTTGATACCAAAGAAAAGAACGGAGCAACCTACTCAGAGCAACGCAACTTGCGCATTTTATCCGATCTAAAGCCAGAGCGTTGGTCTTTAAAATCTGTAAAGACATACCCACACAACACCAGCTCTTATACCCAGGGCCTGACCTTTTTAAACGGACAACTCTACGAAAGTACAGGTGACCCCAATCAGGACGGCAGTTCCATGGTGGCTCAAATGAGCCTGGCAACAGGAGAACCTATTTCGGCTGCAGGTAAAACCAAGAAAATCAATTTGGATGCCAGCAAGTTTGGTGAAGGAATCACCATTTTAAATAATGAAGTATTTCAGCTCACTTGGAAAAACCAACAGTGTTTTGTTTACGATGCAACTACGATGCAACTCAAAAGAGAGCACAGTTATGTTGGCGAAGGCTGGGGGATCTGTACAGACGGCAAACAGTTGGTCATGTCTGACGGAACGGAAAGGATTACTTTCAGAGACCCAAAAACTTTTGAGACCATCCGCACCATTGAAGTTTACACCAACGAGGGCCCAGTACCACAACTCAATGAATTAGAGTTCATAGATGGATATATTTATGCCAATGTTTACACGACAAACTATATCGCTGTAATCGAACCAGTTTTGGGCCGTGTCATTGCATTAATTGACGCTACAACTATTGTGAACGAGGGCCGCGGTAATGGCGAGGTACTCAATGGTATTGCTTGGGAAGCTAAGTCTAAAAAACTATACGTTACGGGTAAATTTTGGCCAAAATTGTTTGAAGTCACTATTCAAAAATAAACAAAATGGAAACTCACAGAAAGGACTGGTCGGAAATCAAGAGCAACGATAGTTGGTCGATTTTTAAAATCATGGCTGAATTTGTTGAGGCCTATGACAAGATGGCCAAAGCAGGCCCTTGTGTAGCCATTTTTGGCTCTGCCCGTACAAAGTCAAATCACCCACATTATATTCAAGCGGTTGAATTGGCTGAAAGATTAGCCTCATTAGGCTATGGTGTGATCACAGGTGGAGGCCCAGGAATTATGGAGGCTGGTAATAAAGGTGCCAAGCAGGGCGGAGGTGTTTCTGTTGGGCTCAACATTGATTTACCTTTTGAACAATTTCACAATCAATATATCGACCGCGATCACTTTTTAGAGTTCGATTACTTTTTTGTCCGCAAGGTCATTTTCGTCAAATATTCACAAGCTTTTGTCATTATGCCTGGTGGTTTTGGAACCCTAGACGAATTTTTTGAAGCGCTTACGCTCATTCAAACCAAAAAGATTGCGCGTCGACCAATTGTATTGTTCGGGGTAGCTTATTGGAAAGGTCTTTTTGAATGGGTACAACAAACCATGTTAAGCCAACAATACATTTCTCCTTCTGACCTCGAATTATTCAAACTGACCGATGACATCGATGAAGCGGTACAATTCATTGATGACTTCTTCAGCTCGCATGCACTTTCTCCAAATTTCTAAGCATCTTTGTACATTCATTCTTTGCAAACTATGTTAGACAAGATCAAAAATATCCTCAGATTAGCCCTTCCTTTTGTGCGCACCAAACTATTCTGGAAGCATTTCGGATTGGTCATTCTATTTTACCTAGTCGTGGTGTTTGGTACGATACTCTACCTAGATTTTGCAACAAATCATGGTCAGAAAATTCGTGTTCCAAATTTTGTTGGGATGTCTGGCGAAGCAGCGAAAAATAAAATTGAAGAACTCGATTTAACCTATCAAATCTTAGATAGCATCTATGACCCAACGCTTCCAGAAGGTACCGTTATCGAACAGCTGGTTGAACCCACTTCGCTTTCATGGGTATATGTGAAGTCTGGCCGCATAATTGGCCTTCGCCTCTCAAAAAGAACGCAACTCGTAGAAATGCCTAGTTTAGTTCACAAACAAGTACAATTTGCACAAAGCATCCTTGAACAGCGTGGCTTGCGTTTTATTATTCAGTATCAAGCTACCTCTGAGGCCAATGGCTCAGTTTTGGATCAACGTTACAAAGGTCGCCGTATTCAGGAAGGTGAGCGCCTGCCTATTGGCGCTGTGGTTACCTTAATTGTGGGTCAAAATGATGAAGGCGAACCCATACCATTGCCAAATTTAATTGGGCTCACGATGTCTGAGGCACAATTCATTTTTGATACGTTGGGCGTCAGCAGTTTCTCATTCATCTGCCCAGACTGTCTCAATGGCCAAGATTCATCTGCAGCCCGAATTTTTTCGCAGTCGCCAGAATATATTGAAGGAACTACCGTTTTTAAATCCACTCAATTTATCTTATCCATGCAAAAAGGTGGAGACGGTCAAAACCCATAATTATGCGCTTTCGAATTTCTTTGTTGTTTTTCCTTTTGGGGTCTTTAACCTTTGCGCAAGGCTTAGAAGTGGGCCCAATACTCAGAAATTTTCAGCTCTCACCAAAGCCAGCTCAGTTAAAAAGCACGACCAATCAAATTGACAGTACTTTTTTCTACTCGCCTGACACACTTTCATTGCCGTTTTTTGACGAGTTTTCCTCTGATAAATTCCAGAAATACGAGCAAGATTTTTCAGCGCCAGGTATCACACAACAGGTGTTTTACCAACTATTAAACCCTCAAACTCAACAAGCTCTTGCACCAAATGCTTCGTTCACAGATCAGGGTACTTTTCGCAGAACTTTTGATGTCAATTCAGGAACTTACACCGATTCTATATTCCCTACAATTGCCGTAAAGGTTGGTGATTTTAGCGCCTTTCCAATTGTATATGGAACGCTTGATTTGTATCCACCATATTACATTTATGACACCATTGGCATCCCTGATACCCCCGATACTATTTGGGTCCAAAACCCAACGTATTTTCAAGATCAAGCCACTATTTTCTTTGCGACGCTCAATGATCCAGGGGCACTTTGGCTAGATTCCTATGCGTATCGCAACGATCGCTATGCCGTGAATCCGCGTTCACTTGGTGTTGTGACATTCGATGGCCTAGATGCCAATGGCTATCCATATGCCATCGGCACCTCAATTACCAACACCGCAGACTACCTACATTCTAAACCCCTTGACCTCAGTCCGTTCACTGCTGCGGACTCTCTGTATTTTTCTTTTTTGGTCCAGCCAGAGGGGCTTGGCGATGTTCCGGAAAGCACCGATTCTCTCATCTTAGAATTTTATGCCAAAGACCTCGATCAATGGATTTGGGTGTGGTCTATGGCCGGGGACACCGTTCAACCTTTTCAAGTAGTTCATCTTCCAATTTTAAATGCGCAATTCTTCAAGAAAGGCTTTCAATTGCGCTTCAGAAATTATGGTGCGCTTTCGGGCGCTCTAGATCATTTTCATATTGATTACGTCCATTTGCGCACGCAATCAGATGTCGCAGATACTTTGTTTAAAGATTTCGCTTGGGTATACCCTATGAATACACTCCTGAAAGATTACACCTCAGTTCCATGGGATCACTATAAAAACAGTAGTGTCAATAGGATGTCGGACAACGTAAAAGTCACTATACACAATGGCAGTCCAAATCCAGAAAATAATAGTACTGCTGGCTCCTTGTTTTATAGTTATAATGGTTCGACCGTTGCAGGCGGGGGGCTTTTGGGTTCAATTCTTTCCAACGGGCAGCTCAATTATGCGCCTCAAACTACCTATACTTCGTATCATGACATGACGCCTATACCATTCAACACGAATTATACGGGCGACGAACAAGTATTTCGAGTGAAGGGCACCATTTCGGCACAGTTTCCGAATTTAGGAATGAATGACACCACCGGTTTTTATCAGTCCTTTTCTAATTATTATAGCTACGATGATGGCAGTGCCGAGGCTGCATTTGGTCCAACAGGAACCCAAGCGCGCCTTGCGGTTCAATTCGATACCTACGAGGCTGACTCTCTCATCGGAGTTGCTTTTCATTTCGTGCCTTCAGTAATAGATGTCAGTTCAAAATTGTTCTTAATAAGTGTGTGGTCTAATGAGAATGGACACCCTGATACTTTACTTTATGAAGATGATGTCTTTTTCCCAAGATCGCCTATCTACGGTGATGACCGCAATATTTTTGTCAATTATTTCTTTACAGATACTCAAAAAGTAAGTGTTCCAACTTCCTTTTTTATTGGATGGCGTCAACTTGACCAAGAGCGTTTAAATCTTGGTTTAGATCGCAATATTGATCATTCTGATAAAGTTCAGTATAGTGTTGATGGTGGCTTCACTTGGTATCCTTCGCCTTTTGAAGGCTCGGCCATGATCCGACCTATTTTCTCAACAGCACTCGATGCCAGTCTTGGCATTCAAGAAGTGGCGGCTGTAGCTCCGGTCTGGAGTTGTTATCCAAATCCGACATCAGGCGTTGTAAATATTGAATTACCAAGTCAATTTATTGGCAAGACGATTCAACTATTAAATATGCAAGGACAGGTACTGATGCAAACGCAAGACCTCAGTTTTAATACCTACGATTTACCAAGTGGTGTTTACTTTTTGAACTGTTTGGCTTCCAATCTTGCGCCGTTAAAATTGATCATTAAATGAGTGACGAGCAGCAACCAGACCTCGAATTAGAAGAAGCAGAAGCCGATCTTTTTGAACACCATCGATTTAAAGCAGATCCAGGTCAAGAGGTAGTCCGAATAGACAAATTCTTGATGGATCGCATGGCCGATACCTCCAGAAATAAAATTCAAATTGCTGCCAAAAATGGCAATATTCATGTCAATGGCCAGGCAGTCAAGCAAAATTATCGCGTCAAACCAGGAGATGATATCGCTATTGTTTTACCATATCCTGTTCGCGAAATCGAACTCATAGCACAAGATATCCCATTAGAAATCGCCTATGAAGACGACGATTTATTAGTAGTCAATAAGCCCGCTAATATGGTGGTGCATCCGGGTTACGGTAATTATTCTGGAACAATGGTCAATGCGCTTGTATTTCACTTTGACAACCTTCCTACAAGACCTAAAGATTATTTTGGCCGACCAGGTTTGGTCCACAGAATTGACAAGCATACTACAGGGCTGTTAGTTGTAGCCAAGACAGAGCTTGCGCTCAATGATTTAGCCAAGCAATTCTATGACCGAACTACTGAAAGGCGCTATCTAGCTTTGGTTTGGGGAGACATTCAAGAAGGAGGAACGGTTACCGGGCATATCGGCCGTTCTTTGAAAAACCGAAAAGTGATGACCGTCTTTCCCGATGGCGAGTATGGTAAACCAGCAATTACGCATTACAAGGTGATCGAGCGTTTTGGCTACGTAACGCTCATCGAGTGTAAATTGGAGACGGGTCGCACCCATCAAATTAGAGCACACATGCAGTACATCGGGCATCCCCTTTTCAACGATTTAGAATATGGCGGAGATCGTATTTTGAAAGGCACCAAATCATCGGCCTACGAGAAATTCATGACCAACAATTTTGAGCTCCTTCCCGGACAAGCCCTTCATGCAAAGACACTCGGCTTCATTCAGCCTTCCACAAAAAAATATTTAGAGTTTGATTCTGAGCTCCCTACGGGCTTTCAACGTTTGTTAGAGCGCTGGAGAACCTATTGTTCGGATTTTAAATAAAATTTCTCTATTTTTGCTTTCCTTGGTAAGACCAAGCTAAAACTACGCTTTATGAAACAACTATTCATTGTCGCCATTTTATCATTGTTTACAATATCGGTAAGCTATGCTCAAACTCAGCCCGATCCGAAATTTGTGCGCCAAGCTAATGAAGTTTATAATTCTGGAAATTATTTTGAAGCCATCAATGTTTGTCAAGATGCCTACAAAAAATTAGGTTCCAGAGGTTCCCTCAGACAAAAAGGAGATATGGCCTTTAAAGTGGCCGAATCTTACCGTGCTATCGAAATGTTCGACAAAGCAAACGAATGGTATGGCACTTGTATCGAGCTGAAGTACTTCGATGTTGTTCCTGAAGTTTATTACTACAAAGGAGACATGCAGCGCATGATGAAAGACTTTGACAACGCGCTTAAAAGCTACCGTGAATACAAAAGAATAGCTCCAAATTCACGCTCCAAAGAATTGGCTGATGTCATGATGGCCTGCGAAAAATATAAAGGTTTTGACGATTTCGAATCTTCAAAATTGGTTGTAAAGTCTGAGGTAAAAATCAACACCAAGCAAATGGACATGGCTCCTTCTTTCTTGGATAAGAAAGGAAAAGTCATTGTTTTCTCTTCTTCAAGAGATGAAAGTACTGGTGCAAAAAGAGACCCAATTTCAGGTGAAAAATACATGGACCTTTACGTTGCTGAATACGATGTGAACGGCAACCCAACAAATGTAAAATCTCTCGACACAAAGGGTGTTGTCAATACGACTCAAAACGAAGGTTCAGCTGTATTTGATTCAAAAAGAAAGAATATCTTTTTCACGCGTTGCCCAAATGCAGAAAAAATGGACCTCGGTTGTCAAATCTGGACAGCAGTTTACAGCGGTGAAGATTTCGACGATCCGAAAGAGATCACATTAACTACTTCTGATACCATTTCTGTAGGTCATCCTTGCTTGTCTCCTGACGACCAAATGCTCATTTTTGCTTCAGACATGCGTGACAACGGAAAAGGTGAAAAATCTTTTGGTGGTCGTGACCTCTGGTATGTCAACTACGACAAGCGCAACAAAACCTGGGATTCAGTTCCACACAACATGGGCGCTATGTTCAATACTGTGGGTAACGAGCTCTTCCCTTCAATTGGTCCAAATGGCCAACTTTACTTTGCTTCTGACGGTCTGCCAGGAATTGGTGGTCTAGACATCTTTGTGGCTCAAAAAGAAGAAGGGGCTAACAAATGGACAGGCGTCAAAAACATGGGCTTCCCATTCAACTCCGAAGGCAATGACTACGCGATGTCAGATTTTGATGGCAAGTCTGGTTTCTTTACTTCTGAGCGTAAAACCACCAGCAATCAAGAATACGCACCAGATATCTGGAGTTTCAATACACCTCCAAACTTATTTGACCTCCGCGTTACCGTTTATGAGTCCGGTAAAAAAGCTAAAAAATTAGAAGGTGCAAAAGTTTATGTAACTGACGGCACTGAAAAGTGGGAAGGTGTTACCGATGCAAAAGGTAAAATCATTTGGAAAGAAAAACCAGACAAGAAAAGCCGTTATATCACAGCAGGTAAAGAGTACACACTCAAAGCTGAAAAAGAAGGCTACTACGAAGACAAAAAAGGGGCAAAAGTTTCTACAATCGGTCTTGAGCAAAGTCAAAGTTTCATCATTGAAATGCCTTTGTTGCCTGTAGGTGTTATTCGTACGCCAGAAGTTCGTTACGTGTTTGACCAATGGGTTTTCATCAACGATGCTTCATGTATGTCGCTTGACTCACTCAAGTTCTTGGATAGCATGCTGAAAGAATATCCAAACATTACAATTGATCTTTTCTCGCATACAGATGCCCGTGGTGGTGACGTACGCAACCAAGTTTTATCTGAAAACAGAGCTAAAGCGGTTTACAAGCACTTAGTCGAGACTTGTGGCATTGACCCACGCAGAATCCGTCCTATCGGACGCGGTGAAGCAGAGCCAGCTACATGGGTAGATGAAAATGGCCAAACTGTTGTTCTTACTGAAGATTACATCAATCAGTTCAAAACCTCTGATAAAGCCAAATACGAGATGCTGCACACCATCAACCGTCGTACTACAGCTAAAATTACAAGTACAACTTTTGATCCTGCAACTGCTCCGGCACCAAATCCAGAATTCCAGAAGTTTAAACAACTACCAAGACTTTAAAAATAAGGCGTCGGAAGACGCCTTTTCTTTTGAACCATGAGAAGGCTACTCCAAAAAGTTGTTTTTTTCTTTGAATTGCAATCCTTCGGGGTCTGCGAGTGGTGGGCGAGGCGCTTAGGCATCCGTACCAACAAAGTACGCCTTGGTTTTATATATCTGAGTTTTATCGGCTTGGGCTCTCCTGTTCTTCTTTACCTCATCATGGCCTGGATTCTAGAGCACAAACATTATTTCAAATTTCAAGCGAAACGCAAACATTCAATCTGGGACCTATGAAAATCCTTATTACAGGTAGCAACGGATTACTCGGGCAAAAAGTCGTGGACTTATGCCAAGAAAAAGGCCTTGACTTTTTAGCAAGCTCAAGTGGTGAAAACCGCTACAGTGCTTGCCCTGCTGCAAAATATGCTACGCTAGATATCACCGATGAGTCGAACATCCAAAGTGTCTTTGAAAGCTATAAACCCACACATGTTATTCACACGGCTGCCATGACAAACGTCGATGCTTGCGAGCAACAGCCAGAGGCTTGTGACCTCATTAACCGTCAGGCAGTTTATATGCTCGCTAAAGCTTGTCAATCATACAACGCACATTTTCAGTTACTTTCCACCGACTTCGTTTTTGACGGTGAAGCAGGCCCTTACAAGGAAACTGACACACCAAATCCATTAAGTGTTTATGCAAGATCTAAGTTTGAGGCAGAACGCCTCTTGACTGAGATCAAAGCGCTCAATTATTCAATTGTCCGAACCATTATTGTTTATGGCCAAGGCGAGCAACTATCGCGATCTAACCTCATTCTTTGGGCAAAAGAAGCATTGAGTACTGGCCAGCCTTTGAATATTGTAGATGATCAATTCAGAGCGCCAACATGGGCTGCAGATTTAGCTTGGGCCTGTGTTCGTATTTGTGAATTGGATCAAACAGGTATATTTCATATTAGCGGTCCCGAGACTTTATCCATCTATGATATTGTTTTACGTGTAGCAGCCTATTATCAATTGCCTACTACCCAACTCACCCGCCTTAAAAGCGATACCTTGAATCAGGCCGCTAAAAGACCTCCTAAAACAGGCTTTATTTTGGACAAGGCGCAACAATTACTCAAATACGAGCCACATACCCTTGAGCAAACTTTTGCTTTGTTAAACTAGAAAAAATTATCTTTAACTAAATTAAACTATATACTATGAGCGTTTGGCGTAAGAAACCAGTAAGTCATTTCGAACGAGACATGAAAAAAAATGACCTCAACCGAGTTTTAGGTCGTTGGGGATTAACTTCATTAGGGATTGGTGCCATTATTGGTGGAGGTATTTTTACCTTAACCGGAATTGCTGCCCATGACCATGCTGGGCCAGCTTTGGCATTATCTTTTGTTATTGCCGGAGTAGGCTGTTTATTTGCTTCTTTGTGTTATGCCGAATTTTCATCAATTCTTCCTGTAGAAGGTTCTGCATATGCTTATTCTTATGGTACTATGGGTGAGCTTTTTGCTTGGATCATTGGCTGGAACCTCATCTTAGAATACATGATGGGTGCCACCACCGTAGCAGTAGCCTGGAGTGGATACTTTGAAAAATTACTACATCAATTTGGCATTGACCCACCGATGTGGCTCATGAATGACATGGTCACAGCAGCCACCAAGGCTAAAGAGGCAGGTATGGCAGCGCCAGAATTTGCTTTTAATCTCCCTGCATTCTTGATTACTTGGGTAGTTACTGCTATTCTTGTTAAAGGGATAAAAGAAGCTGCTAAAACCAATAACATGATCGTTATTTTAAAAGTTGCCGTTGTTCTTTTTGTCATCTTCGTTGGTTTCTTCTTTATCGACACCAACAACTACCATCCGTTTATTCCAAAAGAAGTCATCAATGCCGATGGTTCTAGTTCTTTTGGTTGGTCCGGAGTCGTCACAGCTGCCACAATCGTTTTCTTCGCTTATATTGGTTTTGACGCGGTTTCAACTCAAGCAGGCGAGGCAATTAACCCGAAGAAAGATGTTCCGTTTGCGATTATTATGTCGTTGGTCATTTGTACGGTACTTTACATAGTGGTTTCATTGGTTTTAACCGGAATGGTTCCTTATAATCAACTTGATATCAAAGCGCCTGTTGCTTCTGCATTTGAAGGGGTAGGCATGCCTTGGGCCACGGTACTAATTACCATTGCCGCCGTTGCCGGGCTCACCTCCGTGATGCTCGTTATGATGTTGGGTCAGACCCGCATTTTCTTAGGAATGGCTAAAGATGGCTTATTGCCATTTAAGGTCTTTGGAAAAATCCACGAGACCTACAAAACGCCATTCAGAAGTACCATTCTTGTTGGGGCGGTTGTTTCTATTGTAGCAGCAACTACACCAATCAACAAAGTTTCAGAAATGTGTTCAATGGGTACACTTTTGGCTTTTGCCATGATTTCTATTGCTGTACTCATCATGCGTATTAAACAACCCGAACTTGAGCGTCCTTTCAAAACCCCTGCTGTTTGGTTTGTATCTATTGCAGGTGCAGCTTTCAATTTCGGCCTAATGTATTTTGTGCGTCCTGATACTTGGGTTGCCTTCATTGTATGGTCAACACTCGGTCTTGTTGTTTATTTCTTGTATTCTCGCAAGCATAGTCATTTAAATGATATTGCATTTGAAGAATCTTTGAAGGGCCACGATGCCATTGTCAATGCTTCTGAAGAAGATTAATGGCTGATCAGTCTCCAAAAAAACTTGGTCTGCTCGATGCCACTTTATTAGTGTCGGGCTCCATGATCGGTTCAGGGATCTTTATAGTTTCCACACTCATGCTGCGCGATATCGGTTCGCCGGCTTGGTTGCTCATTCTTTGGATTCTTACGGGGCTCATCACCATCTTTGCTGCTTTAAGCTACGGAGAATTAGCGGGCATGATGCCTAACGCTGGTGGTCAATATGTATACATTCAAAGAGCCTACGGGAAAATGGCCTCCTTTCTTTATGGCTGGACTGTTTTTACCGTTATCCAAACCGGTGTAATTGCTGCGGTGGCGGTTGCCTTTGCTAAGTATACGGCTGTCTTTTTCCCTGAGTTAAATCAGGTGTTATTCGACAGTTCATTCTTAACGATAAGTTGGGCACAGTTATTAGCAATCGGTTCAATTGTATTGCTTACTTATTCCAATGCGCAAGGTGTTCAAAATGGAAAGTTCATTCAGTTCATTTTCACATTTGCCAAACTTTTTGCATTAGGCGCGCTTATTGTTTTGGGGCTTTATATCGGACTCAAAACTGATGTGTTTAGTCATAACTTCTCAGATGCCTGGAAAGCGACTCGCACTGTTATTGCCAAAGATGGCGCAAAAGTTTTTCAGATTCCGCTCACAGGCTGGGCGCTGGTAGGTGCACTCGGAGCTACGATCATCAATTCGTTGTTTTCAGCAGATGCGTGGAATAACGTGACGTTTATAGCAGGTGAAATCAAGGACCCCAAAAAGAATATCCCAAAAAGTTTATTTCTCGGAACCCTCATTGTAACCGTTATTTACGTACTCGCAAATTTGGCTTATCTGGCCCTGTTGCCAATCAACGGAAGTTTGGAAGGTCAGAATCCGGTTGATCAAGGGATGCTTTTTGCCAGCAACGATCGGGTAGGGGCTTCTGCGGCTTACGTGATATTTGGAGATGCGGGTATTTTACTGATGGCGGGCCTTATCATGGTTTCTACTTTTGGTTGTAATAATGGTTTAATTCTAGCGGGCTCAAGACTTTTCCATGCGATGTCACAAGATGGCCTTTTCTTTAAAAAAGCGGGGCAACTCAATCAGAAGTCAGTGCCTGGTGTAGCGCTCTGGATTCAGTGCCTATGGGCGAGTATCTTGTGCCTCTCAGGGAAATACGGAGACTTACTCACCTATAGTACTTTTGCAAGTTTGCTCTTCTATATTTTGACCATTTACGGCATCTTCCGACTCAGAAAGTTGGAGCCAGATACAGCGCGTCCGTACAAGGCTTGGGGCTATCCTTTTATTCCTGCACTTTATATCCTGATCACTTCAGCAATTTGTATTGACTTATTGATTTATGACTTTAGAAATGCAGGTTTGGGCTTGTTTATCGTGCTGCTCGGCATTCCGGTTTTTTACCTAATAGAGGCCAGAAAAAAGGCAGCGCAATCCAATTAGCCAGCACCGAGAGCGTTAGCTTTCGATGAAACAACCTTTTCTCAAAATTTCAAAACGTCTTGAACGCGGAACAACCATGTGGTTAGTGATCTGTGCGCTCATCATTTTTACGCCCCGGATTTATTTCTTACTGAATCCGCCAAAACTCAATTACTCCTTTCAAATTATAGCGTCGCAAGATCAAATTCCTCAAAGCGAGCATGAGGAACATCGCTTTAATCAAAAGCGCATAAAGCTCTGGAAAAGATGCAACCCATCAACGCTCACTATACAAGATTGGCAGCGCCTGGGCCTCAGTTCAAAACAAGCGGCATCTTTACTTAAGTACCGCAATAAATATGGTCTTCATTCGCTGCAGCAGATGCAACAAATCAGAGTGCTGGATCCGGCAATACTATCCTTAATTCAAGATTCATTGATTTTCGATGTTTCGTCGAGTAGTAAATTTCAACCAAAGACAAATGCAATTCAAAATACAAAAACAGGTACATTTCAAAAAACAGGCAATTGGAAAGATCATTCGAACCCCCAAACGATTGAAATTCAACCTCAAGTTGTCAAACTAGATTTAAACACGGCGAGTGTGGATCAATTAGTGGCGCTTCCCGGCATTGGCAGTTATTCTGCTCAAAAAATTATACAGTATCGCGATCGCCTCGGCGGCTTTTTAGCACTTGAGCAACTTTTAGAAATCAAGGGGCTGAGCCCGGAGCTTCTGGAAAAAACTTCAAAATATTTGCAGCTATCCTCAAAACCAGAGGGTATTTCACTCAATTCCGTTACGATAGAACGCCTAAAGCAGCATCCCTATTTAAATTGGAACCAAGCCAACTCGATTATCAAAGTGAGGCAGCAGCGCGGTGGTTTTACTTCCATAGAGCAAATCAAACAATCCGTATTAATTGATGAGCAAACTTTTGTAAAACTAAAGCCTTACTTATCTTTGTGACATGACAATCGAACAACAACTTAAAGCCGTCATTAGAGACGTTCCTGATTTTCCAAAACCTGGTATTCTTTTCAAAGATATTTCTACCATTATGCTTGATGCAAAGGTGTCTAATGCGGTTCTGGATCATCTTGTTGCTTATTACCAAGACAAAGGCCTACATGCCATCGCTGGTATTGAGAGCCGAGGCTTTCTTTTTGGCTACCCTTTAGCCATGAGGCTTGGTTTGCCTTTTGTATTAATTCGCAAAGAAGGGAAATTGCCTTACGATAAGATCAAACATGCCTATGAACTAGAATATGGCTCAGCTGTTATCGAAATGCATGCTGATGCTGTTGAGCCAGGTCAACGGGTGCTCATCCACGATGACCTTCTTGCCACTGGTGGTTCTGCAGCTGCAGCAGCCACGCTCATTGAAAGAGCAGGAGCAACCGTAGCAGGTTTCAGCTTTTTGGTTGCCCTCGATTTTCTTGAAGGTGACAAAGTGTTGCAAAAATTCAATGACGAAAGTTATGCTTTAGTTCATTATTAAAAATGGCATATTGTTTGCAATTTTCAAGCAAAAAAAGTTCATTGAAAGCATTCAGTTAGTATTCAATCAAATCAAAAAAATTAGCCTAGAATAATCAACATTCATCAATCTAATCATCAATCTAATCATCAATCTAATCATCAATCAACAAAATGAGTATTCAACTAAACGAACAACAGCAAATGTTGGCACACATGGTGCGCGACTTCGCTGAAAAGGAAATCAGACCCCACTACAAAAAATGGGATGAACTTGAAGAGTTCCCTATTGAGGTCATGAAAAAAATGGGCGAACTTGGCCTTTTAGGCATTTTTGTCCCAGAACAATACGGTGGCTCAGGCCTTTCTTATGCTGAATACGCAACTGTACTCATGGAACTCGGAAAGGTATGTGGCGGCATTGGCCTTAGTGTAGCGGCGCATAATTCCTTGTGTACAGGCCACATTTACTATCATGGTTCAGAAGCCCAAAAGCAAAAATACTTGCCAAAACTGGCTTCAGGAGAATGGATCGGTGCTTGGGGTCTTACAGAAGCCAACACGGGGTCTGATGCCATGCGCATGAAAGCAACCGCTGTTCAGGACGGTGATTACTGGGTTTTAAATGGCACTAAAAACTGGATTACCCACGGCCTCTCTGGTGATGTAGCAGTTGTCTTAATTAGAACCGGAGAATTACTAGACAGCAACGGCATTACCGCTTTTATTATTGAAAAAGGCACACCTGGTTTTTCAGCAGTTAAAATCAAAGATAAATTAGGAGTAAGAGCCAGTGAAACGGCAGAACTGATCTTTGACAACGTACGCATCCATAAAGAAAATGTCATTGGTGAAGTCGGAATGGGTTTCAAGCAAGCCATGCAAATATTAGATGGTGGTCGTATTTCGATTGCTTCTTTGAGCTGTGGTATTGCAAGGGGTGCTTTTGAAGCCAGTGTTAAATATGCCAAAGAGCGCGAGCAGTTTGGGCAGGCTATTGCCAATTTTCAAGCCATCGGTTTTAAATTAGCTGACATGGCAACCCAAATTGAGGCTGCAGAGCTTTTGACCTTCCAGGCAGCTCACAAAAAAGACTCCAAACAACCGGTAACAAAAGAGGGTGCTTTTGCCAAGTATTATGCATCTGAAGTTTCAGTTAAATGTGGCAATGAAGCGGTGCAAATTATGGGCGGTTATGGTTACACAAAAGAGTACCCAGCAGAGAAATTCCTCCGCGACGCCAAACTCATGACTATAGGCGAGGGCACCTCAGAAATACAAAAAATTGTGATTGCCCGAGAAATTTTAAAATAAACTTTGTAGAATTGATTTTCTGTCGTATCTTTGCGACCCAAACTTTTAAAAAGAGAACTAAGCATATGTTGATCATTCCAATTAAAGAAGGCGAAAACATCGAAAGAGCATTGAAGAAGTACAAGAAGAAGTACGAAAAAACCAATGTGATGAAACAACTACGTAGCCGTAAGGAATTTGAAAAGCCTTCAATTACTCGCCGTCAGGAAGTGATTCGCGCTGCTTACAAGCAAAGAATGCAAAGTCAGCAATTGTAACAAATTGTTGTTTTTAACGTATATCGAAAGGAGCTTTTAGCTCCTTTTTTTATGCTCCAAAAATTCGAAATCTATCTACGCCAAGAAAAGCGTTATTCTGCCCATACCTGCATGGCTTACCTGCAAGACTTAGCGCAGTTTAGCACCTTTAATCAGTGCGCTGAGCTTTCAGATTGGCAAGAGCAAAACCCAGCAACCATAAGGTCCTGGATGGTACAGCTCATAGATGCCGGCATTTCAAATCGCAGCGTAAATCGAAAGTTAGCAGCACTTCGTACTTTTTTCAAGTGGTTGCAAAAGGAAGGCCTAATTGCAGCGACTCCCATGAGTAGGGTGCAGGGCCCAAAAAGCGAGAAGCGACTCCCGGTTTTTGTCAAAGAACAGGAATTACACACTGAAAAAACGCAGGCTTTGTTTTCCTCAAATTTCGAAGGCATCAGAAATCAATTGATCATTGAATTATTTTATCAAACGGGCATTCGACTTTCCGAACTCATTCATCTAAAAGAAAATGCTGTTTCGGGTCAATCAATCAAAGTATTAGGAAAGCGCAATAAAGAAAGGGTTATCCCAATTGCTATTGATTTAGCTCAGCTTATTGAAAAGTACAGGAGCGCAAAGCAGCATTTGCAGTTAGATCATCCAAATTTATTGGTCAGAGAAAACAACCAAGCGCTTTATCCACAATTGGTATACCGGTTGGTTTCAACTTTCTTGCGCACGATTAGCTCTGTCGAAAAGCAGAGTCCGCATGTGCTTAGACATACGTTTGCTACTCACATGCTCAATAACGGCGCAGGTTTGGAAACTTTGAAAGATCTTTTAGGGCATGCTAATTTATCAGCCACGCAGGTCTATACGCACAACTCTTTTGCTCAATTGAAGCAGGCTTATCAAACTGCCCATCCAAGGGCTGCGAAAACACGATAATTTAACGTGTAAAGCGTTGAATTTAGCTATCTTTGCGGCTCAAATAGACTTATGAAATTAGCAACAGTTGGTAGTGTGGCATTTGACGCCATAGAAACCCCTTTCGGAAAGACAGATAAAATCGTTGGTGGAGCAGGCACCTATATTGCCTTAGCTTCCTCTTTCTTTGTCAAGCAGCAAAGCTTGATTTCTGTCGTTGGAGAAGATTTTCCACAAGAAGTTTTAGCAGACCTCGAGGCAAAAGGTGTAGACATCAGTGGTGTCGAAATCAAAAAAGGTGAAAAAACATTTTTCTGGTCAGGGCGCTACCACAATGATCTCAATTCAAGAGATACTTTGGTAACTGAGCTCAATGTACTTGCTGACTTCAAACCAGTTGTTCCTGTTCAGGCGCAAAATGCAGCTTTCTTGATGCTTGGTAATTTAAGTCCTGATGTACAGCTTTCTGTCATTCAGCAAATGCAACAAAGGCCACAGCTCATCGCTATGGATACCATGAATTTTTGGATGGATATCGCTTTAGACAGCCTCAAAGAAACTCTGAAGCACATCGACGTCTTGATCATCAATGACGAAGAGGCCAGACAACTTTCTGGCGTATACTCCTTGAGAAAAGCAGCCAATATTATCCGTGAAATGGGGCCTTCTATTCTTATTATCAAGAAAGGGGAGCACGGTGCTTTACTTTTCCACGAGTCAAATATTTTTTATGCACCAGCTTTGCCACTAGAAGAAGTTTTTGATCCGACAGGTGCAGGCGACACTTTTGCCGGTGGCTTCATGGGGTATTTGGCAGCAGCAGATCGCATCGATTTTGACAACATGAAACGCGCCATCATTGCAGGTTCAGCTTTGGCTTCTTTCTGTGTAGAAAAATTTGGTACACAAAGACTCAAAGAAGTGACTCACGCAGAACTTCAAGCAAGAATGCAAGAATTTGTTTCTCTTTCTACTTTCCAACTTTAATTGAAAATGGACTTACAACAGCAAATCGCACAAATTCAGAACTTATTAGCACAAGAAGACCTTGTGCAGTTGGGTCGTGAAGCTGGTCAAATCAAGCAGCTTTTTGAAGATCAATTAATAGAATTAGAGCGCATAGAACAAGTCAAAAGACTTGAAGCCCAAGATAAATCTGAGCACTATGAAGAAGTAGATTACACGCCACTCAAAGAGGAATTTTTTGCACTTTACCAAGAGTTCAATGCCAAGCGCAAAGCTCAGCAACAACTGCAGCAAACCCTTGAGCAACAAAATTTAAAACTCAAAAAAGACCTCATTATTCGTTTGAAAGAGGTCATCGACAACGAAGAGAAGATTGGCACTGCTTTTCAGTCCTACAAGGATATCCACGAAACTTGGAAAAAGATAGGTGCCATACCAAGAGAGCAACGCGAGAGTATCCAAAAAGAGTATTCTAGATTATTAGAAATCTTCTTTTACAACATCAAGATTTACAAAGAGCTGAAAGAAAACGATTACCGTCGCAATAAGCAGCTCAAAGAAGACCTCATCTTTAAACTCAAACAATTGCGTGTTGCGCAGGTGTCAAACCGAGACCTCGAGGCGCAATTGCATGCATTGCAAGACGAATGGGAAGAAATTGGCCCAGTCCTCAATGAAGATTGGGAAACCTTGAAAGTGGCTTACTGGGATGCCGTTCGCAGCATCTACGATAAAATCAATGAGCATTACGAAGCGCAAAGACAAGTTTTAAAAGCGAATATTGACGCCAAGAAAAAACTCATTACAGCGCTTCAAGAAAGACTTACGGAGTTAGCAACCTGGAACAACTTTAAAGACTGGGAAACTCAAACGGCATTTATTCTTGACCTTCAGGCCCAATGGAAAACAATTGGTGCAGGGGGCAGAAAAGAAAACGAAGCAGTTTATGCTGAATTCAGAGCATTATGCGATACTTTCTTTAATGCTAAAAAGGCCTTTAACAAAGAGAAGGACGCCGCAAGTTCTGAAATCGCGAACCAAAAGAAAGCGCTCATCGAGAAGGCGCTTGCGATCAGTACCTCACAAGACTGGAAAAACACCGCAGATGCACTAAAAAAATTGCAGCGTCAGTGGCAAGAGTTGGGTTCGGCGGGTCAGCGCTTTGAAAATAAACTTTGGAAAGAATTCAGAGCCGCATGTAATGTCTTCTTTGACGCCAGACAAGCGCATTTTGGTCAACAAGATGCCGAAAATGAAACCAATCTAGCCGCAAAAAGAGCACTCATTGACGAATTGGAAAAACTCAGCTTGCCAACCGACAAACAAGAGGCGCTAGCTAAATTGCGCGCTTTACAGCAACAATTTAATGAAATAGGTCCAGTTGGCATCAAAGAGCGCCAAAACACCTATGAAGCCTTTAAAAAACACATGGATGCGCATTATCAAGCACTCAAGTTAGAAGGCCAAGAAAAAGAGCGCGTTCTTTTTCAAGCAAAACTAGAAGGACATTTGTCTTCGCCAGATAAATTAAAATTGTTGCAAGCTGAACGCAATGATATCCGCAAGCAAATTGATGCACTTCAAAAAGAAATGCTCACCCTAGAAAATAACCTAGGCTTCTTTGCGCGCTCAAAAGGTGCAGATCAACTGCGTTCTGATGTTCAAAAGAAAATCGACGCCGCACAAGAAAAAATTAAAGGGCTTCGCGCCAAACTAAAGCTCATTCCTAATGAATAGTTTCATCAATTTATTATTGTTGCTTGTAAGTGTTCCTACACTCCTCGTGTCGGTCTTCGTTGGTTTTGATTTGCCAATAGATTTCTTGCACATTACTGCTAGCGAACTCCAATTCACCAACGAAATATATCTCGTACTCGGTTTGTTGCTCCTGATTATCGGTTTGCGACGCACTGTACGCCGTTGGATGGGAGTTTCAATGGTCAAGCAGCAAGATAAGTTTGTTTGGAACGAACCGATTAGCGCCACCCGAAAAAATCGTGTTATTGTTTATAACAGCCTTGAAGCTTTGGTTTTTTTAAGTTTGCTAGTCGCGCATTTGCTGCTCACGACTGCTTCATTTTTTGTGGTCTTTGTTTATTTTGTCCTGTTGCTAGACTCCATTGTTTTTGTTCTTGTCAATCAAAATCAATTCAGAGTAGGCCTCAGTTCTAAAGCCATCTTGGTTGCTGATCGCGAAATCATTTTAATTTATCTCAATGGTCTGCGTAAAGTTTCTGTAAGTCAACAAACAATTTACTTTGACTACATCGAAGATTTACAATTGACCTTTCCACTTGACTGCATTCAAGAAAGCCAAAAAGCAGCATTTTTTGGCGCATTAGAGGCGCAAATTGACCGCGACCGCGTCTTGTTTCATCATACAAAGTAAGTTTTAGTAACTTCGTCCTATGTCGGGCAAGTCGCCAAAAAAAATATTAGTACTTCGGTTCAGCTCAATTGGCGATATCGTCCTGACCTTTCCTGTCGTAGCGGCTTTAAAGTCCGCATACCCAGATTGCCAAATCGACTACGTCACAAAACCCGCTTTTCGCCATTTACTCGAGGCCTGTCCTGGTCTGAGCCATATTTTTACTTTAGAGGGGCCTGTTCGTCAACTGAGAAAAGAAGTCAATTTTAAAGCCTACGACGCCGTTCTCGACTTACACCATAACCTCAGAACACTTTTGCTGACCGCTTTTTCTGGCGCCAAAGTTTATAAGTACCCTAAAAATAACTGGAATAAATGGCTGCTCACCAAATTCAAAATCAAGCAAGAGCGCAGGGAGCACGTTGTTGAACGCTATTTGAGCACCTTAAAGCAAGCTTTTGGTCTAG
The DNA here is from genome assembly GCA_041158525.1 of Bacteroidota bacterium. Classification (GTDB taxonomy): domain Bacteria; phylum Bacteroidota; class Bacteroidia; order Flavobacteriales_D; family Crocinitomicaceae; genus UBA952. Next base: position 12,541 of record JBEBBE010000068.1, on the reverse strand, counting down.
AAGTTTTGGCACCAGAAAATCCGTATGAAATTCCTGAATCAGCGCAATTTTCAATTCAAGATGCAACAGGATTTGCACCTGGAAAATATGTCGCCTTTGCCATCGGGGCTCAGTTTGCGACCAAACGTTTGCCAACAGATTTAATGATCAAACTTTTACAGAAAGTGGAGCATCCGGTTTTGCTACTTGGGGGTAAAGAGGATCAACCAACAGCCCATGAAATCGTAGCTGTACTCGGGGGTGAAAAAGTGGTATCAATGGTTGGGCAGCTCGATATTCATGGCTCGGCATGGTTGGTAAGAAATGCCGCCGCCTTACTTACCCATGATACTGGCCTGATGCATATAGGCGCTTGCTTCGAGGTTCCTATTCACTTGATTTGGGGCAATACTGTAAAAGATTTTGGAATGTATCCGTTTCGGCCTGAGCAAGAAAATTCTTTCCAATATGAAGTGGAAAATTTGAAGTGCAGACCTTGCTCAAAAATTGGTTTTCAGAACTGTCCGAAAGGTCATTTTGCCTGCATGCGTCAGCAAGATCTTGACCACATTTCAAGTCAAGTCAACCAGACCCAAATCTAGCCTTTATTTCTCGTCGTCGAAAAAGAGTTTTTTGAGTTCAGTGGCCTCAGCGGGCTTCATTTTTCCTGCTAAAATTAAAGCCAATTGTTTGCGGCGTAAAGCCCCGTCAAAACGCGCTTTTTCTTCTTCTGTTTCCGGAATAAGTGCAGGAACTTGTATCGGATTTCCGTTTTGATCAACTGCAACAAAAGTATAGATAGCTTCGTTGCATTTTTCGCGCTGTCCTGTAACGGCATCTTCGACAAAAACATCCACAAAAACCTCCATTGAAGAGTTAAATGAGCGCGAAACTTTTGCCTCTAAAGTTACGATAGAAGCGTGGTTAATTGGCTTCTGAAACGATACGTTATTGACAGACGCGGTAACGACCACTCTTTTAGAATGTCGGTGAGCTGAAACGCTGGCAATGACATCCATCCAGGCCAATAACTGACCCCCAAAGAGATTACCTAATGTATTGGTGTCGTTTGGCAAGACAATTTTGGTCGTAATAGCCAAAGTAGAAGACGCGGTGTTTGCTTTCATGAGTCAAAGTTAAGCAAAGGATTTTATTATGATTATTTAATTCTCCAATGTTAAAATTTGATTGACTTATTGTATTTTTACCACAAACTATCATGCTCTTACTGAATTAACTATGAAACATCTCTATTTTTTAGCCACTTGTCTTTTTGTTTTAGGCTCGTCGTTATCGTTGTTTGCACAAAATTCAAAACGTGTTCCTGACCCGCAAAATACAAGAGAAGGGGAGCATGTAGAATATTGCATTACTCACAAAAAGCACAACGCTTTACTGAATAATGCTGCATATGTCCAAGGGCTTCAAGAAGCTGAAATGGCCTATGAAGTAGTTGCCAAAAAAGGCAATCAACAAAAAGGAACCATATACACCATTCCGGTCGTGTTTCACGTCATGCATTTTGGTGGTATTGAGAATATTTCTGATGAGCAAATTTTAAACGCGTTAGCCATATTAAACCGTGACTACCGCAAGCAAAACGCAGACACTGCAAATGTGCACCCTGACTTCCAAGGCATGCCAGCAGATATCGAAATTGAATTCAAATTGGCCACCATCGCGCCAAATGGTCAGTGTTTTAGCGGCATTACCCGTACTTTCTCGCCAATGAGTTACCAAGGAGATGACGGCGATGCACAAGTTGACGCAATCATTGCGGGTAATAATGTTTATAATGGCACTTGGGCAGGCAATAAATACTTAAACATTTTTGTTTGTGGTGAAATCGGTGGCGCTGCAGGTTATACCTACAAACCAAGTACTTGGGGAGCAACAAGCATGAAAAATGGCATCTGGATCCTTCATGATTATGTTGGTGCTATTGGCACAGGTGGGGTAGGAACAAGCCGTGCCCTTACCCATGAGGTTGGCCACTGGCTTAACCTCGACCATACCTGGGGCGGCAACAACAATCCAGGAAATGCGTCAAGTTGTAGTACGGATGACAATGTGCAAGATACACCAAATTGTATCGGTGTTACTGCTTGCTTACTCAATTCAAATACTTGTAATTCTGATAGTAATTTCTGGGGCTTTGATATCCGCGATAACGTAGAAAACTACATGGATTACTCTTATTGCTCAAAAATGTACACTGAGGGTCAACGCACCCGTATGCGCAATGCGCTACAGGTAGCCAATACCGGACGCGCCAACGTGGTATCTGCCGCCAATTTAGCAGCCGTTGGTGCAACCGGAACAACTTACTTGTGTAAGGCCGATTTCAGTGCCGATAAGGTAACGGTATGTTCAGGCAACGAAGTTCAGTTCACTGATGAATCTTTCAATGCTGTTAGCGGTTGGTCATGGCAAATTACACCAGCAACAGGGTGGTCTTTTGCTGCAGGTTCATCAGATACTTCGGCAAATCCAGCCATTATTTTCAATACGCCGGGTATGTACAACGTGCAACTGACTGCTACAGATGGCACCAACAGCGACGTCGAAGACAAGCAATCATACATCCGAGTTTTAGGAGCTCCGGAAACCTTGCCTTATTGGGAAGGTTTTGAATCTTACACAAGCCTTTCTAATTTGCCAAATTGGGAAGTGAGCAATGTAAACAACAACAACGCATTTGAACTCGAAAGCACTTTTGGCCATTCCGGCACCAAATGTGTTAAACTCACCAACTTTGGTCAGGCTCCGTCAAATATTGACGAGTTGGTTTCTACCAACATCGATTTATCGGTAATTGATACTGTTAGTGGAACAGTTACGCTTTCTTTCCGTTATGCATACCGCAAGCGCACAGCCGCAGACTACGAGTATTTGAAAGTCTTTGTAACTGGCAATTGTGGCGATAACTGGGCGCAACGCAAAACGCTAGGTGGCAACCAACTTTCTAACCAAACATCTGTTACAGCTTGGGCTCCAAGTGCACAGTCTGATTGGGTAACGGTACACATGACCAACATCACTGAAAACTACTTTACCGACAACTTCAGAATGCGTTTTCGTTTTGAAGGTGAGGGGGGTAATAACTTTTACCTCGATGACATCAATATTTACAGCGGAGCGCCATCGAATGATTTAGTAGTTGCTGGTATTGAGCACGAGAACCTTACAGATATCGCACTTTATCCAAACCCAACAGATGCAGATTTACACCTGAGCTTCCATTCGCTTTCTGCTGGTGCTGCTACCTTGAAAGTTACTGACCTTACAGGCAAATTAGTGCAGTCCTACCCATTGTTCTTACAAGAAGGAAAGAATATGGTAGTGACTCAGACAACACAGTTAGCAGCTGGGTCTTACTTATTGCAACTTGAATTCAACGGAGCACTTACGACGCTTCCTTTCGTAGTGGAGTAATTACTGCTTTTCAAAATATTGAAATAGGAGTTGTGCTTTTGCAGCTCCTATTTTTTTTGCAACAACATCTTGGCCGGCTATTTTCATTTTAGAGATGGTTTTGAAATCTTGGAAGAGTTGTGCAATCGTTTTAGGCCCCAATCCCTTGATTTGATCAAGTTGTGTTTCTAAGGCACCTTTACTTCTTTTATTCCGATGATGACTCAAGCCAAAGCGATGCGCTTCATCGCGGAGTTGCTGCACTAATTTTAAGGCCAAAGAGCGCCTACTTAAAATTAAAGACTTCGAAAAACCGGGTTTATAAATTTCTTCAAGTCTTTTGGCCAGGCCAACTAATTTAAGTTCATTTTTTAAGCCAAGTTCTTCAATGGCCTCAAGCGCTGCACCAAGTTGTCCCTTACCTCCATCTATAATTACTAAATCGGGCAAGGCTTGTCCTTCTTCTTTCAAGCGCTTATAACGCCGCCCAACTACCTCTTTCATGGTCTGAAAATCGTCTGGGCCCTCTACAGTTTTAACATTAAAATGGCGATAATCAGCCTTACTTGGCACCCCATCCTTGAAAACAACACAAGCCGAAACCGCATTGGTTCCTTGTAGGTTAGAGTTATCGAAGCATTCAATATGTTTAGGCGCCTTACTGAGCCCAAGAGCTGATTGTAACTCTAAAACAGCCTGCATAGCTGAATTTTGTACACTCGTGCTAGCATTCATGGCTTGTTTTCTGGCCTGCAGCTGCGCATGCTTGACATTATTTTGAGCCAATTCTAAAAGTTGTTTTTTCTCACCAATTTTCGGGAAGCTAACTTTCGCATCGTAGAGTTCGACGCCATCAGCTATTCCAATGATGACCTCTTTGGCAGTACTTGAAAAATGCGACCTTAATTGAGGGATGATATTTTGGTATAAGATCTTGAGATCTTCGTCCAACGGATCCTCGATTCGCGTAGCATAAGTATGAATAATACTTCCTTCACGAACCACTAAATAACTCACCCATGAAAGGCTGTTGTTCTTTTCGATGTAACACACATCGAAATCTTGGGCATGATCAGCCACGACCATTGACTTGGTTCTGAATTGCTCGAGCGCTAAAATCAATTCTTTGCAGCGCTGTGCTTCTTCAAAGGCATGTTCAGCAGCAAAAACTTGCATTTGTTTTTTGAGTTGCTGGATCAAAGAATAGTTCTTGCCTTCCAATAACAGTCGGATCACTTTGAGCGTTTCGTCGTAGTGGCTTTGTTCTTGTAATTTTTCGCAGGGCCCGGCACATTTGCCAATATGATACTCGAGACAAACTTTATATTTAGCTTTTTCGAGTTTTTGTTGACTTAAATCTAGGGCGCAGGTCCTGATTTGAAAAAGCTCCCGAATCAGTTGTAAGAGGGCATGCATGCCTTTTACATTAGGGTAGGGCCCGTAATAAGTAGAACCGTCATTGAATTTTCTGCGCGTTGGAAAGATGCGTGCAAAAGGTTCTTTCTTGATGACAATCCACGGATAAGTTTTGTCGTCCTTGAGCAGCACATTGTAACGCGGTCGGTGACTTTTGATGAGGTTATTCTCTAGTAGCAGCGCATCTATCTCAGTTTCAACTACCGTAAATTGCAGGTCCACTATTTGTTTGACAAGTGTTCTGGTTTTTCCGTCAGCGTGATCCTTTTGAAAATAAGAGCTCACTCTTTTTTTAAGGTCCTTGGCCTTTCCGACATAAATGATTTTACCTTTTTGATCAAAGAATTGATACACCCCAGGGTGTTGAGGCAGCGTAGCTACTTTGTTCAATAAGTCCATTTGTGCTTTCACAGTTCAAAAATAGAAACATTGCGCAGATTAAACCGCACTTCTTATCTTTGCTGCATGCTAGATGAGTTTATCCAAAATGCCCTACAAGAAGACCTTGGTTCCGGAGACCACTCGTCTTTAGCTTGTGTACCTCTTGATGCACAGTCTGCTGCCTATCTTTTAATCAAAGAATCAGGGGTGCTGGCTGGTGTTGATGTGGCCAAGAGAATTTGTGAAATTTATGATGCAACAATCATTTTTGATCAAAAGTTAAAAGACGGTGACCGCATTCAACCCGGCGACATCGCTTTCACCTTACAAGGATCCTCTCGTTCCATATTAGCCGTTGAAAGACTCCTTTTAAACTGTATGCAGCATATGAGTGGGGTAGCTACCCAAACCGCTCATTATGTACAACTCATAAGTGGTACTAATTGTACTTTGCTCGATACGCGAAAAACTACACCTGGCATGCGTTTGCTAGATAAATACGCCGTAAAAATTGGCGGAGGGGCAAACCATCGTTTTGGTCTCTACGACATGATCATGCTCAAAGACAACCATATTGACTACGCCGGAGGTTTGAAACCGGCTTTGGAAAGAACAAAAGCTTATTTGTTGTCCCAAAATTTGGATCTGAAAGTAGAGGTAGAGGTTCGTTCGGAATCTGAATTGAAAGAATTACTCGAACTGCCTCAAGACTATCACCGCATCATGCTCGATAACTTTACACCTCAAGCACTGAAAGCGGCACTAAAATCGATTCCTGAGGGTATTGAAACAGAGGCATCGGGTGGAATCACCTCAGCAACTATTAGAAGTTATGCTGAAACAGGCGTGCAGTTCATTTCAGTAGGGGCACTCACACATTCTGTGAAAGCGCTTGACATGAGTCTCAAGGCGCAGCTTTAAATTTGGCAACAGCCATTTGTAGGTCGCTTGTTTCGCTTATTTGTACGTCAATGTCATGTTTTTGAGTACCCTTTTGCACAATTGCGCTTAAAAAGGTGGTTTCTGCTTTTTTTAGCCTGGTATGTATGAGGATTTCATTTTTGAAAGAAAGGTTCTCTATCCCAACCAACTTATAAATTGCTTCTTTTGCGCACCACAATTGCAAGTACCATTCTTTTGGGTTGTCGGTACATAAAACTTTTTCATCTTCACTAGCAAATTTATTGATGATGCGTGCTGCATCGCGGTCTTTTTGTTCGATGTCTATCCCGATAGGAAACCCCGCATTGGCCAGCGCAATAAAATTTTTGGTGTGTGAAATCGAAAGGGCGTGTTCGACTGCTGAATAATAGGGGCAGCCATTGGGCTTGTATAAAATTGGCGATTTGATTTTCAGCTGGTTGCGTAGGTGACGCACCCCTAAAAATTCTTTTTTGCGTATAGGATTTGAACGGGCATTTAGTAGTTCAATTTCTTCGGGATAAATAAAGACGGCACCAGGATCAAATGCATCTGAGCTCAATAAGGCAAATTTTAAATCGGGGAGTTTGAAATTGAAGCGGTCGTACATTTAGATTGAAAGCTTGAATATTGTACAAAGATGCGCAAACATCTGATAGATTTTTGATGAATTTTATGTTAAGACTATGGATTTTTCTATATTTACAATCTTTAAAAAACGAGAAATAGTAAAATTTATACGCATTCTTATGGTGGGTAGACTGAAATTATTGTTTTTAAGTGTCTTGTTTGTAAGCACTTATGCATTTTCACAATCCGGGCTCGGTACGCTTCGCGGTACTGTTTCCGATGAGGCTACAAAGGCCCCTCTCGAATTCAGCAAGGTATTGTTGAAGCAGGCAGGAGCCATTCGTGGTAGTTCTTTAACCGATGAAAAAGGAAAATTCCAGATCAATGGTATTCAGCCAGGTTCGTATGACGTAGAGGTCAGAAATGCTGAAGGTGGGTATCAAACCCTCACCATGACTGGCGTTTCAATTTCTCCAGATCGCATCACTTTCCTGGATAACCTGACACTATCTAGTAAAACTCAAGAAACACGAGAAGTGAAGGTTGTTCGCTACCGAGTTCCACTCATTGACAAAGATGGTGGTGCCTCTGGTGCAACAGTTACACGTGAAGACATCGCTCGCCTTCCTGCTCGTTCTGCATCAGCTGTTGCAGGAACTGTAGGTGGGGTAAATGTAAACGAAGGTTCAGGTGCTATCTCAGTTCGCGGTACGCGCTCTGATGCAACTTACTTCTATATCGATGGTATTAAAGTACGTGGTTCATCAAACTTACCAAAATCAGCACTTGAAGAAGTCTCAGTAATTACCGGTGGTGTACCTGCCAACTACGGTGACGTCACAGGTGGTATCATCTCCATTACAACCAGAGGTCCTTCCTCAGTTTATTTCGGAAGTTTGGAAGCAGTTACTTCAGGTATTTACCTAAATGGCGCTGATCCAAACGGTTACGATGGTAAAGTAATTGGACTTGATAAATTTGGATATAACCTCGTAGAAGGAATGTTGTCAGGCCCGCTATTAATGCAGCGTGACTCTTTAGGTAATAAAACACGTCCACTTCTTGGTTTCTTGGTTTCAGCTAACTACACAGATCAACTTGACTCACGTCCGTTGGCCGGTGGTTCATACCGTATCAAACAAGAAGCACGTGAAGAACTTCTTGCCAATCCACTTAGACCAACTTCTACAGGTTTTGGTACTTTCCACAATGCACTCTTTTTACGTGCCGATGACTTCGAAAAAACAGATTGGCGTATGAATGCTCGTAATTCGGTTTTCTCTGCATCGGGTAAAATCGACGTAAATACAGGGCCCTCAGTTAACTTGCAATTCGGAGGATCTCTTAACTATTCGCAAGGAACTTCTTACAATTACGCTGGTTCATTATTGAACTTTACAAATTACGGAGTAGGCAAGAGCCTTGACTACCGCGTATATGCGCGTATGACACAGCGTTTCAACAATGACCGCGAAGGTTCTAGCTCTAAAATCAAGTCTGCACTATACAGCTTGATGGTTGACTACTCTAAATCTTTCAATGAGTCTTATGACCCTAATCATGGTTACAACCTCTTTAATTATGGTCACGTAGGTAAGTTTGAAACTACTCGTGTTCCATCTTATGAGTTTGATCCTGCCACTCAAATGTATGTGCACAATGGTTTCCGCGATGTAGAAGTTGCATTTACACCTTCTGAAACCAACTCAGCACTTGCAGCTATCACGACCCAATATTTCAACATTTATGAAGGAAACCCAATTGGTCGCTACGAAAACCTCTTCCAAATCCAACAAGGAAATGCCCTAAGAAATGGTGACCTTCCTGGAAGTGTTTACGGTATTTGGGCAAATATTGGTTCACCTTCAAACGGTTTTGGTAAAACAGAAAACGATCAGTTCCGTGTAACTGGCGCTGGTTCTGTAGTACTCGGTGACCACTCTATCTCTTTAGGTTTTGAATACGAACAACGCGTAGACCGCGGCTGGACAAGCGGTGACAACGGTCCTGTTGGTATTTGGTCAATTGCGCGTCAGTTAGCAAACTTCCACATCAAAGAACTTGACCTCAATTCAGGCGTTGTGACAGACTCAGGATCTTTCAAAGCAATTACTTACAACCGTTTAAATGCTGGTGATGCCTTTCAAACAGGAACTGGTGAATACGGTGGTCAAATTAACAACGATCAACAGTCTTTCTTTGATTACAACTTGCGCAAAAACCTTGGTTACAACCCGGCTGGTACAGACTTTGTTGACATCGACCAATACGACCCGAACTTGTTCCAATTCAATATGTTCTCACCAGACGAACTATTAAACAGTGGTCAATCATTTGTTTCTTACTGGGGTTATGACCACACAGGTAACAAAGTTCGTGGTAACACAGACATCAACAAGTACTTTAATGAATTCGATGAAAACGGCAACTACAAGCGTTTTGTTGGTGCCTTCCAACCAATTTATATGGCTGGTTACATCATGGATAAATTTGCTTTCAAAGATATCGTCTTCAACGTCGGTGTGCGTGTTGACGTCTTTGATGCCAATCAACCAGTCTTAAAAGATCCTTACTTATTCTACACTGCTAAAACAGTTAAAGAAGCACGCACTATGGCAGAAAATGATCCAAATCAATACGGTTGGGTTAATTTGCCAAGCGGTATGGGTGACGACTACGTAGTTTATGTAAATGACGTTAACAATCCTTCTGGTATCAATGGTTTCAGAAACGGTTCTCAATGGTACGATGCAACAGGAACACCTATCGAGGATCCTTCTAAAATTCGTGGGGCTGCAGGTATTGCACCATGGTTACAAGATCCTTCTTTAGAAACACCTACTGCAGATGCATTTGAAGATTACAAAGCACAAGTGAACGTGATGCCGCGTATCGCATTCTCTTTCCCAATTTCAGAAGAAGCATCTTTCTTTGCACACTACGACATCCTTACAAAAAGACCAACTTCTGGTTTCCGTTTCAATCCTTACGAATACCAGTTCATTCAATCTCGTAATGCAGTCATCAGCAACTCTAACCTCAAGCCTGAGAAAACTGTAGATTACGAACTTGGTTTCCAACAAGTAGTTACACGTACTTCTTCTATCAAAATCTCTGCTTTCTATCGCGAACAACGCGACAACGTGCAGTTGATCAATGTATTTGAGGCATATCCTGTAACTTACAAAACTTTTGGTAACCGTGACTTCGGTACGGTTAAAGGTTTAACGATTGCCTATGACATGCGCCAAACTGGTAACATCCGCATGACGGCCAACTATACCTTACAGTTTGCTGATGGTACTGGTTCAGATGCAACTTCAATGTCAGCGCTTGTAAACGCTGGATTACCAAACCTTCGCGTTATCTTCCCTTATAGTTACGACCAACGTCATGCCTTCAACGTAACTTTTGACTACCGCTATGGTGAGGGTCAAGATTACAACGGCCCAATGATTGGTAAAACACGCATCTTAGAAAACACTGGTTTGAACTTAATTGCCAACATTAATTCTGGTTCACCTTACTCTTCTCAGACTTTCATTACTGATGAAGGTATCGGAAACCTTAATGCAGGTATCAACGGTACACTTAACGGTTCGCGTTTGCCTTGGCAATATCGCCTAGACATCCAGGCAGATAAAACATTCTCTTTAGAATATGGCAACAAAGAGAACAAGAAAAAGGCAGCATTCCTTCAAGTTTATGTGCGTGCTACCAACTTGTTTAACCAGTTCAATGTCTTGAATGTTTACCGTGCCACAGGAAACTGGGATGACGACGGATATTTAGCTGCAGCATCTAGCCAAACATCTATCCAAAACCAAATTGATGAGCAATCTTTCCGTGACTACTACACCATGAAGATTCAAAATCCGTTTAACATCAGTATACCTCGCACAATCCGTGTCGGTGTAAAATTTGATTTTTAAGAAGCATTAACGAAGTATTATGAAAAAGCAATTCATTGCCGCGTTTTTAGGTCTAACAGTAGCATGCACGCAAGCACTAGCTTATCTAGGCCCCAACGACAAAGATTACAAGCCAACAGTAAAGCCTAAGGCTAACTGTAGCCCTGCAACGGCTAAACTCACCATGAAATTCAATGATGTATCGGCACTCATTGAGCAGGGTGGTAGTATGTTCCAAAACCGTGCAGCAGGTGTTGCTGCCTATGAAGTTCCTAAAGGAAGTAACCGCTTTGCAATCTTTGCTGGTGCACTCTGGATGGGTGGTACTGACGTCAACGGACAGCTTAAGTTAGCTGCACTTCGTTACCGTTCAGGAAACGATTTCTGGCCTGGCCCGCTTACAGTTACTCCAGGTACTGGAAATTTCAACCCAATTAATCCAGTTGGTGATGATGCCACTCGTGATTTTGGTGAAGCAAACATTGATCCAGATCAGTGTATTGCCTATGACAAGTTCTACACCATTCGCAAGGCAGAGGTTATCAGATTCAACATTTGGTGGGAATGTAATGCAGGTATCACTACTGAAGGTTGTGACGAAATCACTGCGCCTACAAATGACGAATTAAATCGTATTTATGGTTGGCCAGCGCACGGTGACGTTTCAAGAGGTCAAGATTATTTCTTAGCTCCTTTCTATGACCGTGACCAAGATGGTAATTACAACCCAGACAACGGTGACCACCCATGGTATGACGACATCTTAGGTCGTGATGACATCGAGTGTGGTATTGACCGTCGTATTTCACTTTACGGTGATGAAACACATTGGTGGGTTTTCAACGACAAAGGAAACATCCACACCGAAACTAACGGTGACCCAATCGGTATGGAAATCCGTGCCCAAGCTTTCTCATTTGCTACCAATGACGAAGTAAACCGCATGACATTCTATAACTATGAATTGATCAACCGCGGAACGCAAACGCTCTACAACACTTACTTCTCACAATTCCTCGATGCGGACGTCGGAAACTACGCCGATGACTACACTGGTTGTGATGTCTCTCGTGGTTTGGGTTATATGTACAACGGTGACCTCATCGATGAGTCTGATGGTGGTAAACTTGGTTATGGTGAAAATCCACCGGCAATTGGTTGTGACTTCTTTGAAGGTCCTTATCAAGATGCCGATGGCTTAGACAACCCTGGTCCGTACTTTGATGAGGCTACTCAAACTAATGTAGTTCCTACAGTTGTAGACGCCCTAGCTAACAACGGTATCGTTTACAAAGGAATTGGTATTGGTTATTCTGATGGCATCGTCGACAACGAGCGTTTCGGTATGCGTCGCTTTACTTACTTTACATCTACTTCAGCATACCCGTACAATGACCCAGGGCCGGCTGCAGAATATTACAATTTCATGGAAGGTCAGTGGGCTAACGGTTCAGAGATGTTCTATGGTGGTTTAGGTTACACAGGTTCAACTGGTGCATCTCAAACGCTTTCAGATTATATGTTCCCAGGAGATTCTGACCCATTACATTGGTCAACGCAAGGTGAAGATATGTCTTCTCTTTTCCCGAACGGTTGGGATGAAACTACAAACAACAACCCTTCTGGTGACCGCCGTTTTGTGCAGTCTGCAGGTCCGTTTACTTTGCGTCCGGGTGCGATCAATAATATCACTGTTGGTATTGTTTACGGTAGAAGTACCGATGGTGGTTTGATGGCTTCTGTTGAGGCTATGAAACGCGCCGATACCAAAGCGCAGGCTTTGTTCGATGCATGTTTTAAAATCCTTTCTCCGCCAGATGCACCGCGTTTAACGATTCAAGAGTTAGAAAACGAGTTGATCCTCATGATTGACAACCCGGTTTCATCTAATAACTATCAAGAAGCATACGCTGAAATTGACGAAATCAATATTACAGACCCATCAGTGG
>JBEBBE010000067.1:0-9033 GCA_041158525.1 Bacteroidota bacterium | reverse complement strand
TGGTCCTCAAACAATAACTTTTCAGATACTTTAAATAGTAATAACAGCCCAAATCTAACGCTTATTGATCCGCAAAATGCATGGTATTATATCGAGGTGAGTTCTGCTTATTGTTCTGCTTCCGATAGTGTTTTGATCAGTATCCAAGCTCAAGATTTAGAGGTAGAGTCCCCTTCGTTAATTTGCGCCGATGTTCCGTTTACAGCCAGTATTTTCCCGAACCCGAATTTTCAACAGATCACTTGGTCGCCGGCAAGTGTTGTCCAGTTAGGGCAGGGTCAGCCAACTGTTACGGTTGCCTTATCGTCGCCACAATATTTGTATGTCACGGTCGAAACCGCACAGAATTGCCAACTGCAAGATTCCGTGTTTATCAATGTATCAACATTAAATCCATTAAGTGTAACTGCCAACGCGAATCCGCTTGTTATTTTACCAAACACCAGTACTCAACTTTTGGGTCAGCCAACGGGTGCCTACACTTACAACTGGTCACCATCCCAAAACTTGAGCTCAGCTACTACTCAAAATCCAACGGCTTTGCTCGATCAAACAACGCTGTTTACACTGACTGTTTCAGATGGGCTTTGCTCGGGTTCGGACACTGTGTTGGTCAAGGTATATGACAGTATCTGTCAAGCACCATTTGTCTATATTCCTAATGCGTTTTCTCCAAATAAAGACGGCAGCAATGATAAATTATATGTCCGGGGGCAGTACATCTTTGAATTCGTTTTTAGGGTTTACGATCGCTGGGGAGAACTCGTTTGGGAAACAAGCAATATCAACGATGGTTGGGATGGCACGTATCGCGGAAAATTACTAGACCCCGATGTCTATGATTATTACTTACAAGTCACCTGTATTGGTGGGCTAGAAAATATCATTAAAGGAAACGTTACACTTATTCGTTAAGCATGAAAAAAATCATCACTAAGAAATCCGAGCAATTTTTAGAAAATTACCTCAATAATGCCAGCCCTACGGGCTTTGAAACCTCAGGTCAACAAATGTGGCTCGATTACCTCAAGCCGTACATCGACGAATATATCACCGATGCTTACGGTTCAGTGGCGGGCATCATCAATCCGGGGCAGCCTTATAAGGTAGTAATCGAGGCACATGCTGATGAGATTTCCTGGTTTGTACATTATATTACTAAAGATGGTTTTATTTATTTACGCCGCAATGGAGGCTCAGATCACATGATTGCTCCGTCTAAACGCGTCAATATTCATACCGATAAGGGTCCTGTGAAAGCGGTTTTTGGTTGGCCGGCTATTCATATGCGCCAGCAAAAAGAAGAGACTCCAAGCATGAAAAATATTTTCTTGGACTGTGGTTGCTCGAGTAAAGAGGAAGTAGAGGCACTTGGCGTTCATGTTGGCTGTGTTGCTACTTTTGAAGACGAATTTATGGTCTTGAATCAGACCAAGTATGTCGGCCGAGCACTAGATAACCGAGTAGGGGGCTTCATGATTGCAGAAGTTGCTCGTTTATTGAAAGAAAACAAAAAGAAATTGCCGTTCTCTTTGTACGTAGTTAATTCAGTTCAAGAAGAAATTGGACTACGCGGAGCAGAAATGATGGCGCACCGCATTAAACCAGATCTAGCACTCATCACAGATGTTTGCCACGACACCGCAACGCCAATGGTCGATAAAATTGAAAATGGCGACCAACAAGGCGGTAAAGGCCCTGTTTTAACTTACGGCCCAGCAGTTCAAAATAATTTCCTGAAACAAATCATAGCTGCTGCACAAAAAGCCAAAATTCCGTTCCAGCGCGCAGCTGTTTCTCGTTCAACAGGCACCGACACCGACGCTTTTGCTTACTCGAATGAGGGGGTAACAAGCGCACTTATTTCCTTGCCTTTGCGCTATATGCACACCACCGTTGAAATGGTAGAAAAGTCAGATGTAGAAAATTGTATCCGCCTGATCTATGAAACTTTGTTAAGCGTTAAAAGCGGTCAGGACTTCAGAAGTATCAAATAGAAATTGGATTTTTGCTATTGCAACACGATTTGCAAATCTTCTAATTCGATGACATCACCAGCGATGAGTTTGGCACGTTTACGCTGCTCTACTTCACCGTTGCGAATGATCAAACCCTCTTCAACAATTGCTTTTGCATGCCCACCAGTTTCAGCGATGCCCAGGGCCTTAAGCAGGCCAATGAGTTCGATGTAATCTCCGTTTATTTGAAAAGTCTGTTTCATTTATTTGGCTTTGAGCTCCATTGCCTTTAAGGTGTTCATCATTAAAGAGGCAATGGTCATTGGGCCAACGCCACCTGGTACTGGTGAAATAAAACTTGTTTTTGGTGATACTTCATCAAACTTGACATCACCCACCAAACGCCATCCACGCTCACGTGTAGCATCGTCTACGCGGGTTGTACCGACATCAATAATGACGGCACCTTCCTTGACCATATCAGCCGTTACGAAGTTGGGCTTGCCAATAGCGGCAATTAATATATCTGCCTCACGACAAAGTGCTTTGATATTTTTTGTTTTGGAATGCGCTAAGGTTACCGTACAATTACCCGGATTGGTATTGCGTGCAAGCATGATAGAAAGGGGAGTTCCGACAATGTTGCTTCGGCCCAAAATAACACAATTTTTACCTTCAGTTTCAATATTGTTTCGGCGCATGAGCTCCATGATACCAGCAGGTGTGGCAGGTAAAAAACCAGGTAAATTCAAGATCATGTTACCTAAGTTGCGCGGATGAAAACCGTCGACATCTTTTTTAGGGTCAATGGCCTGCGTGATTTTGAGTTCATCGATGTGCTTAGGAAGCGGAAGCTGAACAATAAAACCATCGATGCTGCGGTCTTCGTTTAAGCGCTGGACCTTTTCAAGTAAAATATCTTCAGGAACGGTTTCGTCATATCTAATTAGGGTGCTTTCAAACCCAATGGCTTCACAGGCCTTCACTTTGGAAGTAACGTAAGATACTGATCCACCGTCGTTACCAACTAAAATTGCCGCTAAGTGTGGTATCTTTTTACCTTCTTGTTTTCTGACTTGAACTGCTGCTGCGAGTTCGGCTTGAATTTGGGCTGCGGTGGCTTTTCCGTCGAGTAACTTCATCTGAAAATTTTTGCAAAGATACAAAGAAGCAATGAGGGTGCAAATCCCGTATCTTTGTTAGAAATTACAAATCATGAAGCAGTTTATTGTTGCCTTATTATTCTTGCCTCAATTGGCTTTTTCTCAGTTGCAATATCAAGGTTCAGAATTAGGCCTTGAGCCCTACATCGGTTTTTCAAATATTGGAGGAGCCTTAGGCGGTGAACTTAAATACGCAGCGCGCTTATCCGAAAATTTATTAGTGGGTCCTTCTTTTCGCGTTCAGCGCATTTGGTCAAATAATTTGGGTGTTGAAAGCCAAATGACTACCTGGGGTGGCGGTGCTTTTGCGCACTTGCGTTATCAAGAGAAAATATTTGGTGGTGTTGAATTCCAATACCTCAAGAGCCCGTTTAGCTTTGCGAACCCTTTAGAAGTAGTCAGACCTTGGTCTGCCAATTTGATGGTCGGCGGCGGTTTTTACCTCAAACTTGGTGAAAAAATCAGACTCAATGCCGCTTTGTTCTATGACGTTATCAATGCACCAAATAGCCCATTTCGCAGTAGTTATACGTTTCAAATTAAAAATGAATTCGGGCAAGTTGTTCGCATTCTCCCAATTATCTACAGAATCACTTTCTTTATCCCCCTCGATCAACAATAATGAAAATAGGCATTGTACTATACCCAACCTTTGGAGGCAGTGGCGTTGTGGCTACAGAACTCGGCAAAGCACTTGCAGCAAAGGGTCATCAGGTTCATTTTATCACCTATTCGCAACCCGTCCGTTTGGGTTCTTTCCGTGAAAATATTTTCTACCACGAAGTATCCATCACAGACTACCCCTTATTTGATTTTCAGCCCTACGAGACACAATTAGCCAGTAAAATGGTCGATGTTGTTAAGTATGAAGGGCTAGATATTTTACACGTCCATTATGCCATACCGCATGCATCGGCTGCTTTCATGGCACAGCAAATTTTGCGCGCTGAAGGCATTCAAATTCCTTTTGTCACGACCCTACACGGCACTGACATCACGCTTGTCGGAAAAGATCCTTCTTTTGAACCTGTCATTACCTTTTGTATCAATCAGTCAGATGCCGTAACTGCGGTTTCTGAAAGTTTGAAGCGCGATACCTTAGCACACTTCAAAGTGACCAACGAGATTCAAGTGATTGCCAATTTTGTACCACCATTACCTCTTGACTCCGATCATCGTCAATACATTCGATCGAAATACGCCCCGGATGACCAAGCCATTGTTTGTCATGTTTCCAATTTTAGACCGGTCAAACGCACCGAAGACGTCATACGGATCTTTGCAAAAGTGCGTTTGAAAAAACCTTGTAAACTCATTTTAGTAGGTGATGGCCCAGACCGTTATGCCTGTGAGCGCTTGTGTCGAGAACTCCAAATTTGCAATGATGTCATTTTTCTAGGGAAGGTCCGAGATACAGCACACGTGATGGAAATTGCCGATGTCTTTTTGCTTCCTTCAGAAACCGAAAGTTTTGGGTTGGCAGCGCTAGAGGCAATGGCTGTAGGTGTACCGGTTGTTTCATCAAACACTGGCGGTATTCCTGAAGTAAATATACACGGCGAATCTGGTTTTTTATCTGATGTAGGAGACATCGATGACATGGCTCAAAATTTAGAATATTTATTACAGCCCGAGGTTTTGGCTCAATTTAAAGTAGGTGCTTTAAACCGAGCTAAAGCTTTCAGTTTGGATCAAATTTTGCCGCAATACGAAGAATTATATCGTAAATTAGTTCAAACGAAGTCATGAAAATAGGAGTTTTGTTATCGGGTTGTGGTGTTTATGACGGCGCCGAAATTCAAGAGGCAGTATTAACACTACTCGAAATTGAGCGCATGGGTGCCGAAGCCATCTGCATTGGCATCAATGCCAAACAACATCATGTAATCAATCACCTCACCGGTGAAGAACAGCCCCAAGAAAGAAACATGCTTGAGGAGGCTGCAAGAATTGCACGTGGCCAGATTGTTCCGATTGAACAAATTGTACCTGCAGATCTCGATGCTTTGGTTATTCCTGGGGGTTTTGGTAGCGCTAAAAATTTTTCAACTTGGGCCTTTGCGGGGCCGAAGGGTCAAATTTTACCAGAAGTCAAGTTGCTTTTGGTCAATATGTATAACGTTGGTAAACCCATTGTTGCGCTCTGTGTCAGCCCAATTTTACTCGCCTTGGCCTTGCCAGAGAAAGCTTTAGAATTAACACTCGGTAATAGCCAAGAAGCTTCTCCTTACGATATTTCTGCTTTTCATGCAGGTCTGAATCAATTAGGAGCTACAGCCCAAGAGTGTCAACTCGGAGATGTTCATGTTGATGCTGTCAACAGGATCATCACTGCGCCCTGCTACATGCTAGAAGCCAAACTCCTCGATATTCAAAGCAATATTGCACAAGCCCTAAAAGCATTAAAAGACTTACTTGAAGCCTGATCAAACACATATTGACCAGTGGCTTGCTGCGAGAAAATCTCAGAAAGCGCTGCGCAACCCCGAACAACTTTTTGAAGGCTTGCAAAATGGGTCAAGGTCTGCATTAAGTGCGGCTATTACCCTCATTGAAAGCGAAAACCCCGAGGACACAAAGCTAGCTGCTGTGCTCCTGAGTCGTTGTAAAAAAGTTGCCAAAAGTGCCAAGAGAATAGGCATCACTGGTGTTCCGGGTGTCGGGAAAAGTACTTTTATAGAATCTTTCGGGCTACAACTGCTTGAGAAAGGACTCAAAATTGCTGTTTTAGCCATTGACCCCTCTTCTTCCGTTTCAGGCGGAAGCATCCTTGGCGATAAAACCCGCATGGAGCAGCTCTCTACCCAAGAAGCCGTTTTTATCAGGCCCTCAGCAGCTGGTAGAACTTTAGGCGGGGTTGCCAAGAACACCCGAGAAGCCATTTTGCTCTGTGAAGCAGCTGGTTATGACATCATCATCATTGAAACCGTTGGTGTGGGGCAATCAGAAACGGTGGTTCACGGGATGGTGGACTTCTTTTTGGTCCTGATGTTAGCCGGAGCAGGCGATGAACTCCAAGGCATGAAACGCGGCATCATGGAGCTTGCCGATACCGTTGTCATCAATAAGGCAGATGGCGCAAATGAAACAGCCGCAAAAAATGCAAGAACACAGTATGCCAGTGCCCTTCATATTTTTTCCCAAAGGCCAGATGCATGGCAAGTCCCGGTGCTCTGTGCCTCTGGCTTAAACGGAGTAGGGCTCCCTTTAGTTTGGCAAGAAATTGAAAAGTATTTTACGCATTTAGAGCAAAAAGGCTTACTTGCTCAGAAACGAGCGCAGCAAGAAGTCGTTCTTTTCGAACAACTCATCGAAGAACAGCTCCGTCAAGCATTCTTCCTGAATCCGACGCAACAAAACATATACAAGCAATTGCAACAAGCCTTACTTCAAGGCGACATCATGGTTTATGAAGCCATTGCCGAGTTGTTTGAGGGAAAACAATCTTAATTATACTTCAAAGAGGAAGCCTTCAAAAGATTCGTGGAGCGCACTCAAGAAAAATTTGTTATTATCCTTTCTCGATCTTCTGAATCTTTATCATTTTTATGATAGATTTCAATAAAGGTTATTTTTTGTTCTAATTTGAAGAGCGCATAAATTAACCTTAGACCAGAGTTTACCCCTTTTCCTTTCAGTGATTTACAAGCTATTTTTTTCACTTTGATGACGCAAGTTTCTAATTGAATTTGATTCATCTGAAAACTAAAAGGAGGTCTTGCATCCGGAAGAACTGTTAGAACTTGTTTTACGACATCCAAATCTTCTTTTAATGTTCTATATTTTTTTGACAATGCCTTGACATCCTTCTTAAATTCGCTTAATTCTTCGAATATCATTGCGCTTCAATTTCTTCCTGATAATTTCTAACAGTAAAAGGGGCTTCTCTGTAAAAGGCTAATTCATAGTTGATTGCTTCACCTTCTTTGGACGCTAGCCATGGTAGATCTTTATGAGAATAGTTGCTGATTGCGGCAGCCGACCAATCACTCATTTGTTCAATTACACGGTCAAGGATTTCTTTCTCGCTGGCTTTTAGCTCTTGTAAATTTGCTTTTTCAAGGGGTAAATAACGCGTTTGAATATAATTATGATAAGTCGTTTTGACTCTTTGTATTTGCCCATTTTCAATCATTTGCTGAATAATGGCGTCCATTTTTTGAGGAACGGGTCCATAAGGTAATTTTCGATACTGCGCTCCGGTCAAGTGTTCTTCATATAACTCATAATAATTAAAGTCAGAGAAGTATAACAATTTATAAAGAACGGTTTCGCCTACATTTGGTTTCCCAGCACAGCGTTCTAGTATATACAATAGTACATTTTTAAACTTATTGACCTGAAGGGTGGGTACAGAAATTCGATCTTGTTCTTTTGAGGGATGGTTCTTTTGCTCCATAAATAAATTATCATCTTGAAGAAAATCAGGCGACATAAAATGATCCAAAGAAAAACCCAACACTTCAGATAATTTCTGAAGTTCTAGAATATCAAGCCCTCTGTTTCCCAATTCAATTTGAGCCAATGACGACCTCGAAATCTCGATATGATGAGCTAAATCCTGCTGTGAAAGCCCTTTTTTCTTCCGGAGATCTGAAACCCTCTGGCCAATCTGTTTTTGTAATAAACGCATGTTTGTTTTTTTATTTTCTCCTTAGATTGAATACCACAAATTTACTTAATGTTCTAAATTAAAACAAAAAAAAGTTAGGTAATAAATCAAATTGATTCCTGATTTTTACTGAAGCTAAGTCCAAAAAAAATCTCTTTTTGTATTCCAGAATTTAAAAAGCGCTATTCATCGTAAAAGTCCATTGAGACCAACGCGCGCCCCCCCCTTTTTTCTTGTCCCTTTCGTAATCTAAGTAAAGCCGCCTATGAAAAAGCTCCTACTTATCTCGATCCTTCAGCTATTTGTCCTAACAAACCTCTCCGCTCAACAAACCAATGATTTGAGAGGGGTGAGGTATTATTATTGGACTCCATCTCTAGGTGATATTACGAATAGTTTAGCAGGCTTCAAACCTCTTACTATAGATGAAAAAAATGACTATTATTATCTATCTGGAAAGGCAACATTTTCAAACTACCTCATTAAGATAAATAAATTTTCAAATATTCCTGTTTGGGATTATCGGGATTCAAGTTTCTCTCATACGATTGGATTAAGTTTTACACCAGATGAAAATATCATTACCGCCACAAGTTTTGAGTGTAATTCTTCTTGTACGAGTGATTCAATTAAAACAACTGTTTTTACTTCAAATGGCAACTTTGAAATCAACAAAATTCCATCGGATACTTTTGTCTGGCTTGGGTCATTCAATAGGATTATGTCCAATGTGAATTTAGCTAGTGGGCATTTATCTTTACCTAACACAGGGCAAGGACTTTCTTCTTTTCCTGGAGCTTTTCCCTATGTAGTTCAAATAAGCGACTTTGGTCAAGTTATTAAAAAGACTTATCTCCCCATTACAAATACTTACCAAAATTTGGCGGTATCAGCTGGATCAGCTCTAAAGACTTTTCCATACAATAATAACTATCTTACCATTGGTAGTTTTCAACGTCAGCATTCAGTGAATGAACTCACCGGCTTTACGCCTTGTCCAATTCTCTGGCATTGGAATTCAGATACTGTCTTTACAACTAGAGAAATTTTTGCAAACTACTCCAATCACAACAGCGAAGTTTCAGATGAAAGTATGATTGATTGCGATGGATATCACGATGCTTTCGCCTTAGCCTTTTACAAAACTACTGACGGAACTAATCCCGATCCTTTTCCAGCTTATGTCGCATACATAGACTCTACATTGAATGTTATTTGGGATAAAAAGATTGGAAACTTACCGCCCGAGTATGGATATGACATACACAACGTTAAAATTTCCCCTATTTCCGGTGAAGTT
>JBEBBE010000066.1:0-7335 GCA_041158525.1 Bacteroidota bacterium | reverse complement strand
CAGGATCAAACTCTCCGTTGTATAATAACTTCGAATTTTAAGAGCTCGAGTATGTTTGTTTTTATTCTTAAAAACGCTGTTTCCTTATTTCTCAATACTTCAAAGAACTTTTTCTTTAGTCAGTTAAAAAAGCTTCCGCTCCTCTTAACCCTTCTTAGCTTTCCGCTTTTCAGTAAGACCGTTGTCTCAATTGCGGGGTGCAAAGATATGTACTCTTTTTGGTTCTGCAACAATTTTTTGAAAGAAATTTTTAAAAAAAATAATTGCGTAGAGACAAGTAGTCTAACGATCAAGCATTTGGAAGGTTTCACTTTTTTGAAATTTTTTGTGGAAACCTAGGTTTTTCAGCATCTTTGTAACAGATGGTCTGGAATAAAAGGAAATATTTAAGTGGTCTTGATGACGCTGCTGTGCTGCAATTATACAAGCAGAAGCAATGGCCTAGATGCATCGATGAGCTTTTTCTGCGCTACGGACATCTTATATATGGTGTCTTTCTAAAATATACGAAAGATAAATACGCAGCTGAAGACTTATTAATGGACCTCTTCGCTAAATTACCTCAGCTCCTTATGCATCATGAAATACAACAACTGAAACCGTGGTTGCATACCGTTGCTAGAAATGAAGCCCTTCAGTTTATTAGAAAAGCAAAAAAATTATCGGGAGTTTCCTTGGATGAAAATGCTATGGGGCACACAGTTGGTGCTGCATCGGATGAAGCTCAAGAAGAACTATTATGGAAAGAACAACAGTTGAACTTACTCGAAAAAGTGATGGAGCAATTAAAGCCTGTCCAAAAAGATTGCATTCACTTGTTTTTTATCGAGCAGCTGAGCTATGAAGAAATCATGAATAAAACCCAACTGAGCTTTAAAGAAGTAAAAAGCCATCTGCAAAATGGAAAAAGGAACTTAAAGATAATGATGGAGCAAAACAGTAATAATGAAAGCAACTAAAGCAGCATTCGAAAAATATCTTTTGAGCCAAGATCAAAAAGATAAGCATGCATTTGAGAAACAGCACTCAGATGATGAGCTCGTCATGGATGCAGTAGAAGGATACATTGAAAATCCGGAAGGATGGTCTCATTTTTCAGGAATTGACAAACGTTTTAGCGCAAAGCGAAGGAAATTTGCAATGCCATCACTTATCATTGGACTTGGGCTTATTATTCTATTAAGTGTACTTTGGAGGCCTCAAGAAATTGAAAAAGAACCAATGCAAAAAGAACTGCCAAAAAAATCATTGGTAGTCAAAATAAAAATTCATCAACCTAAAGATTTAACGACCCTTGCGCCTTTAAGTAGCCAAAAACGCATTAGTCCACTTGTTGTATCTAATGATTTTGTTTTAAAACGAAATGACCAAGAGCAGCAGGTAGCGCCAATTTCGCCGATGCAACAATTGCCTCTAAAACCCATTCAGACAAACAACGACTCGAAGAAGGAACTTAAGCGCAAAATAGGAAGAGAACTCTTGATTAAAAACTTTAAGGTCATCGACTACAAGTACTACCGCAAATCAAATTTTAATGGCAGAGAAATCAACGAAGCCAGTGAAGAAATATCTATTCCGTACATCAATTTATTAAGTAGCGCCCTTGAGAATTTTGCAAAAAACGATTACAAATTGTGCTTGTTAAAGTGCGATCAGATTTTAGCTGAATACCCAGACGATGCCAACGCATTATTTTATGGTGCACTCAGTACTTTTAATTTGAAGCAATTTGAACAAGCGGAAAACAGACTACTTAAATTGAAAACTATCGACTTTTCGAATTTTATGGAAGAGTCGAATTGGTACCTTTTATTAGTATACCAACAGCAAAAAAAAGAGGCTGCATTTAGCAGCCTCAGATTGAGTATTATTGAAGACAAAGGTTTTTATGCCGAAAGAGCGGCAGACCTTCGGTATTAATGTTGTACACTAATGGTTTTAGAAAACGCTTGATTTCCTACAAAGAAATGCACTACATAAAATCCTTCAGGAAGACCTGATGGTAAGCCAATAAAAGTCTTGTTTGCACCAATGGTTGAAGCGCCTAATTTCTTTGCAAAAACTGATTTTCCATTTAAGTCAACCACGTTCAAGCTTGTTAATGCAACAGATAGCGTAGAGTATTCGATGTACACAGCATTTTTGTCAATTGAGTAACCCGCATTGAAATTCGTTTCGACTTCTAGTTCTTCAACACTGACGTCGTCATTTAAAAAGACGTGCTGCGACAAATAGATGATATCACCGTTGTCATTGCCATTATTATTAGCCTTATTTGTGGCCACATAGAAAGTAATGGCGCCCTGTTCTATAGCCGGTGCTTCCCAGGTCCAGTTCCAGGTTTGAGTTGCCGAAGTATTTGAAGAACTTTTGTGTGTAGCGTATTTGCGTTGCCCACCAGATATGGTTGTTGTTTTGATTTGCGTATTAGCGCCAGCAACAAAATTGCCCGCCATTGTATTTGCAGCATTTAATGCGGTAACTTGAAATCCCTTTTTTGCAGGATTGCTGGCCATTGACAAATTAACCGCATAGCTTGCTCCGGGCGTATATTGTGTAATGCCAAAACCAATGTCGTTATTGACAACTAATAAATTTTCGTTGGCTCCATTTTGAGTAGCACCACTATGACAACTAGTGCAGTTTTGTTCTCCGGGCGCACCTGTTTTTCCGCCTGCTGGACCGTTAGCATCTAGCGGAGCTGCCTGAAAACCATCTACATGAGTAGAGCGAAATGAGAAAGAAATTGCAGTTAGAAGGAATAGTGATAATGGTAAAAGTTGTTTTTTCATAAAACAGAATTTTAAATGATTTGGGCTGCTTTGTTTGATAGAATACTTGCTAATTATCAAGCTTGCCTTGAGAAATCCAGCATGCTATTTTTTGGATTGTTGAATCTGGTAATGCGGGGCCGCCAATCGGCATTAGTTGGTAACCATCTTGCTTCATTGAACCTAGAATTGCATTGGCGTTGGCAGAAACTGAAGTATAAGAACTAAAGTCATAGCCCGCAGAAGCATTGCCCTGATCATGGCAACTGATACACTTTTCTTGTAGGATAGGCACAATATCATTCGAGAAAGAAATGGTTGTATTGCACTGGATTTCGGTGGGCGTTACCTTATCTTTAGAACAAGAAAAAAGTGCAAATGAACAAGATGAACAGATGATTAAACCGACAATAAAAAAGAAGGATGCTTTCATGAATGGATTATTTACTGAGTGCAGGGATTTCAAAATTGACTTTCATTTGATCTGGAACCGCTTCGCTTTTTTTGCCGACTTTGAAATCTAGTCTGTTGACAAAGAAAGTGCCTTTGAGCGTGATTTTATTACCTGCCTTGCTATAGGTTGCCGGAACGGTTACTGGTTTAGTGATCCCCTTAATGGTGAGGTTGCCAAAGATATTGTAGGAATTTGCATCCTTCTTTTCCACTTTAGTTGATTTAAATTTAGCGTAAGGATATTTCACGGCATCAAACCATTCTGGAGTTTGTGATTTTTTGGTCATCATGCCATTTCCTGTTGAAATAGAACGTACATCAATTTTTAAATCGAAGCTACATTTAGAAAGGTCCTTTTCGTCAAATTCGATTTGGCCTTCCATTTTTTTAAAGGAACCTGATGGATCTTTGCTTTTGAATTCTAGGGAAAAGTCTTGGGTGACTTCATAGTGTTCGAGTGCAATTAAGGTAAATGCGCTCAAGAACAAAAAGCTAAAAACAGTTAGTAAGGTAATGTGGAAGTTTTTCATAACTCGTTGATTTTAAAATTTATTCAATTACAAATTTCCTGCCAACCGTGAAACCAAAACGAAACTGACCTTTTTTCCATTGTTCGGTTGTGTAAGGAATGAATTGAGTTTCGCCGATACCACCAGAGTTAGTGAGGTTAATCGTGAAGTTATGGCCGAAAGTAAACCACTCTAATGCAATGGCTCCGCTATTTGTAAAACCCGCTTGTCTGAACTGAGTACCATTGAAGGCGTAATAATACTCTCCAATTAGTGCAAAACGAGAAGTCAAGCGCAGACGACCCGCTACTCCGAGTGCAAATAAATCATTGACATCGGTGTTGGCTACATAATTGCGGTGCACGAGCGTTGGCATGAGTTGAATGGCACCGCGGTCACCGAAATGATGCGCAAAATTGACTTGTGCAAAATAGTTAAGCCGATGAACCGCTTTTGGGAAATGCGTGACTACACCGAGATCTTCAGATGCGGTCATGTATGTAAAACTCGAACCTGCAACAGCGGTAATAGAAATTGGAGATTTTTTTGCTTCTTGGCTAATGACCTTATATTTAACGAAGCCGTCCACTAAAGAACGATACGGAGCGCCTGTGCCTTTTGCACGGCCAAAACCAACCATGAGTTGATCGGTGATACCATATTCAAGGGCGATGCGCATGTCTGATAAGTTATCGAAGCCAAACATGTTTTGAACACCGCCATTTACACCAGCGATATCGCCGAAGCGATGCTCGATGCGAAATTCATAGGTGCCTTTTTCAAGCGTTTCGACCGAATGGCCATTTACTACACGGGTTGATGAAAAAGTAATTGCGGGTTCTTCGTAGTTTTCTTCTTCTGCAACTGCCTCAGCTGGTTCTTGTGCAAGAATAGAAAGTGGTAAAAATAAGCCTAGAAGTGATAATGTAAAATGTGTCTTCATAGAGGTTGTATGTTTGAACCTTATTTAAGACGTGAATTTTCAAAAAAGGTTTGGTTTAGGCCAAAAAGTTTGGTCTTATCCTTTTCTTCTGCGCTTTTCAGCTAGCCACTTTGGCACCGTTGATTCATTGCCTTGCGGTTGCTCGATTAATTTTTCAAGGAGGTCAGGGCGCTTGGCTTTTTGAAGGCGTTGGCGAATCCAGTCTTTGTTTTCCTTTTTATACCAAAAGAAATAACGGTTTTGGTTGAGTTTCTCTTCTCTGGTTTTAACCGTGCGGATTGGCTTTAGTGTATATGGGTGTACACCTGTGTAGTAAATCACTTCGGCAACTGTCATGGGAGTAGGCGTAAAATCTTGTACCTGCTCTAATTGAAAGCCCATGTCTTTGGTTTCTGCGGCGAGGTTTGCCATGTCCATTTCTTCACAACCAGGATGCGAGGAAATAAAATACGGAATGAGTTGTTGTTTGAGCCCGTGTTTGGCTGACAAGCGGTCATACTTTTCTTTGAACTTGTGGAAGTACTGAAAAGAAGGCTTGCGCATCACTTTTAATGTAGCATCAGAAGTATGCTCGGGTGCCACTTTCAAGCGTCCGGATACGTGGCGGGTAATGACTTGCTCGATGTATTCGTCGTGGTTGCCGTCTTCGTTATTTTTATTGAAGTCATCGACAAGGAGGTCATAACGGATCCCTGAGCCCACAAATGCTTTTTTAACACCAGGAAATTTATCGATCTTGCGGTACAGATCAGTCATTTGCTTGTGCGAGGTGTCGAGGTTATGACAAATCACTGGATGTATACAGCTTGGCGAAACACACTTGGCACAAATGGCTTCGTCTTTTCCTTTCATTTTATACATATTGGCAGAAGGCCCGCCGATATCAGATAAATACCCTTTGAATTCAGGGTGTTTGGTCAATTCTTCAACCTCTTTCAAAATAGATTGCTCACTTCTAGAGGCAATAAATTTTCCTTGGTGAGCAGATATGGTACAAAAACTACAGCCTCCAAAACAACCGCGGTGCGTATTGACCGAAAATTTAATCATGTCATAGGCCGGAATAGCGCCACGTTTTTTGTATTTGGGATGTGGAAGTCTGGTGTAAGGCAAATCAAAAGAGCCGTCCATTTCCTTTTCAGTCATGGTTTTAAACGGCGGATTAATCACAAGGGTTTGGCTGCCTACTTCTTGTATGATGCGGTTAGCCGCCCACTTATTAGACTCAACTTCGACAATTTTGAAATTAGCAGCGTAGGCCAATTTGTCTTTGAGGCAAGTCTCATGGCTAGCTAACGAAACGGTTTCCCAGTTTTTATTTTTCGGGAGCTCTTCAGTGCTGTCTTGAAGAAATGCCACCTGATTGATGGTTTTCGCTTGTGCAAACGGAACGCCACGCTTGAGCAGGCGCAGCAAGGTGCGCAGGGGCTGCTCACCCATGCCGTAAACCAATAAATCTGCTTTGGAATCGACCAAAATAGATGGCATCAGTTGATCTTTCCAGTAGTCATAGTGCGTCACTCTGCGCAAAGAAGCTTCGATACCGCCCAGTAAAACTGGGATATCAGGGTAAATTTCTTTTAATATGTTGCTGTAGACTATACTGGCGTAATCGGGGCGGAAGCCGGCTTGGCCACCTGGAGTGTAGGCATCTGTTGAACGCAAGCGTTTGTTGGCAGTGTAGTGGTTCACCATGGAATCCATGCAACCCGCAGTGACCCCGAAAAAATACTTGGGTTTGCCGAGTTTTTTGAAGTCGCGGAGGTCATCTTTCCAATTGGGCTGTGCCACAATGCCAATTCGGAACCCTTCACTTTCTATAATGCGCCCAATGACCGCCGTTCCGAAGCTCGGGTGGTCAACATAGGCATCGCCTGAAATCAGAATAACATCGAAGTCATCCCAGCCGCGTTTTTCGGCATCTTTTAAAGATAAGGGTAACCAATCAGAAAGTGGGCGCTCAGCGTTCATAGTACAAAGATACACCAAGAACAATGCGTCCTGAAATTTGTTGTAATTTTGTCTATCTAGATTTTATAAACTCATTAAAATATATCAATATGTCTTTTGAATTACCAGCGCTTCCATATGCCTACAACGCATTGGAACCACACATCGATGCGCGCACGATGGAAATCCACCACAGCAAGCACCACCAAGCTTACACTACTAATTTGAACAACGCAATTGCTGGTACAGAGCTTGAGAATATGTCTATCGAAGACATCCTTAAAGTGTGTAAAGACAAGCCGGCTGTTCGTAACAACGGTGGCGGTTTTTGGAACCACAACTTATTTTGGGAAATCATGGCGCCAAACGCTGGCGGAAACCCAACAGGTGAACTTGCAGCTGCTATTGACGCCGCTTTTGGTTCATTCGCCAATTTCCAAGACGAGTTCACTAAAGCTGCTACAACGCGCTTTGGCTCTGGCTGGGCTTGGTTATGTGTTACTGATGGCAAACTTGAAATCTGCTCAACCGCCAACCAAGACAACCCACTTATGGGCGAAGGCTGCAACGGAACGCCAATTTTAGCACTGGACGTTTGGGAACACGCTTATTACCTCAACTACCAAAACCGTCGCCCAGATTACATCACCGCATTTTTCAACGTGATCAACTGGGAGGTCGTTGCCGCTAAATTTGCTGCAGCAAAATA
>JBEBBE010000065.1:0-3526 GCA_041158525.1 Bacteroidota bacterium | reverse complement strand
AAATTTCTTTGTATACCGGCAAGGTCACTCCTTTTCGTTGTATTGTTTGATTTAAAATAAGTTTAGCAGCAATGGCTACTGGAAGGCCAACTGTATCAGACATCGCTGTATAACGTTGGTCTTGGCCAATGGCTACCATTGAACTTTCTATTTTGAAATTTTTTCCGGCCTTCTCGTAAATAAATTCATGGTACATCACCAACATGTCGTTGTCTGTTGGACCTAATTTCCAGGCTTTTTCTAAAAGTTCTTGTAAATATTGGGCAGGCGTTGCTGCTGTTGCTTTGAATATATAATTCGCGTCAAATAATCCGATTTCTTCAAAAAGTGGCAGTAAGTCGACATTTTCACCTAAAAAAGCGGCAAGTTTTTGCTCGACACTGCGCTGATCTTTGAACGGAATAAAAGTATTTAAGAGCATGCGTGGTGTGAAACTGCCGTCGTTCTGAATGATGTAGGTATCCTCAGTTAATCCGAGTTGAATGAGGGCATTCCAACCGGCACAGAACGGAGGCACACGCAGGGTACCGCGAATAATGGTTGGTAAATCTTGCAAGCCATAGGTTTCTAAATAAGAAATCGAATTGCGATTCGCGTAGGCTTCAAATTGACCATAATTGGGTACCGAGATAAATTCTATCTGTTGAAAAAGTCGGTGATACGGTAAGTACTTTAGTGCCCCAGCTTCTTTATAAATTGCCGCAGCCCCCTGCCCTGCCAAGACAACATTTCTTGGGTTCCAGGTAAACTTGTAGTGCCATTGATTGGTATCGGAAACTGGCGCTATTAAACCGCCACAATACGACTTAAAGGACAAAAGTGTAGCACCCTCCTCTTGAATCTGATGGATGATTTTCATCGCACTCATGTGATCAATTCCGGGGTCCACACCAATTTCGTTCATGATCACAATACCAGCAGCTTTCGCATTGGCATCGAGTGCCCGCATTTCAGCAGAGATATATGACGGTGTAATTAAATTCTTTTTGAGTGCAATACAATCTTGGGCAACACCTACATGATAAATGGCAGGCAACATCGAAATAACGAGGTCTGCTTTCTCAATGTAAGGTTTGCGCGCTTCTGAATCAAGTGCATTGAAGCTATGTGCGATTGCATTGGGATGACCGCCCAATTTTGATTGAAGCATTTGTAGGTCTTGATCAACCACATGGAGTTGCCAGTTTTCTGCAATGCTGTGATCCAGTAAATATTTAATAAGCGTTGAAGCTGATAAACCTGCGCCGAGAAGTAAGATATTTTTCATGCCAAAAGAGAGTCACAAATGTAGAAAACTATTGTGAATTGCCGCTAGATAACATAAACAAGACAGGCACGTGCAGGCGCTTGGCCCATGAAACCTCATCGTGACCCGCTCCTTGAACAACGGCTTCTAAAAATCGTGGGTTTTTCGGGCCATAACCAACCAATTCCAAAGTGCTGAGCAATCTGTCGTGATATGGGCCGTAGTAAGCATCTAGGGTTTCCGTTCCTCTATCAATGTAAAGCTTGTGTTTTTTGTCCGCTTTTAATTCATGTTCTAGGTAAATATTGAAAGGAATGACTAAAGCCTCAACCATGCCTTCGTCAAACATCCCAAAGTTGATCATCGGCGTATGAATTGACAAACAAGCTGCAGCTCCAAAGAGCTTTGGTTTTTCACAGAGTGCATAAAGCGATATGAGCCCACCCATACTAGATCCCATCACCATTCTATCTTTCGTTTTTTTACTCGTGTTAAAATTGTGCTCTATAAAAGGAACTAAAGTATCTTCAATCCAGTTCAAATAGGCATCGGCGCGCAGCTGTCCGTTCCATTGAGCGGCGAGTAATTTATCGCGGTAACTCTGGGGCATGTAATCGGCAACTTTTTGCGGAAAAAACTCTGCATAGCGATTTGGCGGATCGTTGTGAATCCCTACAACAATGAAGGGCTCATGCGCGTACTTTGAGAGCGTTTGACTCAGCATTTCATCGACTGACCATTCTTGCTTATTCCAAGTTACTGTGCTATCAAAGAGCATTTGACCATCGTGCATGTAAAGGGTTTTTAGGCCGCTTTTCGTATTTTCTGTGTTTTGCGACACGAAAACATCCACCATTCTTGTGGTGGTACCAAAGGGCAGCTCGTATCGGAAGATAAAACCACCCGAAACTTTTAATTTCACCTCTCTTGAGAATGCAGCGTCATCCCATTGATTTTTAGTGTCTTTTTGGGCGAAGATTGGAGTGAGACTCATTAATAAGAGCCAAATAAGGTAACGCATGTGCTTTTTTTAACAAGATTAAGGTCTTTCAGTGAATGTTGCGCGTACAATGTCTATTTTTGTCAAAAAATTTTTATTCAGATGAATAAACTCCTTTCAACCTTGTTTTCAATGCGCTGGGCGAGTGTTGGCCTCATCGCGTTTTTAGTCGCTATTGCTGCAGCTACTTTTATTGAATCTACACACGGTACTCAGGCGGCAAAAATTACCATTTACGACGCATCTTGGTTTGAGGGTCTTCTATTGTATCTTGCCTTAGCGCTCGTTTCAAATATATTCCATTACCAAATGTGGAAGCGCGAAAAAATCGCCATGTTCAGTTTTCACTTGTCATTTTTGATCATTTTATTGGGTGCAGCCATTACGCGCTTTGTGAGTTTTGAAGGTCTTATGGTCATTAGAGAGGGTACAAGCCAGAATTTTATTTACACCGCTGATCCTTATTTACTTGTAAATGCGCAAGAACTCGAAACAGGTAAGCAAAGCCTTCAAGCCTGGAAAACCTATCTCAGCGAGTACAACGCTAACGGTTTTGATCATGAAATTGAGATCGGGCAAAAAACTGTAAAACTTAGTTATAAGGGCTTTATGTCCGATCGCGTTGATTCTTTAGTAATCAACCAGAACTACAAAGAAAGTGCACTAGAGCTCGTAACAGACGGAATGCGCTCGAATTATCTGTGTGAAGGCGATCTTTTCATGGTTGGCCAAACACCGTTCTTTGCAACTTCTGCTAAACCACTCGAGCCAGGCATCTATCTGGATGTGCAAAATGGAAAAGTGATTGTTTACCCGAATAACACGAATCTCAAGTCACTACCCATGAGTGAAATGCAAAAAGTAAGGGCATCTGGGCAAGCACCTGCCGACAGTCTTTACAAAGAATTTCCACTCAATGAATGGTCTGAGTTTACGCCATTGACACTTTATTTGGTTGGCGGAAAACAAGTCGTTTTTAAAAGACTCATTCCACATGCTAAAAAGGGCTTATTAAAAGCCCCGAAGAAAAACACAGGCAAGGACTACCTCAGTGTTGAGGTATCAGATGGTAAAGCCACCAAATTAGTGCAACTCGAAGGTGGGAAAGGGCAATTTCCGAAGCCTGAACGCTTTGCAATGAATGGCGTAGTATATCAATTAGAATACGGCTCCATCCAGAAGAACTTACCTTTCTCGGTGCGCTGCCGTGACTTCCAGCTCGATAAATATCCAGGTTCTAATTCTCCTTCATCGTTCGCATCTGAACTCACTATTGAAGA
>JBEBBE010000064.1:0-22541 GCA_041158525.1 Bacteroidota bacterium | reverse complement strand
GATTGGTTGAATAGACACGATGAAAGAAACTTTAAGGCTCCTCAAAAAGTCATTTATCGATGGGTGCTCTATTTAGCCATGACCTTCCTCATTTTTATGTCCAGCAATAAGGATCAAACGTTTTTATATTTTCAATTTTAAGTATGAAAAAATATTTCGTTCGTCTTTTGATTTTTGTACTGCTTTGTTTTGGTCTTGATAGGTCCTTGTATTTCGTACTCAAACTACCCTCCAAACATTTCGATTGGCGCTATGGGAAAGTCCGTGAAGAACAGCTGACCACGGATATTTTACTTATTGGCTCATCACGTGGCGCTCGTGGTTTGAATGCAGAAGTTTTTGAGGCAATCAGTGGGAAAAGCACATTTAACTTTTGCTATCCTGGATCAAACTTGTCGTTTCATTTATATTGTTTAGAAACCTTCTTGAAATATCAAAAAAAGAAACCTCAAATCGTAATATTAAACCTTGACGATGATTTTTCTTTCAAAGAAAATCAATGGTTAAGCTTTAGGACCAATATGTTATACGGCCACACCAAATATGAAGATGTCAATGAGTTACTGATTGCCTATGGTGAAAATCATAAACTCTCGGCTTATTTCAATATTTTAAAAATAAGAGGCATACATCTAGGTATCTCCCAACAAAAACCACAAGCTACGGATTACATCAGTCCTAAAGGTTCTATGCCGCTTTTTAAGAAAAATGAGCTTTGTGTGTTTTCGACATTTGTAAACGACACGACCAGCTATCAATCTGACGCCGAACTTCCTGGTTATTTAGCGGCCTATCAAAGCATTCAGAACCTATGTGCTCAAAATCACATCCAACTTATCGTTTGCATCCCACCCCACTACGGCCCTATTAAACAAAGCTTTGTTGAGCGGGTGAAAACACTTACTGCACCTGAACATCAAATTCTTCTGCCAGACACCAACCAACGCGCCTATCTAGATTCTAACTATTACTATGACCCTTCTCACCTACGTGCAAATGGTGCACGCATTTATTCCAAAGAGGTGGCTTTGCAAATCAACAAGTATTTTCAACTCAAAGACTAATACTCTTTAATTCATCGGCGAGGCGGTGGAGGGCTTTTTCTATTTTTTGAAGTTGGGCTTTTCTAGGTTTTTTGAGCCCGTTGGCATAATGACTCATTTGCATTTGATTAATGCCTGAAATTCTTTCAAAAGCAGCATTGGTCAAGATTCCTTTGAAATAATTCAAAAGACTCATCACGTCAAATTGGTACTCGAGCTCAATTTCTTCAACGCTTAAGTTTCCTAATTCTTGCTGTATACTCAGCCCTTCCAACATGGATTGTTTAGCCTCTTGAACGGTTTCTCCAACGCCACTTACACCTTCTAGTTCAGGGATATATGCCCAATAGGCGTCTTTGCTTCTTTCAATGATTGCTTTGTATATTGATTTCTTCATGACTTCAGATTCATTTCCTTTTTAATTTTCTTTTCTATTCCTTTCCCAACTTCTTTCGATCCATGATATGGAACGGGATAACGTTTTGAATTTTTCTCATAAATGAAATGACTTCCAGAACTTCTTAAAAAAATCCATCCATTTTGAAGAATTAGGCGATGTAATTCACTTGATTTCATGACAGAAGAGAATTACTTTTCAAAAGTATTACTTTTAATACTTTTAAGCAAGAGAAATGGTCCATATTTTTTTAATCAAAGAACCTTATTATTTCCCTACTTTTATTCCATGATTTTACGGATAAGACTCCTTATTTTTTTGACTTTTGTACAAGTCAATATTTTTGGGCAATCGTTTAAGATTGAATTTTTACAAGGTGGCCAGACCTTTCGCGGAGATTCGACACTTGTCATCAAACTCAAAAAAGAACCTTTCGTGATCGCCGTTGAACTCAATAAGCTCGATGGCGTATTTGTAAATAGCTCCTTTGATTCTGTTGTTTATCAGGGTGCTTTACAGAGAAACTTACCAGATTTTCAAACAATAGGTTGGAAAGTGAGTGTGGAAACTGAGTTCAATAAGGACCAGGAATTATTGATTCAGGATCAAGAAAGCTATTGTTATTGGTTTTATGACCCAAAGGAATATGACTGGCATCGCTTTGATTCGGTAATTGTAAGAAAAGGAAGCACCATTATCGGGACAAAAACCGTTCGTCAATTTTATAGCCTTGACCAAGGAAAGAACTTAACCCTGATGGAAGTTCCAAAAAAACTCTACTTGACGTTTTTTTCGATCAACGGGTCGTTTAACAAAGAGAATGCTATTTTGAATCAAGTTCAAACGTATCAACTCATTTTCGAAGACTAGGATAATCTTCTTGGACGCAACGCGCCACGATTTTGGCACTATTGATGGCTAATGGAATACCGCCACCCGGATGCACGGTTACCCCCGCAAAATACAAACCCTTGATTTGCTTTGAAAAGTTTGGGTGACGAAGAAAGGCTGAGAAGGCATTATTAGAAGCGTTCCCATAAATAGAACCTTGCTTACCACTGTAGCGCGCGTCAATCAAACGCGGTTCGTTGATGCGCTCCTCTTCTATGAAAGGTTCGATATCCATTTGCAATGCTTTTGACAACTTTTCCAATATGCGTTTGCGTAGTAACTGAATTTCGTTGTCCCAATCTTGGCCAACGTTAATTGGAGCATTCACCATCACAAACCAATTCTCTTTGCCTTCAGGCGCATCGGTCTTTTCTACCTTTGAAGAAATATGGATGTAAACCGTTGGGTCCGGATGCAAAGTTTTTGATTCAAAGATGGCTTTGAACTCTGCCTCATAATTTTCAGCAAAAAAGATGTTATGGACACCTAATTGAGCAAAGGACTGGCCCATTCCCCAATAAAAGACCACGGCAGAACTTGACTTTTCTTGCTTGAGTAAGAATTGAGGTGGCCTGACTGCAGGTAACAACTTTTCATAGGTGTAGTGGATGTCCATGTTAGAAACCACTAGATCAAAATCATAGTTTGCCTTTTCTGTTCTGAGCCCTCTCACTTTTCTTTGGTCAAGTAAGATTTCAAGTACGCGTTCATTGGTATGAAATTGAACCCCCTGTTGTTTGGCCAGTTCAAAAGGGCGCTTGGTAATTTGTACCATTCCACCAACAGGCATTGCTGGGCCTTCGTTGAGTTCTAGCTGTGCAATAATATTGAGCATTGCTGGTGCCAAATAAGGAGAACTGCCATTATAAGTAGCCAGACGATCAAAAATCTGGACCGTTTTAGGGTTGCGAAAATGCTTTTTGTTTTGCTGGTGCATCGTGAGGTGTAAACCATATTTAAACAGGCGCGCCAGTGCTTTAATTAAAGGCTTGGCAAAAAGATGCCTCATGCGATGCAAAGAAATCTGAATAAACACCGGATAGATGGCTTTATAATTAGCCTCCATTCGCTCGAGAAATTCAAGGGTATTATCTTGCGATTCTCCAAACTCGGTTGCCATTGTTTTGGCTACCGCCTCTTTGTGTACAGGTAAAACGACCTGTTGGCCGTCATTATAAAAGTATCGACAAGATTCTTGGAGTTGGTGATAAGGAAATTCCGCCTGCGGATCTAGTTGCTGCAAGAGCGCGGTTAGTAAGGCTGGTTCAGTAAAAACAGAAGGCCCCATATCGAAGCGGTAATTACCTAAGTGCTGCTCAATGATTTTACCACCAATTTGTGCGTTGGCTTCAAAAACATGCACCTCTAAGCCCAAACGTTTGAGTTTTATGGCACTTGCAAGCGCCCCGATTCCGGATCCGATTATTCCTACCTTCATATTCAAAGGACAAAATTCAGCTAAAAAAGTTCTAAAACCTCAGTGCAGACGGGCATTTTAGCTGGCTTTATCAACAAAATGGCCATTTTTTCAACATTTTTGCACTTTTTTTGACCTGAAACCTTTACCGGCATTGATATTCAGATATATTTGTTTCGATAATTAATTTCTAACTAATTAAAACTAACTTATTATGAACAAGGCTGAATTAATCGACGCAATCGCAGCGTCTGCAGGATTGTCAAAAGCTGATGCAAAACGTGCATTAGACGGATTCGTAAGCGCTACAACTGGTGCTTTGGCTAAAGGAGATTCTATCTCTTTAGTAGGTTTTGGTTCTTTTGGTATCTCTAAAAGAAACGCACGCAATGGTCGCAACCCTAAAACTGGTGATGTCATCAAAATTGCTGCTAAAAACACAGTTCGTTTCAAGGCAGGTGCAGACCTTTCTAAAAGCGTTAACTAATTGAGTTCAACTCAAATAAAAAAGGGCCGTCTCTCAGAGATGGCCCTTTTTTTTATGTCTTCGTTTTATCTAAATCAGAGACTTATCAATGCTTATGTTGCGCTTTGACGTGGAATGATTTTCCAAAAGAGCGCAGGCACAAAACGCTTCAGGTAAACCGCAAGCAGTTCTTTTCTCCCGATGAGCACCTCTCGTTTTTGTTGGGCCAAAGCTTTTAATAGCTGTGCAACACATTCATCAACTGGCATTCCGCCTGCTTGGTTACTATCCATCTGACCATGTGCAGTTCCTTCAGCTGTTAGTGCGCTTTTTGAAATGGGTGTATTGATTTTACCAGGAAAGGCAAGCGTGACTTTAATTCCGTGACTTTCTTCTTCCATAGCAAGGCTTTCGTAATAGCCCACCAATGCGGCTTTTGACGCGCTGTAGATTGACCTCAAATGAAAGCCGAATTTCCCAGCAATACTACTCACTACCAAAAATTGACCACTGCTTTGTTTTCTGAAAATGGGTAAAACAGCTTTGGCCAATGCAATGTTTCCAAAGAAGTTCACTTCCATCAATTGCCTATTTACCTCCATGGAAGTTTCCAAAGCAGAAGCACGCTGCGAAACACCACCGTTATTAATAAGGATGTCAATGCGGCCGTATTTTGCTATAATCTGCTCAACATAAGTAAATTCATGGCCATTTTTACCTAAATCGAGTGGCAAAACCAAATGACTTGAATGATTTTCAAGCGTTTCAGCCAAAGCTGCTAACTTTTGTTGATCGCGGGCTGACAAAATGAGCTTGGCACCTTTTCTAGCCAATTGCCTTGCCAATTCGGCACCAATACCGGAAGAAGCACCTGTTATCCAGATGACTTTGTGCGCATAATAATTTGCAGTATTCATGAACCAAAGATAAAATAAACCATGCGCCCATGTGTGCATATTGTTTACTTTTGAAAAAAAAAGCAATGGATCAGCAACTCATTTGGAAACAATTTCAAGAAGCACAAGAAGTGCTTCAAGCGTTTCAAACGCCTGAAAACATCTCTAAAATTGAGCATGCTGTCGGCATCATGAGTACCGCGCTGCAAAATGGAAATAAAATTTTAAGCTGTGGAAACGGCGGCTCTATGTGTGACGCCATGCACTTTGCCGAAGAACTCAGTGGCAGATTCAGAGCTAACAGACCTGCCTTGGCAGCACTTTCTATTTCTGATCCGTCACATCTTTCTTGTGTTGCCAATGATTACGGTTATGATTACGTTTTTTCAAGATACATTGAAGCTATGGGGCAAAAAGGTGATGTTTTGCTCGGTATTTCTACTTCTGGAAATTCAAAAAATGTGATTTTAGCGGTAGAAGCTGCCAAAGCCAAAGGAATGCATGCCATTGTTTTGACAGGTAAAGACGGCGGTGCTTTGGCACAATTAGCGGATCTTGAAATCAGGGCACCTCACAGTGAATTTGCTGACCGCGCTCAGGAAATCCATATCAAAGTCATTCATTCTTTGATTTTAGGAATCGAGCATAGCCTTGGTTTCTAGCTACTTAACTCGCCTGATTCAACTTCGAATTTTTACGGCTATACCCGAAGTAAATAACTAGACCAATCACTAGCCAAATTCCAAAGTAAATCCAGTTCTGAAGCGGGATTTCACTCATCATGTACAAACAAGAAAGCAAACCTAAAGACGGTATCAAGGACAATTTCTTTGGGATACTAATGATCGTTAAAAACAGCGTGAAGGTCCAAAAAATAAGTGCTGGGATTTTCTGACCAAAATCTGACCAATTCTCAAAAGCGAGGAAATTATAAATCGCATTGAATACCGGATTGCCTTGAAAACCTAGGGTCAGGGTATAAATAAGACCCAAACCAAAAGCAGCTGGCAGAACAATTCCTGCATTCATGTAAGGCGTTTTGAATGAGCCACGTGGCACATCTGGCTTATTTTGAAGCACCAAGACGCCACCGCAAACCAAAACAAAGGCAAACAAAGTTCCGATAGAGCAAAGATCGGTTACCATGGTGAGGTTCATGAACAAAGCTGGTATAGCCACCACAAAACCAACGACTATTGTAGCAAAGGATGGTGTTTTGTATTTCGGGTGAATTTTAGAAAAACGCTTTGGCAACAAACCATCTCGGCTCATACTCAGCCAAATGCGTGGTTGTCCCATTTGAAATACAAGCAAGACACTCGCCATGGCGATCACTGCAGAAATCGAAATGATGAAGGTCATTTTTGGCATGTTAATTTGCTCAAAGACAAATGCCAATGGTTCACCAACAGCCAACTGATGGTAAGGTACAATACCGGTTAGCACCAAAGCAATAAGAATATACAAAATGGTGCAAATGATAATGGCCCACATCATACCACGAGGTAAATCGCGCTGTGGATTCTCGCATTCTTCTGCGGTAGTTGAAATGGCATCAAAACCAATATAGGCAAAGAAAACTGCTGAAACACCTTTCAACACACCACTCACACCCTCAGGAGCAAACGGCGACCAATTATTCATATCGATGTAAAAAACACCTACAGCAATCACCAGTAAGATAACTGCCAGCTTGATGATCACCATGGCATTCGAGGCATTTCTACTTTCTTTAATACCGCGATACACCAACCAAGTAATCAATACGATAATAAACAGGGCAGGAATGTCGAGTACCAAATGAAAAGAACCGATTCTTGGGGCACTCGTCCAGGCCTCATAAGCCCCTTGTAAATTCAAACCAAGATCCTCTAATTTAAGGCCTTGAGCAAGTTGTGTTTTTACTTCTTGAAACCCTTTAGCAGCACTTAAGTAATCCATTTGCATCCAGGCTGGCATATGAATTCCTTTAATATTAAGTACTTCAATATGAATTTGTTCAAGCATTGTAGTTAAATAATCACTCCAAGAAATGGCTACGGTAATATTACCAATAGCATATTCCATGATCAGCGCCCAACCAATGATCCAGGCAATGAGTTCACCGAAGGCCACATAAGAATACGTATAGGCAGAACCCGCAACAGGAACCATTGAGGCAAACTCAGCATACGCAAAGGCAGCAAAGCCACTCGCTAAAGCCGTAAATAGAAAAAGGAAAATAACTGCCGGCCCACCCTGTGCCGAAGCCTGCCCAATTGTAGAAAAGATACCTGCACCTATAATGGCCGCAATACCAAAGGCCACTAAATCGCGCATTTTGAGGTGCTTATGGAGCGTGTTTGACTCGGCACTTGCAGCATTAGCGGTCATTTGGGCCATAATTGACTCAACTGTTTTCTTTCTGAATAAAGAGTTTTGGGACATTCGCTTATTTTTAAAGGACTAAAAGTAAAGAAATTTTACTTTTGCATATGGAAAAATTCATCGCAGTTAAAGGCGCACGCGTGCACAACCTCAAAAGTCTCGATGTAGAAATCCCGCACGGCAAACTTACAGTCATAACTGGGGTCTCCGGATCAGGTAAGTCTAGCCTTGCTTTTGACACCATTTATGCAGAAGGGCAGCGTCGTTTCATCGAAAGCATGTCAGCCTATGCGCGTCAGTTTTTAGGCAAACTTGACAAACCAGCCGTTGACGACATCAAAGGTTTGGCACCTGCCATTGCCATCCAGCAAAAGGTAAGCTCTAGCAATCCAAGATCAACAATAGGCACCAGCACTGAAATTTACGACTACCTCAAACTTTTATTTGCCAGAATCGGCAAAACGTACTCACCTGTTTCTGGTCAAGAAGTGAAGAAACAACAAACCAAAGACGTGCTAGCGTTTTTGGACCAAAACTGGAAAGACGAACCTTTTGCCATCCTTTATCAACTTCAATTTAATTCAATTGAAGAATTAAATAAGAAAATACAACTTCTTAACAAACAAGGATTTACTAGATTGTTTTTCAACGATGAATTTCATTTAATTGACGATTTAAACCTCGACCAAGTAAGCGCCGAAACCTATTATCTTTCAATAGATCGCCTTACCAACACAGAGCGCGACGACGCCCAACAAAGCCGACTCACTGAAGCTATAGAGCTTGCTTTTCAAGAAGGCAAGGATCTTTGCACCTTATTCAATGGCAAAACCAAAGCTTATCAGCATTTCAGCAAGCGTTTTGAACTCGATGGCCAAAGCTTTCAAGAGCCCAATGTCCATTTCTTTGCATTTAATAACCCATTTGGCGCCTGCCAGCGCTGCGAAGGCTACGGCATGACACTTGGTATAGATGAAGAACTGGTGTTTCCAGATCGCAAAAAGAGCGTTTACGAAGGTGCTATTGCACCCTGGAAAGGCGAGAACATGCAAGAATACCTCGACCAATTGTTGTATAACGCGCAAAAATTCGACTTTCCGATTCATCGACCAATTCAAGAATTAAACCCAGCTCAATACCAACTACTTTGGGAGGGGAATAGTTATTTCATTGGTTTAAATAAATTCTTTAAATTCATTGAAAGTCAGACCTATAAAATTCAATACAGAGTTTTATTATCTCGCTACCGCGGCAAAACTATTTGCCCAGATTGCCAAGGCACACGCCTTAGAAAAGATGCCTCGTTTGTTAAAATTGAAGGAAAGAGCATTCAAGATATCGTTTTGATGTCTTTGGATGACGCATACGATTATTTCCAAAATCTGAAATTATCTGAGTACGACAAACAACTCACCAAACACATCCTTCCGGAAATTCAATCGAGACTCGATTACCTCCAACGCGTTGGGCTAGGTTACCTCACTTTAAATCGTACATCAAATACACTTTCTGGCGGCGAAGCACAGCGCATTCAATTGGCAACTTCAATTGGTTCAAGTTTAGTTGGATCTTTATACATTTTAGACGAACCCTCCATTGGCCTACATCCCAGAGACACCGCCAAACTTATTAGTGTGTTAAAAGCCTTGCGCGATCAAGGCAACACGGTAATTGTTGTGGAGCACGAAGAAGAGGTGATGCGCGCAGCAGATCAAATTATTGATATTGGGCCACTTGCAGGTTCTAACGGCGGAAATCTCGTATTTCAAGGAGATTTCAAAGCCCTCGCAAAAAGCAAATCCCTAACTGCTAGTTATCT
Source organism: Bacteroidota bacterium (assembly GCA_041158525.1). Classification (GTDB taxonomy): domain Bacteria; phylum Bacteroidota; class Bacteroidia; order Flavobacteriales_D; family Crocinitomicaceae; genus UBA952. Next base: position 13,245 of record JBEBBE010000064.1, on the reverse strand, counting down.
CAACAACGAGCGGGTGATTCCAATACCAACGCGCCAAAGAAAAGCCATTGGCCAACTCACGGTACATGGCGCAAGACAAAATAACCTTAAAAATCTTGATGTTAGTTTTCCGCTCGGACAGCTCGTTTGCGTGAGCGGCGTTTCAGGCTCAGGAAAATCTACCCTCATCAAACGCTTGCTGTATCCGTTAGTTCGAAAAGAACTGGGCTTGAGCAGCGACCTCATTGGCAAATGTGATGGCCTAAGCGGCGACATCAAACGCATCGGACACGTCGAATTCATCGATCAAAATCCGATAGGCAAATCTTCGCGCAGCAATCCCATCACTTATGTAAAAGCCTTTGACGACATCCGAGAACTCTTTGCCAGACAGCCACTTGCAAAACTAAGAGGCTTTAAACCTGGCTTTTTCTCATTTAATGTAGAAGGAGGACGCTGTGAGCTATGCGAAGGAGAAGGCTCGATTGCCGTGAGCATGCAATTTATGGCAGATGTCTCCTTACCCTGCAACCAATGCAAAGGAAAACGCTACAAATCCGAAACGCTTGAAATTACTTACCGAGAAAAATCTATAGCTGACATCTTAGAAATGACACTCGATGAAGCGCTTCAATTCTTCAAGGACGGCAAAGACAAACTCGATCAAAAAGTAGCAGAGAAAATTCAACCGCTAGTCGATGTTGGCCTTGGCTATTTATGCGTTGGGCAATCTTCAAGCACCATGTCTGGTGGTGAGGCACAGCGCATCAAATTGGCTTCTTTTTTAAGTAAAGGCACACAAAGCACACCTACCCTATTTATTTTCGACGAACCTACGACGGGGCTACACTTTTACGACATTGAAAAACTCCTTGTTGCGTTCCAAGCACTATTAGACAGAGGTCACTCTATCATCGTTATTGAGCACAATGTTGAAGTGCTGAAATGCGCCGAACACCTCATCGATTTAGGCCCAGAAGGTGGAGAAAAAGGTGGCTACATCTTGTTTGAAGGTCAACCAAAAGATTTGAGCGCAGCTCAACAAAACGCCACAGCTCAATTTCTGGCATCAAGAATTTCTTGAGCTCAAAACCTAACTAATGTTCAATGTGGTGTTAATAACTAAGGACTTAAGTCGGCTTTTGGATTTTATATTCGCTTAACTTTGCAGAAAAATCATAGCATGGCAGCAGATATATTTGAAAAAATTCAAGCAAACCGAGGTCCACTCGGAATGCACGCAAAAGAATCTCATGGCTATTTCACCTTTCCTAAACTTGAAGGTGAAATTGGCCCTCATATGAACTTCAGAGGGAAAGAAAAGCTCAATTGGTCACTCAACAACTATCTTGGGTTGGCAAACCATCCTGAGGTCCGTAAAGCAGACGCTGATGCAGCAGCTGCAAATGGTTACGGCTCACCAATGGGTGCCCGCATGATGTCCGGAAACTCTAATTTCCACGAACAACTCGAAAACGAATTATCAGCTTTTGTTGGTAAGCAAGATACCATTCTTGCCAACTTTGGCTATCAAGCAGTAGTTTCTGCTATCGATTGTTTAGTAGACCGTCATGACGTCATCGTTTACGACGCAGAATCTCATGCTTGTATCCTTGATGGTGTGCGCCTTCACATGGGCAAGCGCTACGTTTTCAAACACAACGACATCGAAGATTGCGAAAAGCAACTTCAACGTGCCACCAAACTTGCTGAAGAAACAGGTGGAGCTATCCTTGTCATTACTGAAGGTGTTTTCGGTATGCGTGGAGACCAAGGCCGTTTGAAAGAAATCGTTGCGCTTAAAGAAAAATACAATTTCCGCTTATTTGTTGACGACGCTCACGGAATTGGCGTTTTGGGTGCTACTGGCGCCGGAACCGGAGAAGAACAAGGCTGTCAAGATGGCATCGATATTTACTTCGGTACTTTTGCTAAATCTTTTGCACTCATCGGTGGTTTTATCTCTAGCGACGAGCAAGTTGTTGAATACTTGCGCTACAACATGCGCTCGCAGATCTTTGCAAAAGCAATGCCAGTTGCACTTGTTATTGGTCTTTTAAAGCGTCTTGAGCTCATGCGCAATCATCCTGAACTCAAAGACAAACTTTGGGAAAATACCAATGCCCTACAAAACGGTCTTAAAGCCGCAGGTTTTGAAATTGGCCCAACAAACAGTTGCGTGACTCCTGTTTATCTAAGCGGATCAATTCCTGAAGCTACCAACCTTATTTTTGACCTCCGTGAAAACTACAATGTTTTCTGTTCAATGGTTGTTTATCCAGTTGTTCCTAAAGGCATGATCATTTTACGCCTCATTCCAACAGCAGCTCACACCCTTGAAGATGTCAAATACACCATTGATTGCTTCTCTAAAATCGTAGGTAAACTCAAAGCCGGAGAATATATGTCCGACAAAATTGCCGCGATCTAAGCAGCTCATTAGATTTCAAAAAAAATACGGGTTATGCGACCCGTATTTTTTTTGCGATTAACTTTTCAATATTCTTGAAATACTTGTTGTCTTCAGGCTCACAGAAAATAACTGAGCGCCCCTCTTTTCCGGCACGACCTGTTCGTCCAATGCGGTGCACATAAGTTTCTGCAACTGTTGGCACGTCGGTGTTCACCACTAGGTCAAGGCCAGAAATATCGATGCCTCGTGCTGCGATATCTGTAGCAACTAAAATTCGGATTTTACCTTCTTTGAAATGACTCAAGGCCATTTGTCTGGCATTCTGGGACTTATTGCCGTGAATAGCCATGGCTTGCAACTTGTTTTTACCCAATAAGCGAACCAATTTATCCGCACCATGCTTCGTTCTTGAGAATACCAGTACACTATTCGCTTGATCTTCTTGAAGTAATTGCACAAGTTTTTGTTCTTTTTCTTTGCGGTCTGCCACAAGAATAGCCATTTGCTCGATGCGCTCTGCTGTTGAAGAGACAGGCGTAACAGTTACCTCAACTGGTTGCTGTAGTAGGCTTTGCGCGAGGTCTTTCACCTCATTTGGCATCGTTGCCGAAAACAACAAAGTTTGTCTTTGTTTAGGCAACAACCTCACAATTTTCTTGACGTCGTGAATAAAGCCCATATCGAGCATACGGTCTGCTTCATCAAGTACAAATACTTCTAATTGCTTCAAATTAATAAAGCCCTGCTGATGTAAATCGAGCAAACGACCTGGTGTAGCAATTAAAATAGCTGGTTTTTGCTTTAAGGTTTGAATTTGAGCGTGTGGTTTGACACCACCGAATATCACTAAAGAGCGCAGCTTGAGTTTTTTGCCATAGGCCCTGAAGTTTTCGGCAATCTGAATTGCGAGTTCGCGGGTTGGCGTAACCACTAAGGCTTGAATACCGCCCGGTGCAGCATTGATTTTAGCTAAATTTTCAAGGATCGGAATGGCAAAAGCTGCTGTTTTACCTGTTCCGGTTTGTGCCAGACCAATGAGGTCTCTTTGTTCTAAAATAGGTGGGATTGCTTTTTCTTGGATTGGAGTTGCGTTTGTATAGCCTTTTTCAGCAATGGCTTCGAGGATTTCAGTCCTCAGGGGTAATTCATTAAATAACATGCAATAATTCGTTCCGATCAAAGTGAAAAAACGTATCGTCACTTGCCCGGTTTCTAGGCAAAGCTACGGATAAATAACGGTTTGAACTATTTTGCCTCCAAGATGCGCGCCAACTTGCGCTCGTCTATCTTTAATATTGTTTCGGAAAACGCAGAGTCTTCGTCTAGCAAAACTTTCTGTGTAGCAGAAAAATGGATAGCTGCCAAATGCGGTATTTCAGCGAGTTTACCAATGTTGCCAGCATGAACCCCTCCTCCTGCCATGATTTCAATTTTCCCGTTCGCGTAGGCTGCCATCTCAGTTAAATGCGCCATTCCCTGCTCGACACTTTTTGCAAAACCGGAGGTAAGTACACGCTTGAAACCTAAATCAATGAGCACCTCTAAAGAACGCTTCCATTCAATGCTTTCGTCGAAGGCGCGGTGAAAAGTCCAATCAAGCGTTGAATAATTGGCCTTTAGTGTGGCAATAGAGTCTTTATCAATTGCCGAATTCTCCTTCAAAATGCCAACAACAACGCCAGCTACACCCATTTGGACACAAGATGCAATGTCTTGTTCAATTTGAAAAAGCTCGCGGTCATTATAATGAAAGCCACCAGCTCTTGGCCTGATCAAAACATGGGTATTTACTCCCTGCTCTAGTGCAGCAGCAATCAAACCTGCTGAAGGCGTAAGCCCACCCTGCTCTAGGTTTTGACAGAGCTCAATGCGATCAAATTGATACTTTTTTGCTAAATCTATTGCCTCAATAGATGCAGCACATAATTCTAATTGTAGCTGACTCATTGTCTTCAAAATTGCGAATTCTCAGTCAAAAATCAGGCCCTTTTTGCTTATATTTGTAGACAATCAACAAAAAATGGCCAAAGATAAAGCAAGCACTACGCAAGACCAGCTCGATTTCAACAGCTTTAAACAACAAGTTATCAATGATTATCGCTTGGCTTGCATCTCCCGAGAGGCCTCCTTACTTGGCCGAAAAGAAGTTCTTACTGGCAAAGCCAAATTTGGGATTTTCGGCGACGGCAAAGAATTGGCACAAATAGCCCTTGCCAAACAATTTCAAAACGGCGATTTTCGTTCAGGTTACTACCGCGATCAAACGCTCATGATGGCCATTGGTGAACTCAACGTAGATCAATACTTTGCTGGTTTATACGCCCACACCGATGTCAATATCGAGCCGCAATCTGCCGGCCGCCAAATGGGAGGACACTACTCTACCCGCAACCTAGATGCCAATGGTCAATGGAAAAACCTAATGGCTCAAAAAAATAGCTCCGCAGATATTTCGCCAACCGCTGGCCAAATGCCACGCTTACTTGGTTTAGCGCAAGCCTCGAAAGTTTACCGCGAGCACCCAACATTAAAAGAACTCGAATACTTTAAAAATTTCACGAATGGTGGTAACGAAGTTGCATTTGGCACCATTGGCGACGCTTCCACTTCAGAGGGCCCATTCTGGGAAACCATGAACGCAGCAGGTGTACTTCAAGTACCCATGGTGATGTCCGTCTGGGACGACGGCTACGGCATTTCCGTTCCAAGAGAACTCCAGACAACTAAAGGAAGCATTTCAGAAGCATTGGCAGGTTTCCAACGCAACTCAGAGAAACCAGGCTTTGAAATTTTGATCACAAAAGGTTGGGATTACGCTCACCTCTGTGAAACCTATGAAAAAGCGGTCAAAATTGCCCGCACAGAACACGTGCCTGTTTTGGTTCACGTCAAAGAAGTGAACCAACCGCAAGGTCACTCCACTTCTGGCTCTCATGAGCGCTACAAATCTCCAGAGCGTTTAGAATGGGAAAGCACCTTTGATTGCGTCGCAAAATTCAAAGAATGGATTTTATCTTTCGCTGAAAAAGGTTTGGTCTTGGCCAGCTCAGAAGACCTTGAATCTATTGAAAAAGAAGCAAAAGAAACTGTCAGAACAGCGAAAAACAATGCTTGGCAAGCTTTCGTTGCTGACATTCAACAAGACAAAGATGCCTTACTTGCCATATTAAATAGCTTTTCTTCGGCACACCCACTGCATGAGACTTGTTCTTTGGCAGCGCAACAACTTGCAAAAGAAAAAGACAGCATTCGCCGCGATCTATTGCAGGTCGCTCGTGCTATTCTAAGAAAATCCTTAGGTAATAAAAGCCCAGAACGTCAAGCCCTAGTATCCTGGATTGCTCAAATTCAAGACAAAGCCCAAGATCGTTACAGCTCACATTTACATTCTGAATCAGCGCAACGTGCAGCAGCTGTTGCAACTGTTCCTGTACAATATGCTCCAGAGCAACAATTAGAAGACGGACGCATCATTTTGCGCGAAAATTACCGCAAGCTTCTAGAAACCAGACCCGAAGTATTGGTCTTTGGTGAAGATGCCGGTAAAATTGGTGGCGTCAACCAAAGTTTAGAAGGCTTACAAGAGCAATTCGGAGCGCTCAGAGTATCAGATACTGGCATTCGCGAATGCACCATCATCGGTCAAGGAATTGGTATGGCCATGCGTGGTCTTCGCCCGATTGCTGAAATCCAGTACCTAGATTACCTCCTTTATGCCGTTCAAATCATGTCCGATGATTTAGCAACTGTTCAGTATCGCACCAAAGGTGGTCAAAAAGCGCCACTTATTGTATCTACGCGCGGACATCGCTTAGAAGGTATTTGGCACAGCGGCTCCCCAATGGGAATGATCATCAATTCTTTGCGCGGAATTCACGTCTGTGTGCCTCGCAACATGACCAAAGCAGCTGCTTTTTATAACACATTACTACAAGCCGATGAACCTGCTTTAGTTATTGAACCACTCAATGGTTATCGAACCAAAGAGCGCATGCCACTTAATTTCGGAGAATTTACCCAAGCACTTGGGGTTCCTGAAATCGTTAAAGAAGGCTCCGACCTCACCCTAGTATCGTACGGCTCTACTTTCAATATTTGTGAACTTGCAGTGGCCCAACTAGAAGAATTAGGCATTTCTGTAGAACTCATTGACGCGCAAACCTTATTGCCTTTCGATATCCACCACATGATTGGTGCCTCTGTTGCCAAAACAAATGCACTACTCATCGTAGATGAAGACGTGAGTAGCGGCGCGAGCGCCTTCATGCTCGATCAAATCTTAGTGAAGCAAGGTGCATATAATTATCTCGACCTTGCCCCACAAACTATGGCCGCCAAAGATCATCGCCCAGCCTACGGCTCAGATGGAGACTACTTCAGCAAACCCAATCTCGACGACATCATCGAAAAAGTTCTTAACATGATGCATGATCTTGACCCTGAAAGTTTCCCGAAGGTTTATTAGTTTAATTCATATGTTCATCTGAATATTTGGTAATTTTGTCAGACCATGAGGTTTCGTCAAATTTCAAGTCTGGTACTCATCTTTTTATTGCTCAGCAAACTCCTTTTTAGTTTATTTTGGCAATTGAAATATGAATTAAATAAAGCCGAGATTACCCAGAAATATTGCGAAAACAAAAACAGACCTGCATTGCATTGTAATGGCCAATGCTACCTCGCTAAACAATTACGAAAAGCTGACCTCGAGCTCCAAAGCAAAGAACAAAACCAACAGCAACACCTTGATTTAGGTGAAAAATTGGTTTCCCAAGAACCCTTCTTAGTCAATGATTTTTGCTCGTTCGAAACCAAACCTGTTTCAATACAAGAGAAAAAATATTGCGCTCAAACTCACCAAGACTATTCATTTCTTTTTATATCCAAAATATTTCATCCGCCATGTATTTGATGATTGAACTCCAATTCATTCATTAAAATACAACTCATGAAAATTATCAGTTTAACGCTGTTGCTCATCAGCAGTAGCTTTGCTTTGGCATGTGATATTTGTGGTGGAGTACATGCAAATAGTTCTATTGGCTTATTTGCAGCCAACCGTTTTCACACACTTGGTCTTGGCTCACAATTTAGAAGTTACCAAAGTTTTGATGCCGGTCACTTACATTCAACGGAATCTTTTCTATTGAATAGTGCACAAGTTAGGTTTCAAATAGGGCGCCGATTCCAGTATTATGGGCAAATTCCCTATCAAATTGGTAAGCAAAACTTAGACAATAAATCCCTAACAAAACAAGGAATTGGCGATATCCAAAATTTCTTGAATGTCATCCTTTTGCAAAAAAAAGACAGTACAGGTATCACCACGTTTTTCAGTAGTATGGCTCTTGGGGTAAAAGTTCCTTGTGGAAAGTTCGTATCGCCATCCAATCTACAGCAAAACCTTTATCCAGGAACTGGTTCCTGGGATTACAGTTTGCTTTTTAATGGCTTTAAAAGGATACAAAAGCAGTTTGGAATACAATTCGAAATGAACCACACATGGAAAGGCGAAAACAAGTATGCCTTTCGATATGGTCCAAGTAGTCAAATTTCCACCTTGTTAGTCTACAATAAAAAAATAAGTAGTTATCGTCTACTAGCAGCAATAGGACTCCAAGCTGACTATTTTGCTGCCAACACATGGGCTTGGGAACCACTAGATGAGTTGAGTCAACATAAAGGCCATTTAGTTCAAGTTAAATCAAGTTTAAATCTTATGACTTTTTCTTGGCTTTATAGCATGCAAGCCAACATTCCAGTTTGGCAAAATATCAATGAAGGAGGACTTCAATTTGGTCCTCAACTTCAATTATCAATTCAGTACTTAATCAAACAAAAAAAATAAAATGAAAAATATTATCTCTTTACTAAGCCTCGCAGTTCTAATTTTAATTGGATCTAGTGCCTGTGATAAAAACAAACAAAAATCAACAGGTGAGCTTGAAATAGAATTTGAACATGTTTGGGGAATGGATGGAACAGCATTTAGCCTAAATACTGATTACATTCATCCAATGAACGGCGAAGCTTTAAATTTCAGCACCTTTAAATATTATGTTTCAAATATCATCTTAACCAAAGAGGATGGCACGCAATGGAAAGACTCAAATAGCTATTATTTAATTGATTTAAGCAAACCGACATCACTAATATTAGCATTGAGTAAAATTCCTGTTGGCACCTACAAATCGATGACTTACACATTAGGCGTGGACAGCCTAAGAAATGTATCAGGTGCCCAAACAGGTGCTTTATCTACAACCAACGGAATGTTCTGGAATTGGAATTCAGGGTACATTATGTTAAAAGCCGAAGGGACTAGCCCAGCATCGAGTACAGGAAGTTTTGCTTTTCATTTAGGTGGTTTTAGTGGACAACACAATATCGTTACAACAAAAACGGTGGACTTTGATACCGAAAAATTAGAGATCAATAAGGATCATGCTTGTTCGATTCATATGAGTGCAAGCCCATCTTATTTACTATGCAATGATGCTATTGCCAATGGTGCGAGTGTCATGATGCCTGGGTCAAGAGCAAAGTCTTTAGCCATGGATTTCTATAGCTCTGTAAACTTTGAACATCTCCACAATTAAAATCAAATGTGGCTTTTAAAAAACAAGTTATCATTAATAAAAAGGAGCCGCTCGATAGTGGCGACTCCTTTTTTATTCGCTTTGATTTTTTATGCCTGTTCAAAAGATCAAGTAGCTGATTTTCAAGCCCAAGTGCCAGAATACTTTCCGAAACAACAGTACATCAAACATCAAGAGGACTATACAAAAGGGAAGTTTGACCTCGGAAAACAATTGTTTTTTGACCCAATCCTTTCAACGGATCATAGTACTTCTTGTGCAAGTTGTCATAGTCAAACACATGGTTTTGCCGATCACAATGTTCGGTTCAGCACCGGTATTTATGGAAGAAAAGGAACACGAAATAGTCCGAGCATTGTGAATTTAATCTGGTACCCAGCATTTGGTTGGGACGGCGGAGTCAACCACCTTGAAATTTTTCATCTTGGCCCGCTTACAAATGAACTAGAAATGGGTGACAACATGAGTCACGTGTTAAATCGTCTCAATCATGATGAAACGTACAGAAAGTTATTCAAAACACATTACAACGTAGATCAAATTACAGACTACGAATTATTTATGGCACTCACACTATACATCAGTCAAATTCAATCTTATCAGACAAAATATGACGACTTTCGACAAGGAAAAGCACATTTTAACCAGGCCGAAAAAGAGGGGTATCAATTGTTTCAACAACGCTGCACTGCTTGTCATCAAGAACCATTATTTACTAATTTCTCATATCAAAACAATGGTTTAGATTCTATTTTTGCAGATAGTGGAAGGGGTAAAATCACTAAAGAGATTTCAGATTATGGGAAATTCAGAGTTCCTTCTTTAAGAAATGTTGCCCTTACCTACCCTTACATGCATGACGGTAGATTTTGGGACTTAAACGAGGTGCTCGATCATTATAGCGAAGGGATCATAGAGAATAGCCAGAACTTAAGCCCCTTGTTAAAAAAAGGTATGAAATTGAGCGCTTCCGAAAAGAGTAATTTAATTGCCTTTTTAAAAACGCTGACCGATTATCAGTTGCTTTCTGATCGTAGATTTTATTAAATAAAAAAGGGGGCCGAGGCCCCCTTTCACTTTATAGTAAAGTTCAATTATGCTTTAGAGTCTGATTTCGCTAATGCGTAGATCACTAAACCGAAGCCAATTTTGTTGATAGCATCACCAATGTTGTAAACAACATCCATCCAAGGGTTTGGATCTGAACTTCCGAATGCTCCGAAGAGACCACCTGGTGTACCGATGATGTAACCTAAAGGGTAAATTGCCCATCCTACCAATACAAACCAAGCCAAGATTCTTGTAGCTTTTGCTACAGCTGGGCCTGCTGATTCTGCGAGTTTTGCAACTTCGCCAAACCAGATAAGGTAAGCAATGTAGAAATAAGCAGCTCCTGAAAGCACACCCCACATTACGCTGTTGCCGCGATCTACTGCCTCACCAAAGTAGCCTGTAACGAGCATCACTACAGAAGCCATGATTAACTTCCAAAGTAAACTTGTTTTCGCACCTGCCTTTTTAGTGATCAAGTAGAACTCAACACACATCAACGGAACGGTTAACATCCAGTCAACGTAACGGAAGAATGTTGGCGATGTTTGCGTTTCTGTGAAGTAGTCACGCATGTAGTAATAATGAACTGCAGCAATAAAAGTGATGATTCCGGAAACCAAAATTGAAGTTTTCCATTTGTCTTCCATGTTGCGCATTTCCATAAAGAAAAACGCTGCTGCGGCCATCATAGCCATCGTTCCTATGAAAAAGGTAAACGCTGTGTAAGTGTACACGTCACCTTTTTCAAAAAGTTCTTGCACCTTAAGTGCACTTGTTAAAGAAAAAAACATAGTATATAGGTTTAGTTTTCCCTACTCTTTTGAGGCTTTTCGGGAACCGCCTTTAATTTATTGAATAACAATGATATATAATTTTTGTTTAAACTCATGTTATTTTTATTCAACAAAATACTTGCGGGGACCTAAACTATGCTAAATAATTGATTAATAAAAACTTAGAGAAGTGAATGGCAGCCTCATTTGTAGGCCACTCATCTTTTTTATCTGATTGTATTTTTGATAATATAAAATCAATTCAGGAGGAAGCTGATTTTTTGTTTTTGTGGACTCATTTTCCAATTCTTCGTCCAATATTTCGATCAAATTATCAATTGTGGTTTTATCTTTTTTAGGGTAAAAAACAACTGAAGATAAACCTACGTCATTTTTTGCCACCTGAATAGCTGCAAAAAGACCTCCGATTTCGTCAACCAAGCCAACTCTTTTGGCACTAGCACCCGTCCAGACTCTTCCTCTTGCTACTTTATGCACTTGGGACTTAGAAAGCTTTCTACCCTTAGCCACACGATTTAAGAACAATTCATAGACCTCATCGATTTCAGCTTGCATAAAACCGTATTCTTCTGAACTAAGCGGCCTGAGCAATGACAAACCACCATGGCGATGCGTCCTAACCTCATCTGTGGTAATACCTACTTTGTTCTTGAGGAAAGTACCGGTATTTGGAATGATACCAAATACGCCAATTGAACCAGTAATTGTAGCTGCTTGTGCAAAGATTTTTTTGGCAGGTGTAGCAATGTAATAGCCACCAGAAGCGGCGTAGTCACCCATGGATACATAGAGTGGTTTCTTTTGAGCCGTGAGTGAAACTTCTTTCCAAATTTCTTCACTTGCCAATGCAGAACCTCCCGGGCTATTGATCCGAAGTACAACCGCCTTGACATCGTTGTCTGTTCTGACAGCTCTGAGCATCTTTCCTAGTTCTGCTGCGCTCAGACCTTCACCTTCAGAAACCACATCACCTTCAGCTAAAATAACAGCTACATGCTTTTTTTGCTTGGCCAATAATTGCTCTTTGTAGTAAGTTTCTCGCATGTATTTGCCAAAAGCTTGTAGACGCAAGGCCGCACTTTGCTCAAGACCTACTTTCTTTTTGAGAAAAGCCAGCACTTCGTGACGGTAAAAAACTTTATCGATCAGTTTGTTATCGAAGGCATGTTGTAGTTTGCGCACAACCAATGCATTGGCTAGGGAATCAAGTAAGAGCGTATCTACTTTGCGGCTTTCGGCGATATCGTTTCTAGTTGACTTCCAGATATCTTGAAGCAAAGCTGACATTTGAACTCTACTTGAGTCACTCATTTCTGAGCGGTAAAAAGGCTCAACAGCGCTTTTAAAATCGTTTTCCTTGCCACGAACTACCATGACCCCAATTTCGAGCTCATCAAGTAAATTTTTCAAAAACAAACTCTCTGAATGCAAGCCTGTCCATAGAAAGGTGGAGCCCCCCATACCTAGTAGATGATCTGCAACACTACTCACGTAGTAATCAGTGTAAGATATTTGCTCTCCTGATAAATAGGCCACTACAAACTTTCCGTTGCGTTTAAACCTTACAAGTGCATCTCTGAGTTCCTTGGCGCTAGCCATCCCCATTTCAGGACTCTTCATTTCTAAAAACACACCGCGAATCTTGCGGTCGTTGGCTGCTTGCTCGAGGCCAATTAATAGTTCTGGGATACCTGAACTGCGTGAAACCTTTAATGCCGCTGCATCAATTGACTGACTGCTTTTATCGGCGATGACACCCTCCAGACGCACATGCAAAACAGTTTTGTCTTGTATGGCAACAGGCTCTGGATCAAAATCTCCGAAAGAGCCAATGATTCCGCCAAGAATCAGAAAGAAAAAGACCATCCCAACTAACCCTGCTACAAAAACAGCGAGGAAACTAGGCCAGAATAATTTGGAGAAAGAAATCCGATTTTCAGACATGGATTAGGAATTGAGTAAGGTGTGTAAACTGAGTCTGTTGACAATATTAATGCGTAAACTAAAACGAATATTTTGGGCATAATTCGTAAATAACTGCCCCGTATAATAGCTGTTGCCATAAACCAATGGGAAATAAACGCCAAAGACCTTACCCATTCGGATTGCTAAACCTGCATTGTAAAAATGATCGATTGCGCTTTCGTTAATGCCACTCGTTGGTGCTAAACCGAAGTCAGCAAAAACACCAAAGATATTTGGCTTGATAGGCAATTGCGCATATACCGAAGCAGTTGTTAACCAATTGATATTGCTTCCGGCACTATTAGCCGTATGAAATTGCCCATGGCGATCCATGCGTTGTTGTGACCAAAAACCAGAAGTTTCTGAACGCCCCAAGTTGTAATCTTCTAGAAACAAATCTTGCCCACCTTGCAAACCATTAATTGACCAAAACATGCGGTCA
>JBEBBE010000063.1:0-5940 GCA_041158525.1 Bacteroidota bacterium | reverse complement strand
GCGATGTGGTAAGATAAGAGTTGGAGTGGAATGGTGGCAACGAGTGGCACCAAGAATTCGTCAACTTCAGGAATTTCAATGACGTGGTCAGCCATGTGGCGTACTTGTTCATCGCCTTCTGTGACAATAGCAATGACCTTTCCTTTACGCGCTTTAACTTCTTGAATATTTGAAACAACTTTTTCGTAAGAAGTGCCTTGCGTTGCAATCACGATGATTGGCATGTTTTCATCGATAAGGGCAATTGGGCCGTGCTTCATTTCGGCTGCTGGGTATCCTTCAGCGTGTATGTAGGAAATCTCTTTGAGTTTCAACGCGCCTTCTAGTGCTACTGGGAAAGAACTGCCGCGGCCAAGATAAAGGGCATTAGCAGCATCTTTGTAGATAGCAGCAATTTTCTCAATGGCAGGATCTGTTTGAAGAACGCGCTTCACTTTTTCTGGAATGGCTTCAAGTTCAGCCAATAACTGACGGAATTTAGATTCTGAAATAGTCCCTTTCTTTTGGGCTAAAGACAAGGCCATTAGTGTAAGCACAGTTACTTGTGCGGTGAAGGCTTTTGTGGAGGCAACACCAATTTCTGGGCCAGCATGAGTATAAGATCCGGCATCAGTGATGCGAGCAATTGAAGAACCAACGACATTACAAATACCTAGAATGGTGGCTCCTTTTGATTTAGCCAATTCAAGGGCAGCAAGGGTATCGGCGGTTTCACCAGACTGAGAAATAGCGATGACAACATCATTCTCACTGAGAATTGGGTTGCGGTAACGGAACTCACTGGCGTATTCTACTTCTACATTGATGCGTGCGAGGTCTTCGATGAGGTATTCACCTACCAAACCGGCATGCCATGAAGTACCACATGCAACAATAATGAGGCGGTTGGCCGAAATCATTTTTTGCTCGTATTCACGGATACCACCAAGCGCTACCCAGGCTTCGTCTGAGTTGAGTCGTCCGCGGAAACAATCTTGAATAGAGCGTGGTTGTTCATGGATTTCTTTAAGCATGAAGTGCTCGTATCCTCCTTTTTCAAGTGCCTCGAGTTCAAGTTCTAGCTCTTGGAAAAATGGTGTCTTTTGTTGGTCAGAAATGTCGTAAAGTTTGAGGCCTTCTTCGAGGTCAATTACGGCAACTTCTTCGTCATCAAGGTAAACTACTTTTTTGGTGTACTCTACAATTGGCGTAGCATCAGAAGCACAATAATAAGAACCATCGGCACCAATTCCGACAACGAGTGGGCTACTTTTTCTGGCAGCAACCAAGCGATTTGGATAATCTGAAGACATAGCAACAATTGCATAGGCGCCAACAACGTGATTGAGCGCCAAACGCAAAGCCTCGCCAAACCAAACGTTTTCTTTCTTTTGAATGTAGTCTACTAAATGAACAACAACTTCAGTGTCTGTTTCACTTTTGAAGACATAACCGTTTTTGAGAAGTTCTTTTTTAAGAACGTCGTAGTTTTCGATGATACCGTTGTGGATGAGGGCAATTTTGCCATCCATGGAAGTGTGAGGATGCGAATTGACATCGGAAGGTTCACCATGAGTGGCCCAACGCGTATGGCCAATTCCGGCATGTCCTTGGCAATTTTGTGTGGCAGCAAAATCTTCTAAGTTACTGACCTTCCCGACGCGTTTGTACACATTGAGTACGCCATTATTTGATAGCGCTACACCTGAGCTGTCATAGCCGCGGTATTCTAATCTTTTGAGGCCTTTAACGACAATTGGATACGCCTCTTGTTTGCCAATGTAGGCTACTATTCCACACATAATTAATAAGTTGTATAGGTAACGACGAGTTTGGGGCTTTTCTTGTTAGTGGTTTCAACGCCATTGAATACAATGCGCTCGGCTGAATTTCTAAAGAACAAAGGCGAAATGACAATGCCTGTGTTTTCTAGTTTGCCGTTGACCAAAGACTGAAGGTAAGCTCTGATATCTAGTTCGTATTGCTTTTTTGCATCTGAATAGAGCCCAGCAATACCCAAAGAGGTATAATAAACGTCTGATGCTGCCAGTTTACTGGCCGCTGTAACACGAGAACCTGGTTTGTAGCGGTACCCGGTTTGGAATTGGACCGGCAAACTGAGGTCTGCACGATGAATGATAATGTTATCTGGCAAATTATCTAGACCCGGAATTTTAATCATGGCACGCAGCTTATTGGCTTGTGCATAAAACGATTTTTGCCCTAAAGTGCTGTCGGCTAAGAGCGCTGCAACAGGCGTGTTGCTTTGGTCATGGCTCACCTGCGTAAAATCTGCACAATTAGAATTGATGTTGAAATCATAAGTTTTAGGTACGCCCGCCAATTTAAAATAGATGGTCATTTTAGAAGCGGCGTTGTTATTGATGTCAAGGTAAAGGATGGCTCCCTTTCCGGATGTTTGGGCCGGATTATTGACTTTTACCTGAAAACCTTTGAAGAAGTCTTGAAACGCAGCATTGGATGCGAAAGTGGTTGGGTTGTTAATCGACTGATTGATAAAAGACCAAGCTTTCATGGTGTCAAGGTGGATGCGCAATTGTGGATCCACTTCTTTGCCAGCAACAATAGTTGGATTAATTGGATCGGGAGTAATGGTGCCTTGACCTTGTGCTACCCAATTTTGCCCGACTGTGTTGAGCGAGGAAAATTGATAGTATTTAACTGCTGCGTCATTTTGAATAGAGTCAGAAAGCTCATAAACTTCAAAGGTTTGAGCGCTGAGATCACCATAATAGCCGAGGTATTCAAAAGCAAGTACAAAGGAATCAATGACAATTTGGTTGGGGTCTCCGAAGTTAGGATTCAGGCCAGGGAGTCTGAATTCAGTAAAAACCGAAGCTTCCACTTTTCCAAATTTAGGGTCGATGTAAGAACCCAAAAGTACGTTGGACGCATTTTTAGTTTCTGTAGAATCTTCTAAGATGGAATAAGTAATGAGATCGAAGGTATCGGTAGTGACACCATTGAGCAAGGCATTTGGGTCAATGATATCTTTTCCAAGATTTGGGTTCTTTTTGGTACAGGCTGTCACAAAAAGCAACAAAATTGCCAATGCGCTGATTGCTTTCATGCGTTTATGCTAAGACGTTAGACTCAATTACTTTATCAAAGAAAGCGGAAAGCTCTTTGCCTTGATGTTCTTCTGAGACGTACGGCATTTTGAGAATGTTACACTCATCATAAAGTTTTTGAAGCGGCGCGTTAAGGCCTTCTACAGCGATATTTACACCATCGCAATGCGATAAAATCACTTTAGTGATGTTTTCAAAGCTGCTGTCTTTTAAGGCATCGGCGATGTCTTGTGGGAAACCATCGAAAGCTAATTTTTCAGCGAAACGTGGATCCCAAGGCTCGTTGAAGCTATCGTTATAGAGGCTATAAACAACTTTGGTCTCTTTAAAATGCGGGTCTTTGTTGAAAATGTGCTTGATATAAAGCGCCATGATACCAGTTAACCAACCATGACAATGAATGACATCTGGTTGCCAACCTAATTTTTTCACTGTTTCGAGGACGCCTCTGCTGAAGAACATAGCGCGTTCGTCGTTGTCTGGGTGAAATTTACCGTCTTCCTCTTGTAAACAAGTTTTGCGCTTGAAGTAATCATCGTTGTCGATGAAATATACTTGCATGCGGGCTGCCGAAACAGAAGCCACCTTGATAATGAGTGGGTGATCGTGGTCATCGATGCTGATGTTGAGACCCGACAAGCGAATCACTTCATGTAATTGATGACGTCTTTCGTTAATTGCACCAAAGCGAGGCGTAAATACACGGATTTCTTTACCAGCATCTTGAACTGCCTGGGTGATGCGTCTAGCGCTGCCGGAAATTTCAGATTTTGGTAAGAAAGGAAAGATTTCTTGAGAAATAAATAGGATTTTCTTCTTTTCCATTCAGTTGAATATGCTAGCAAAATTACGAATTAATCATGAACTATCCTAAAAAGCTCTAGCTTTGTCCGATTCTAATCAACACTTTAGACGGAGCAATGCAAACCTTTGTGACTCGAGATGAAATTAGCCTATGGCGAAAGCAACTAGCTCAAGACCATAAAAAATTGGGTTTTGTGCCCACGATGGGCGCCTTGCATGCCGGGCATTTGTCACTTGTACAAAAGGCTGCACAGGAAAATGATATCGTACTCGTTTCGATTTTTGTCAATCCTAGACAATTTAACCAACAAGCTGATTTACAGGCTTATCCTAGAACCCTTGAAGCGGATATCGCTTTGTTACATGGTATGGATAATGTAATAGTTTTTGCCCCTACTGAGTCAGAAATGTACCCACAAAACCTGCCCTTCGAACCAATGGAACTCGGAGAAATTGGAATGGTATTGGAAGGTGAAAAAAGGCCCGGACATTTTGACGGCGTGGTACATGTTGTGCATCATTTATTTGCACTGATTCAACCACACAAAGCATACTTCGGCGAAAAAGACTTCCAACAATTGGCCATTATTCGCAAACTCAATGCGCATTATCAATTTGGAATTGAGATCATTGGTTGTCCTACCAAAAGAGATCCTGATGGTCTGGCCATGAGTAGCCGCAACCAAAGGCTTTCTAGTTCAGACAGGGAAAAAGCTTTGGCTATTTCAAAGGCCCTCCGTTTTGTCCAAGAAAATACAGGAATGCTTTCGATTGCTGAGGCAAAAAATGAGGCAAAAAATATCATTTCACAAGTCGGACTTCAAATAGATTATCTTGAAATCGTAGACCCGCTAAGCCTAAAAAACCTGAGTAATTGGCAGGCGCAACAGATTTGCTGTGTGGCTGCTTTTTGTGGAGAAGTAAGACTCATCGACAATATGTTGTGTGAATCGGTTAAATTGACTTAATTTTGCGCCGCTATTTATTATGTACATCAACGTCTTAAAATCGAAAATTCATCGCGTGCGTGTGACGCAAGCCGACCTCAATTATATCGGTAGCATCACCATCGATGAAGCGCTCATGGAAGCGGCCAACCTTATTGAAGGTGAAAAAGTGCAAATCGTTAATATCAATAACGGTGAGCGCTTTGAAACTTATGTAATCAAAGGTGATCGCGCTTCCGGCATGATTTGCCTGAACGGCCCTGCCGCGCGCAAAGTTGCTATCAATGACATCATTATTATCATCGGATATGCCATGATGGAATTTGAAGAAGCAAAAATTTTCAAACCATCTTTGGTTTTTCCTAACGAACAAACTAACTTGCTCTCGTAAACATTACAATGAGCAAGCGTTTATCAAATCTAAATAACAAAGTTCTTAGTTGGGATGACGCCCTTCGATTGCGCAATATTTGGGCACTCAAAGGTGAAAGTGTCGCCTTCACCAATGGTTGTTTTGACATCCTTCATTTAGGGCATGTGAGTTATTTAGCTCAAGCCGCTGACACCGCTCAACACCTCATTGTTGCCATCAACACCGATGCATCTGTCAGAGCACTTGACAAAGCACCAAACAGACCCGTAAACCCAGAGGCTGCAAGAGCACTTGTACTTGCTTCTTTAAGTTTTGTAGATGCTGTCGTTCTTTTTGAACAAAATACACCCCTTGAAATCATCGAAAACTTAAAGCCCGATGTGCTTTTAAAAGGTGCAGACTACGATGCAAATCAAACCGATGCTAGTGCAAAAAACTATATTGTCGGGTCAGATTTCGTGAAATCTTACGGCGGAAAAGTACAGACCATTCCTTTTGTGGAGGGTTATTCAACTACAGGAATTTTAGCGAAAGGGAAATTTTAGTCCTATCTTTGTGGCTGAAATTGAACAAACATGAGCCACCCAGAACTTTCTGAACAAGAAATCCAACGCCGCGAATCGCTTCATAAGCTACGCGAATTAGGTATTGATCCTTATCCAGCAGCGCTCTACCCTGTAGATGCTTTTGCTGCCGAAATCAAAGAAAAGTTTGAAGATGGTAAACAGGTTTGTTTAGCGGGTCG
>JBEBBE010000062.1:0-20049 GCA_041158525.1 Bacteroidota bacterium | reverse complement strand
GCATTGATATTTTCTAGTGGACTTTCATTCCCTTCTTATGACAGAATGCGTGACCAAGAGGTGGAGTTGGTAATTGCCGTACCAACCGGAAAGACCGTTTTCTGGAAAGATCAGGTGGTGTATCCTTACGTGACTGAGTTCTCACCGGACCAAGCCTCTAACCGCGCTTATGTACATGGTGATGGGAATTACTCAGCGTGGTAATTGGCTTCTTGATTTTTTGAGTTGCTGGGCATCAAGCCAATAAATGAGCTTCATGGAAAAACTATTGAGTGCACCAGTTTGCAAGGTGTTGCTGAGGTCTTGCCAATAAGGTGTGCTGACCGCATCATTACCTGCAAAGACTGAATTTTTCCAGACAATATTCAATTCGCTACCTGGCATAAAAACCCATCGGTATACAAAGTCTATAGTGAAGGCATTGTAATTGATATCGTATGCTGGTTTTCCTGAAGCAGATAATCCATTAAAATCGGGAAGTGCCAATAGGCTTCCGTCTTCTTGAATGGTAAAATAAGCTGCATATTTTAGGGTAGAGCGATAATGACGCAAGCGCAAGCTAAGCGCCATGCGGTTGGTCAAAATGTAATCGGCAGAAAGACCTTGAATGGTGGTATTTCTGTCGCGTTGCCCGAATAAAATTCCGTCTACATCTTGCGCGGGGTCTCCAAATGCAATGGCATAGCCAAAATTGTTCACTTGCAGTTCTTTTTCAAAGTTATAGACGAGGAATAAGGCATCAGCAATGCGAATTCTTGGAGAAATATTGTAAGCATATTGTTTCCAAGGGCTGTGCTCATAGGCTAAGAAATTTCCGCCGATATCAAGCGCAAAAGGTTTTTGATAATTACTCGAGAACCACGCATTGACAAAGGCAAGCCTTGGGATGTTAAAGACTGCACCCCAGCTTCTTGGTTCAAAATAATCATGTGTGGAATTCGGCGTAACGCCACCATTAAAGCCCATGGCATTGAAGCGCTTGGTCACCGTAAAAAAGTTGAGGGTTGCCATGTTGCTTGTAAAGGCCTGCGGGTTATATAAGTAGGTCTGTGAAAAATTGGCACTGACTGTCCATTTCATGAGCGTTTCCCATTTTGGGTTAAACTCACGATAGGCACTACTGATTTCAAAAATCCGACGGTTATTGTTGTAGTTAAAACCTAAATCATTTGGGTCATAGGTATCGGATTCTTCGAGGTAACCAATACCGCCAATTAGTGCACCGCGCTGTTTCTGAACATTTAAGTTGAGGTTATGCCCAAGTGTATTATTTTGATCAAACTGAGAAGAAATAATTCCTTTTCCGTTGATATTGTAGTCGTTATTGGCCGTATTGACATTAAAATTGAGGGCAGAAACATTGGCATCATAAAAAGATCCAGCTCTCCAAACATTGGTATTGGTAAAGGTAACTGATGAGTTATTCTTTAAATTTTGATCAAAAACCATTACGTTGTAGTTGGTAAGAGGCGAGACTAAAACTTCTCGTTGTCCGCCATCAATTGTTGAAATGGCAGTTGCATATTGCTGCGCATTGACTGCATTAAATACACCAACACCTAAGCCATTGCCCATGCGGCCAGAAACTTTTGAAGCGTTATAAAGCTGAGAAGATCCTGGAGCATTTTGCAAATACTCACCCTCATTTAGTAAGGTCTGACTCACGCGGTAAGGTGCTTGAATTCCGATGCGGCGGCTGTAAAAGATGCCGGCCTTATTGAAAAGTTCCATTCCTTCTGTAAAGAACTGTCGGTTTTCATTGAATTGCACCTCAAAAGGTGACAAATTCAAGACCTGCTGATCAAAAACCACCTGACCAAAGTCCGGGACAAGCGTGACATCAAGTGTAAAAGCTTCATTGATACCATATTTGATGTCCATACCGCCATTGAATGATTTCAGAAGGCCTTTGCTGCCATCTTGGTTAAATCCTTCATTGGCATAGGCCGAAACATAAGGCATCAGGGCCAAACGCAGCGGAGGCGTGATATTTTTTACATTGACTACATCGCCGCTTTCAAGTAGCATGTTTTCTAGGTCCGGATTCACAGCAACCCAAGCAGATTCTTCACGGGTTCTGGCAATTTGTCGCCCAAAATTGATACCCCAATTTTGAACTTCGGTTTTTGGAAAACGAATGGCAGAATAAGGAATCCTGATTTCGGCATGCCAGCCATTTTCACTGATATTTACTGCGCTGTGCCAAACTAAATTAAGTTGGTCGTTGTAATTATTGGTAAAAATTTTGGCATCGAGCTGAACGCCTCGACTCGTGAGCCCAAAGTAGAAACCGTTTTGATTGTCATTGTAAGTATCTAAAAAGATCCCAATGATATCGCAATTGGGGTTGTAGTCATCGCGAAGCGAGAGCACTTTGGAAATGGAATCGGGGAAGTCTTGACAAAAAATTCCGAAGTATAAAGCATCGTCATCGTAGCAAAGCTGAACACTTGTTGCTAATGCGGATGCTTGCCCTGGATTGGGTTTGATTTGTGTCCATTTTTCTACCGGATTATTTGTGTCCCATACGGATTCATTGAGTATACCGTCGATGGTGATTTTTGTATCAATTTTTTTAGCAACTAATTGTTTTTGAGCATAGGTAGCAGTTGCAAGAAATAAGAAGAGCAGGAGAGAGCGCATGTGCAAATTTACAACTAAACGCCTTTTCTTGCTACCACATGAAGACATTCTTCGTTGGCTTCATAGGTCACCCAAATTTTAACAGCTTGCTTGAAGTGCAAGAGAATTTTTGAAATGGTGGTTTGTAAATATTGACGTTCGTTAGCACTTAAAGGTTGATGACTTGTAAATCTTGAAAAGGAGAAGTCAAAGCTATTGCCATTCAAATGCGGACTTTTCTTAACCGCCGTTTTGTTATGTTTCACGAGTTTGGAAACCGTATATTTAGTTCTGGTCATGGAAGTAACAATCAAATTGCAGTCACGGAGGTGGGTTTGTGCAATTGAATCTTTAAAAGCGTTCCCGATTTCATTTAAGATTTGATGCGCATATGGCGTCAGAAAAGCGTATGAATATTGAAATGTATCAAGTTCGTAACCGGTATTCTTTTGTACCAAAACTAATTTCTTGGCCTTATAAGCTTTTCTGAGGCCACTTGTATTTGCCACTGGCTGAATCCCTTGCTTTACCGATCTGTCCATATATTGGTTCAGATAATTATTAAGTTGTTTGGTATAGATTTCAGGTGAACAGGATGTAAAAGGCGTCGAGTTTGCAATTGCTTGAGGAGCAGTTTCAAGCTGAATTGGGGTAGCGGTAGGCCAACTTGCGAAAGCTAGCAGCACAAAGCACAATAAAGTAAGACCAATAGATTTCAAATGCATGTAAACAAATATAAAAATTGAACGCTTTGGTACAACGCAAGTTCGTAATTTTGTGTCATGGGGAATTTTGATAGCTTGCTAGCACAGCTCGAACAACAAGAATGGCCTAACATTTATTTGTTCAAATTTATTGTTCCCAATGACAACCAACATTTGGCACAAGTAAGCGCCCTTTTTGACGAAAACAGTGAAGTTGTGTTTCACGAATCTCAGACAGGTAAGTACGTGAGCGTGAGTGCCAAAGAAGTCATGTTGTCTGCCCAAACAATCATTGAAGTATATGAACGCGCCTCAAAAATACCTGGTATAATCTCATTATAATGGAAGCAATAGTAAAATTCTTATTTGTTAGTTTTTTAATTCTTTTGGCGGTTATAGCCTACAAGCGCCTCTTGAAGCGCTTTCAGCAAGGACAAATCGTACATAAAGATTATTGTGAACTTTATAACCTAGACCAAGAACCAGCAAGTGGTGAATTATCTTTTTATTTTGTTTGCCCTGCCCCACAAAAGGTTCAGTTTGCCATCTGGAAAGATCGTGTTATGATTCATGAGTTGGCAAACCAAGAATTTGACAAAGGAGGCCATCTCATCCGTTTTGACTCTACAAAGTTGGCCAATGGCATCTATTACTATGGCATTGTTACCACTGATCAAGAGACCACCAAAAGAATGGAGGTTCTTAACTAAGACTCGTCGCCCGATTTCTCGATCTTGATTCTAGATGGCTTTCTAGGAATTTTGTATTTCGATTTGTGAAAGTCACTTTTGTAGCCATCTGTTTTTTCGATTCTATAAACTACACCTAGACTATATTGGCTATAAGACGAAGCGCCTAAAACATCAACCAAACCAAATTTATAAACGCCTTGAGCTTGTAATCCGATTTGTTTGCTCATCCAAAAAGTACAACCAGCAGAAAGGTTAACAGTAGGGGTGAGTCCAGGTGCACTTTGTCTGGGGTTGTTGTTTCTGATGGTAAAGCCAGCGCCAGCGCCTAAATAAGGGTCTAGAGCGCCGCGTCCGAGTTGCTTGTAAAAGGAATATTTGAGTGCAGCATCAAAATAGCCCAAGAAGCCATTTACCCCCATTGAATCATTGACCATTTTAGTCGAGTCATAGGTTTGTGCGCCTAAAACACCCTCAACGCTCCAGCCGTTATAAATATAGCGATCCACGTAGAGTCGTGTTGGGATAATGGCACCATGCAATTGATCAGCGGGCATTGGGTTGAGTTCTTGTCCGTCGTCATCAGAGGCCGTCCAGGCGATTCCAAATTGCCAAAAATAGTTGTCGCGGTTGGTGATCATTTTGTCCGGCTGTGCAAGTGAAATGCCTGCCTGAGCTAAAAAAACAAAAAGAATAAGGAGAGCGTGCTTGTTGTTCATAGTGTGTATTGAGAATCAAATGTACTTATTAAATGTGTCGCAAAAACTTATTGAAATGAAATGAATTGACAACAGATTGTTGATGTCGAGTAAGACTTAATTGTGTAAATTTGACACTATGGGAAAAGTCAAAAAATACGAACTGACCTTCGATGAAGAGCAGCCCTTCGAAATTTATGGCATTTCCTCGGCATTTGCCGACTACAGACTCACTTGGGAACTCAATCAAGTTTTGGGCATCCATCTAGAAAAAACTGAAGATAGTTTTGAAGTCTTCGTCCCAAAAACTAAAAGTAATCAGCAATTCAGATACTTTTATTATGAAGACCAAGAATTACTCACTAAGTTTTTTTTAGTGAAAAACAAACAAGAGCAACAACTCTTGCAAGCAGATCGCCCCATGATCGATTATTTTCTCATTTTAAAAGAGAATAACTCACATCCGGCTACAACGCTTCAATCAAAACTGAGAAGCATCAATGGAGTTGTTGCTATTTTTGAGTTCAACCATGAAGAGTTTGAATTAATTGATTACTTAACAAGTTAAAATGAAAAGAACAAAGATTGTTGCAACAATGGGCCCAGCATCGCTCAAAAAAGAAACATTAAAAGACATGATGTTGGCAGGGCTTAATGTTTGCCGCCTTAATTTTTCACACGGCTCTCACCAAGATCACTCAGGTGCTGTAGCACTCATCCGTGAACTCAATGACGAACTTGGCCTTAATGTTGCCATTCTAGCTGACCTTCAAGGCCCAAAAATCAGAACCCACGAAATGGAAAACAATGGCGTTTTGATCGAGGTTGGCCAGCAAATAGAAGTTGTAGTCGACAAAGTACTCGGAAACAACCAACGCTTTTCTATTAACTATAACTTATTACCTCGTGATGTCAACCCAGGTGAGCGCATCCTACTCGATGACGGCAAGCTGGTGCTAGAAGTCAAAGAAACCGACAAAAAATCAAAAATTCGCTGTGAGGTGATTCAAGGCGGTTTGCTTTGCTCTAAGAAAGGCGTCAACTTCCCAAATACCAAAATTTCGATGCCTTCGCTCACTGAAAAAGACATTGAGGATCTAGACTACGCACTCAAACTTGGTGTAGACTGGATTGGTCTTTCTTTTGTGCGCACCGAAAAGTGCATCACTGATTTGAAAGCGCGTATCGCTAAAAAGCGCAGCATTGCTAAGGTTGTTGCAAAAATTGAAAAACCCGAAGCACTCGAAAACATAGATGCCATCATTGAAGCAAGCGATGCCCTGATGGTTGCACGCGGAGACCTCGGTGTTGAGATTCCGTATCAAAATGTACCACTCATTCAAAAAATGATCATTAGTAAATCCATCTCTAAAGCCAAACCAGTAATTGTGGCTACCCAGATGATGGAATCCATGCTAAATAGCCTCACACCAAGTAGAGCAGAGGTAAATGATGTCGCTAATGCGGTCCTAGATGGCGCAGATGCGGTCATGCTTTCCGGAGAAACTTCAGTTGGTCAGTACCCAGTGCAAGTGGTGCAAACCATGGCCAATATTATCAAAGAAATGGAAGGTCACCCTAGTCTTTATCATAAAGAAGAGTTGCCACCAAAAGGTAATCCGCGCTTCATTTCTGATTCTATTTGTTTCAATGCTTGCCGTTTGGCGCAGCGCGTTGAGGCCAATGCCATCATAACCATGACTTATTCGGGCTATACAGCCTACAAAATTGCTTCCCAAAGACCAGAATCTTATATTTATGTCTTTACGAGCAACAGAAAAATCCTTACCCAACTCAATTTAGTTTGGGGCGTTCGTGCCTTTTTCTATAACAAGCGCATTTCAACAGATCACACCATTGCCGATATCAAGTACCTCATGAAAGAAGAAGGTTACCTCAACTCAGGTGATGTCGTGATTAACGTGGCGTCAATTCCACTTGAAGATTTAGGTGGCACCAATATGTTGAAGCTCAGTTACGTAGAATAACGGAACCCAGCAGTTCATCTTCTTGTAACTTTGTCAAATGAAAGCAAACTGGCAGCTCAAAGATTCAGCGCCGGCTGAATCTATACATACCTTATCTCAGGAACTTCAGGTCCCGAATTTTGTTGCGCAACTGCTGCTGCACCGACAAATCGAAACGCGCGCAGCCGCGGTTACTTTTTTCAGGCCCAACCTAAGCCAATTACATGACCCTTTTCTGATGTACCAAATGGCCTCGGCTGTTGAGCGCTTGCATGTTGCCATTACAAAGCAACAAAAGGTCCTTCTTTATGGCGACTACGATGTAGATGGCACTACTGCTGTTGCCCTCATGCACGAGCAACTTAACCTTTTAGGACTTGACTGCATTTACTACATCCCGGATCGCTACAAAGAGGGCTATGGCGTTAGCCAGCAAGGAATTGACTACGCTATTGAAAACCAATTTGACCTACTCATCACCCTGGACTGCGGTATCAAAGCGCATGAACAATTACAACGAGCTATTTCCGCTCATATCGATGTCATCGTTTGTGATCACCATCAGCCAGATCAAACTTTGCCGCCTGGGATCATTTTAAACCCCAAGCAAGCTGGCTGCAGTTACCCTTATAAAGAACTTTGTGGTTGCGGTGTTGCCTTTAAACTTTTACAAGCCTACTACTTACATAACGGCCTTGATACACAAACGCTTTATAAAAGTCTTGATTTAGTGGCACTAGCCATTGGTGCAGACATCGTAGAAATACTAGATGAAAACAGAGTGCTCTGTGCTGAAGGCCTCAAGCAAATCAATGCCAAGCCGCGTCGTGCGTTTCAAATATTATTAGAATTAGCCAAGAAATCTTTCCCGCTTTCTCTCCGAGACCTCGTTTTTGTAATTGCACCACGCATCAATGCCGCTGGTCGTATCGCTTCTGGTGCCCGGGCAGTTGCCTGGATGCTCAGTGACGACGAACAAGAACTTCAAGCTTTGGCCAAAGACATTGACCAAGACAACGCTTATCGGCGCACCCTCGACCAAGATATGACCCAAGAGGCGCTAGAGCTGCTCGAAGCAGATGCTGAGCAAGCAGCGCGTTTTTCAAATATTGTGTTTGATCCGAGTTGGCACAAGGGTGTCGTAGGTATCGTTGCTTCGCGCATCATAGAACAGCACTATAAACCCACAATCGTTCTTACTGAATCGAATGGTCTAATAACGGGTTCTGCACGTTGCATGCCGCCCCTAGATCTTTATGCGCTCCTAGACCAGTGTCAAGAACACCTCACACAATTTGGAGGTCATCAGTTTGCTGCAGGCCTCAGTCTATTACCAGAAAACTTCAGTACTTTTCGTAGTGCCTTTGATGCAGCAGTCAAGAATGCCCTTCAGGGTCAGCAGCTTCAAAGACAAGTCTCAATTGACGTACAATTGGAATTCAAAGAGCTTGGAACAAACCCCAACTTACACTTCCCAAGAATATTAAAAATTTTAGAGGCCTTCGAACCTTGCGGCCCAGGCAATTTGCATGGTACTTTCTTAGTCAAAAATTGTTTAGTGCTAGAGCATCGTCTTCTTAAAGATGCACATCTTAAACTCAAACTTACTCAAGATAATTACCCTACCAATATTGATGCAATTGGCTTCAATATGCCAGAACTCAATGAAGAACTAATGCCAGGAGTTTATATCGATCTGGTATTTCAAATTACGGCCAACACCTATCAGAACCGAACCACCTTACAATTGTTAATCAAAGACCTATCATTGGCTTAGTCCGAGCAGATTGGTTAATTTTACCTTATGTTTACAGGAATCATAGAAAACATCGGCACTGTTTCCGAAATAAGAAAAGAAGCAGGCAATATTCACTTTACCATTTCTTCGGCTCTATCCGCTGGCTTTAAAATTGACCAGAGTGTGGCGCACAATGGCTGCTGCTTAACCGTTGTAGCCCAAGACCACGAAAAACACGTGGTCACCGCCATACACGAAACCCTTCTTAAAACCAATTTAGGCCAATGGAAAGAAGGCACCAAAGTAAATTTAGAGCGTTGTATGCAACTTGGTGGCCGTTTGGATGGCCACATGGTGCAGGGTCATGTAGATTGTATTGGCATGTGTACCGAAGTACTTGATGAAAATGGCTCATGGCGCTTTACCTTTGAGCATCCTCAAGAATTTGTAACGGTAGAAAAGGGCTCCATTACAGTGAATGGAACCAGCCTAACAGTTGTAGATTCTCAAAAAGGTCGCTTTTCGGTTTGTATCATTCCGTATACCTATGAGCACACGAATTTTCATCAGTTAAAGGTAGATGATCACGTCAATCTAGAGTTTGATATCATCGGAAAATACGTTGCCCGATACTTGAGCTTACAACAGTAATTAAGTGAAGTGCACGAGAAATAAATAAGGGCGGCCCGCAGGGCCGCCCTTACTATTGAATATAAGTTCTATTCTTATTTAGAAGATGATCTTAATTTCTTGGTGTTGTTGATGGAGTTCCTGGCTTTGGAGCTGTTACCGGAGCAGGATCTTTGATGCCTAGCGCCTTTTTGGCTACCGCATCGTTAGGTTCAACTTTAAGAATCTCTTCAAAGTACAATTTTGCCTTTGCTAAGTCTTTTTGTTCAGATTTTGAATAGTAGTCAGCAACGTAACGCAATGATTCGAGAACATAAGTCTTTTTTGTAGGTTGTTGACGATCTTCAGGTTTTACAATCTCGGTAACTTTCATGTAGAAAGGCAAAGCCATCCATTTTTCATTGTTGGTATCCATCTTGTAGTTACTGCGCGCTCTAAAAATATAAGCTGGCACATAAGTTGAATCGTTCTTGATGACAATTTGGAAGATACTGTCGGCTGATTTGTAGTCGTTTCTTCCAAAATAATAAGCCTTACCTAAATCATATTCTTCAGCAGCTTGTAGTTTGCCATTGAGTTTACGACGTGCTTCATAAGCCACGATTGTTTTCTCGTAGAGTTTATTTTTGTTGTAGAGTTTGATCAACTCAGCTGATAATTCTTTAGCCGCAATGTCGTTGATTTGAGAAGCTTTTTCGAATTCTACAATAGCCAAACTATCATTGCCTTTTTTCTGGAAAATGTTACCTCTAACTTTGTAATCTTGGTAATTGATTTTGTCTTTAGGAACCATGGCAAAGAAGCGATCAGAAGCAGCAAGGGCTTTGTCTAACGCAAGAGAGTCTGTTGTGTTTTCAGCATAGCTAAAGGCATACATACGCTCCGTGTAAAAATTAGACATACCGTTTGACGTTAAATAATCAAGTTGTTGCAATAAGGTAGGATACGCTTTGGCACCAAATCCAAATAAGGCATTAGCATAACGGTATCTAGATTCAAGGTTATTATTGAGCTCTAAATACTTCTCCCAGTTTTCAATGGCTTTTTCATTCTTACCAAACATCATATAAAGCTCGGCATTCAAACGGTACGCAGGCGCATATGTAGGGTCAATAGCTTTTGCTTCGTTGTACATCTTATTTGCTTCAACTTCGTTTTTAGCACGCTGATAAATGAGTGCTTTACGAACGATACCTCTTGGAGATTTCGGATTGATGGTTAAAACCTGATTGTATGCTTTTAATGCTTCAGATGCATCAGAAGAATTGCGTGCATAAAGGGCATCACCTTTCAACAAATAGTTGTCTTCGTTTTTAGGATCTTTAATAATGGCCTCTTCCAGTAAAATTAGAGCTTCGTCAAGGTTTTTATTTGGTGCCTCGATATAGACTTCAGCAATACCACGAATGACTTCAGCTTTCTTTAGTTTGTCTTTTTTAGCCAATAATAAAGCCTTTGTGAATTCAGCTTTTGCCTCTGTAGTTTTGCCTTCTAACCAAAGAACACGACCATAACCTACAATAGGTAATGCACGCACTTTATCTACTTCATATCCTTTTCTCCACATCATTTTTGCAGAGTCGAGGTCTTCCATTTCAAAGTAACAGTCACCGTAATAAAAGTAGTTCTCACCGTTAATTGGATCAGCGGCAATTAACTTTTTAAATTCGTTAATAGCATCGCGGTAGCGCTCGTTTTCAGCTTTGTTATTAGCTGATTGTAGGGTTTGAGCGAAAGAATAACCGGTAAGTAAGAGGGTGCTAAGTAGCAATATGCGTCTCATGGTTTCTAAAATTTAATCATTCAATTTGCGGCCAAAAATAACCTAGTTTTTTGGGAAACAAAAATTGTGCCCGATATTATTTTATTAATTTATTTATTGCAAAACGAGTCGGACTGGTGTAAGCGCCGGAACCAATTCTGCTTTTTGGATCATTAACTGGCCTTTGTCGTCTTTTTTCATGAAAAGAACAAAGCCTGTATTTAGACCTGATCTACGCCCTTTATTGATCATCCAGATGTCGCGAATGAGCGGATATTCTTTAGTATAAATGTAACCTGCATAGGGTTTGCAAGCTGTTTCAGGGTCTTTGATATAGATATCTGCAATGCGAAGCCCATCTAAGAAATTAAGTGCTTCGGGATCATCTTGGTCAGAGACCCAATTGAGGCCAATCACACCAATTGTATTTGGATGCGTTTTGACATAATTGATGACTTCTTCATTAGAATTTACTGCAGAAACACGAGTGGCCAATTTATTGACTTGCAACATGTTGGTCATGTAATTGAAATTGGCAGAGCCCTTTTGATCAAAAACAATGTTTGAAACCAGTTTGTTAGACGGAAGTTTAGCATTGTTATCTGATAAAAGCGCCTTTAGTTGAGCGACGCTTAAGATGGTATCGGTCATGCTTGGGTGCATAATAATAGTGATGGCATCTGAGGCAATTTTATCACTGCGATACGACACATTTTTGCTTTTGAGGTAGGCTTTCTCTTGATCATTAAAATCACGAGAGATAACAATTGTTTTTGTCTTGTTATTATAGAAATCAGCAATGAGTTGATCTTCCGGACCGTATATACCGGTAACTTTTGCCTTTGGAAACTGGCTCATGAAGGTCTCGATACACGTGGTGAAGAGTGGCTTGAAAGATTCTTCTATGTGAATCTTGGTTTTGCCGCGTCCATGGGCATCTTTTTGATATACAAAGGGGTTGTTATTGTTATCGCAAGCACTCAGGATAACAAGTAGTCCGATAAAGATCAATTTAGTGCTCATGCTTACTTTCATTTTGTTGTTTTTTGAATCCGGAATATACGCGAAAACCTCGATAGGCCGCATATAAGATGAATACAGAAACTAGAATATTTCTGCGCCAAATTTCCATAGGGAAGAGGTCTGTAGTGATTAATAGGCCTGCGAAACCAAGGCAAAGCACCACTACTAAAGCTCCTAAAAAATATTGGATGTACTGCATATTATTAGAGAAAAAAAATCCCCATCGAAATGGGGATTTAATTGAATTGTAAAAAATCTATTGGGTATCGAAAATGATCGGGATGCGCACCCAGAGGCGCACTGGACGACCCGCATTTTTAGCTGGAACCCACTTTGGCATTCTGTTGATTACGCTAAGGGCTTCTTTGTTACAAGCTGGGCACTCAACGATAGGTCTTTCAACAGTAGCATTAGAGATGCGACCATCTTTTTCTACTACAAAGCGGACCATTACTTTACCTTTGACGCCAAGTTCAAGTGCTTCATCTGGATAAACAAGTGTATTATTGATGAAATCAGCAAGCTTGTCGTAACCGCCAGGGAATTCCGCATCTTCTTCAGCGACATCAACGACTTCTTCTACAACTGGTGTGTTGTCGACAAGTGCAGGACCGTCTTCTTGGGTATTAGGAATACCCCAACTCTCGTCACCTTCAGTTGTTTCTGTAGAGATAGGCGTGTTATTTAGCTGTTCCTGTGTAGGCAATTCGTCTTCCACGACGTCGTCTTCAGCTACCGGTGCAATGAACGCTTGGGTTGCCGTCATTGGTGGCGGTGGTGTTTCTGGTGGCGGTGGCGGTGGCGGCACATCTTCTTTAGGTGCCTCAATAGTGAAGTTCTTTTCACTGATTTTTGGCTTTTTAATCTCGTCTTTAGGAAGATTTTTAATGATGAGGTTAGCCACGAAACCTAAGGCTGCTAAGGCAACCAAGCCACCCATGATGAGACTCATGCGCTTGTTGTAGCCTGAACGCAGAACGTAGGCACCATATTCGCGATTGCGGTGCGCAAAAACAGCTTCATTTCTGTTTACTGAAGTAATGGCTTCCCAGTTTTTGTTGACATAGTAGTCAAAGAGTGAGAAACCGGTGACGAGCGCTACGATGATATAAATGACTGTCATGACTTTAGTTTTTTTCTTTTAACAAATCCTTCTCTGCAGGCGATAGGTCTGTAGGTGCAATGACACCGACATTGGCTATCTTGAGTTCGTCAACTAAGTCAATGAAGCTTTTGCACAGCGCTTTATCGTCAGTTTTGATCAGAACTTTTACTGCTTCTTTGTCTACAGTGAGTTCGTCTACTAACCTTGTAAAGGTGCTATCAGCAATTTGCTTTTTGTCGAGCTTTTGTTGAAGAATCGCCTTATTTCTAATAACGTATTCGTTCCAAGAAGCTAACAATTTTCTGACACTATTTTCACCGGAACCGAAATTAGCCTCTTCTAATTGAGTAGGGCCGTTTGGTCCGGGCTTCGTTTTAGGGTAAAATTCACCACGGTAGTAGTAAACTTTGTTGTCGGATAAAATAAATGTAGCCGCGTTGTTGACCTTAGGTGCTTTAACAGATTTAGGGTCTTTAACTTTTGCGGGATAATTCAGGGGCATGACCTTAGGCTTACTAAAAGTCGAGGTCAAGACAAAGAATGTTAGTAGAAGGAAGGCAAGGTCAACCATTGGTGTCATGTCGACACGCGTGGAGCCTTTCTTCGCTCTTTTTTTACCTTTGCCGTGGCCGCCGCCGCCGCTTTCTGCGATTTCTGCCATGTGATGTTAATTAACCGGAATTGCTTCCGCAGAGGTTACAAAATTTAAGTTATTCAAATTCAATTCTCTGAATACATCAATAACTGTAGCTGCATCTTTATAGAGCGTTTTAGAATCGACACGCAAGATGAATTTAGGCTTGAAATCTTCCATTTTTGGTTCGCCACCTTTAAGTTTTGCTTCTTCAAAAGCAGTTTTTCCGGTGTTGGCCGCAGCCGCAGCTGCAAATGAAATCCAGTCTAATAATTCGTTGCGTGTAGAGTCTGTAGGAATTCCTTTAGTAGGAAAATCTACGCGTCTAGCTGCTTCAGTATTCATGTATGCAGGAAGTTCTTGCATAGTACAACCAAAAGTTGACATGAAGGAAAACTCTTCAACTTGCTCTTCGTTCAAATTTACTTTGTATTTAGTGAGCATGCTGCCGAGCATTTCTTTGCGGGCTTCAGGGTCTGAGAGGTTAAAGAATACGCGTCCGTCACGATCAAGGGTTACCATAATGACATTTTCAGGAATGATTTTGTCACTGATACTTGATGGTGTTTCAACGGTAACTGGCTCTGCAGTACGGAATGAAGCCGTCAACATAAAAAAGGTCACAAGCAAGAACGCCAAGTCAACCATAGGCGTCATGTCTATGGAAGGAGTCCCTTTGGGCATTTTAATTTTTGGCATTGCTTGAGTTTTTTACTGGTGTGTAAAATATTAATTGTTGGCAGCGAAGTCCTGAACGATCGTGAAGCTAGCTTCGTCGATGCTGTAGGTCATGGCATCAATCTTCGTAGAGAAGAAGTTGAACATGATGATCGCGATAGTTGAACCGGTAATACCAAATGCGGTGTTGATCAAGGCCTCAGAGATACCAGTAGAAAGTTCTGCTGTATCTGGTGCACCTTGAGACATCGCAGCAAATGAACGGATCATACCAAGTACGGTACCGATAAGACCGATAAGGGTAGCGATAGATGCTGTTGTCGAAAGAACAGGTAAGTTTTTAGAAAGCATTGGCAATTCAAGTGCTGTAGCTTCTTCAAGTTCTTTTTTCAAAGACTCTAACTTTTGCTCCTTGTCCATGTGACTGTCTTTAGTCATCAATTGGTATTTTACCAAACCAGCGCGTACAACGTTAGCAAGTGAACCGCGTTGAGCATCACATGCTTCGATTGCGCCAGCGTAATTTTTAGCGGCCATTAATTCTTTGATTGATTCAATGAATTTGTTAGCTTTTCCTTTACCATTGGCAAGCATAAGGGTAACCAAACGTTCAATTGAGAAAATTAAAATAATGATGTTAATTGCCACCAATCCTGGTACAATAAAACCACCTTTATAGATTACACCTAATAGGTTTCCTTCTACAGGCTCATTTTCTGGGCTGCGATCTACGAAGTTTCCTGGATCACCGAAAATGTATTTGTAAATTAAGATACCGGCGATCAATGAAAGTGCAATAGCCAGGAAAGCAATGATCGCTGAGAAACCTCCGGCTGTTTTTTGTTTTTTGTCCATAATGATTGTTTTTAATTTTTCATTTTTACAATTGAACGCCAAATATAAAAAAAGTTTGTCCCCTTGCCAAAAGGAAAAGGGCATCATTTCGCATCAATAACGATTAATTATTGTCAATCTAACACAAAGTCCTAAAAATTAAGTGCATTCCTTGGATTTTCAGTCGGAAGAAGCCGAGAAAGTTAATATAGATTTAACATATAAAAACAAAACCCCCGACTCGTTAAGAATCAGGGGTTTTAAGGAGGTCTCAAGCAGATTCGAACTGCTGTAGACGGTTTTGCAGACCGGTGCCTAACCGCTCGGCCATGAGACCTTGGGAGTGCAAAGATAAGAAATTTTTACGCTTTGTAAAAAAACCATCGTTATAACTTGATGAGTTTTTTTGAGAGTAAGGAGCCGTTGATACGGGCCGACACAAAATAAACACCTTTTGGTAGCTCAGTCCATTCAGTGTTTTCAGCGCATAAATGAATTTGTGTGGCTCCGGCTTCAGGTGTGATTTTTGTTTTCAGTTGCCCGCTCGCGTCATAGATATATACTAGGTCTTGAGGTCCAAAGCTACTTGGAAATTCTAGGGTTAAATTTGTTGCATACGGATTCGGGTACGCTTTAATTGCTCCCTGCTCAGGACCCATGTATTCTTGAACGGAGGCAGAGGAAAGCGCCTCGAGGTCATAGGTTTCATCACCAGGTAAATAGGGTAGGTAATGGAAGTAAGTCAGGAACATTTCGTCGGTGGTATTGAAGCCACTAAATATTGTTTGAGGCGGGTTATTCGGATTATTTGGGTTGTTAACCGTGTTGTCGTAGGTTCCTTCACTTTTGAGTTTGTAACCGGTCGGGACTTTCTGAAGGTGTTTGAAGAAGTAAAAATCTTGCCACATGAAGTCCCACTTTGGAATATTGACAAATTTGATGGTGTCTGCTCCGGCTTTGTAAGCATAGGCTTTAATGTTGGTGCCAATCAAGTGCATATGAGGAAAAACGGACAACACTGAATAATTGGTGGGTAAGGTGGCGCCACCCGCACCCGGGAAAAATGCATTGAGTTGCGTGACCTGGTTAGCGGGTAAACTAAAATTGTAGTCGGCCAAAAGGGGGCCTGCATTGATTTGCCTCACATTGGTAGTCCCGACAGGGTAGAAGTGTAAAATCACCTTTGTAGAATCATAAAGGCCATAAGAACCCATCGGATAATGCATGGCAAAATAAATGGAAGAGCCTGGCCCGATGTCAAGGCCGAGCTTGAGTGGATCGGCAGATGGTAAAATCATAGGAGTTGCACCTGGAGTATAGCCGGTAATGAGTTTGGTTGTGCCATTATTTGGGCTCGCGCAGTTTCCGCCGAGCGTGTCTGTTTGTTCAACGCTAGTAGGGTCAAGATAGACCAAACAGTGATGTACTATTTCACGGTTTCCGGGCACGACTTCAACTGCTTTAATGATGCGATTTTGTGTCAGGTTAGTCGGGATATTGAAGCAAACGTAGTCGTCATGGGTAGTAGCTTTCGACATATAGGTCGGGATTTGAACTTGTAAATCTCCGTTACCTAGAAAAGTAGTTGCAGTATAGACAGGCGGTGGTGGCGTCTGATTGGCATTGCCTTCAGGCGCTCCGTTATTGAGCCAATTGATAATGCTTGTTTTTTCGGTATTCGAAAGTGCGCGATTATGTTGGTATTGCTGGTAGTTGTTGTCTGGGGGCCATGGTGGCATTTCGCCCGTATTGACACACTGATAAACGGCTGCAGCTAATGGGCTGACTTCAGCATGCGTCATTAACGAAAATGGGGCAGCACCACCTTGATGATGGCATGCCGTACATTTATTGTAAAAAATTTGTGCAACCTCGCCACTCCAAGTCTGTGCCTGGGCTTTGCTAAAGAGGACTATCGAAAGAATGGTCAGTAGGAGATTTTTGCTTTTCATAGAATGGGTTTAGTGTAAAATTAAAGAATTCCCATTATTTGTTCTTAATTTTCAAATCCTTAATAATATAAGATTTAAGATAAATGAAAACTATTATCCCAATTTCTTTCCTATTCACCTTACGGTTGTTCTTTGCACAAGATTTACCAGCATATCAAATTTATAATTCAAAAGGCAAAGCGGTCAGTTTTGAAAAAATGGCGGCTGCAACCAACGATATTGATCTTGTTTTATTTGGTGAATTTCATGACAATCCGATTGCACATTGGTTGCAATTAGAATTGACACAGCGCATGTACGACGTGCATCAGGGAAAGCTGCAATTAGGTTTTGAAATGTTCGAACAAGACCAGCAAGTACTTCTAGATGCTTATTTGGCAGGAAAACTATCTGATGAGCAGTTCAAAGATACAATGCGTCTTTGGCCGAATTATTCAACTGACTACGCACCTTTGGTGGCGTTTGCCAAAGAGAAAAATCTGAGTTGTGTGGCCAGCAATATTCAGCGAAAATATGCGAGTTTACTCTTTAAAAAAGGTCGTGCAGCACTCGATACCTTGCCCGAAAGCATTAAAGCGCAAATGGCACCACTTGATTTCAAGTTCGATACCACACTGACACAATATCAAGCCATGAAAGCAATGGGCGCTCATATGGGGCCGGGTGCAGGTTGGCGCATGGTAGAAGCCCAAGCGATTAAAGACGCCACCATGGCACATTTTATTTTACACAATATTTGGCGTAAGCCGCAAACAGTGCACCTGCATTTCAACGGAGCGTATCATTCAGATTTTTATCAGGGAATTATGTGGTATGTTCTGCAGGATAGACCTGAGCACAAAATTTTAACGATCAGTACAGTCTCTCAGGATAACATCAAAAAGTTGGATGCAGAACATTTAGGGAGAGCTGATTTTATCATTTGTGTGCCATCGAATATGACCAGCACTCATTAGTAGGAACATCCCAACTTGCCCAACTTGAAACTTTTAATTTTGATTCGGCTTCTCGATTTTTGAATAGATCAGCGCCTCGTTGGTTTGGGTTTGCATGAGCTGCCCGTTTTCTAAGTCTGAAATATTTTTCAGTAAAGCACCATCAATAGTTGTGATCGTAAAACCTCGGTTCAAGATATGAATGGGGTCGAGGAGGTTAATTTTTTGAAGCGCATGCTCGAGTTCGAGTTGCTTGGCTTTGAAATATTGATTGGAGGCCCAGTTCAAGTTCTGAACTACCTGATTGATTTTATCAGTATTGCGTTGAATTTGCATTTGGGCATGTTGCACAACGCCCTGGCTGAGTCTTTCTATGCGCAGTTCAAATTCACGAAATTGGGCAATCAGCATTTCGGCCAATTGCGTTGGAGTAATAGCTGATGCATAGGCAATCAGTTCGGCAACTGTTAAGTTTGTCGAGTGGCCGATGCCAGTTAATATCGGTAAAGGGAAGGTGGCAATGCCTTTGCAAAGTTCGTAGTTGTTATAACAAGTAAGACCTACTTCTGCACCGCCGCCTCTTACCAAAACTACAACGTCAAATTGTTCTTGGCACTTTTCAATTTCTTGGAGCGCTTCAAGAATGGATGCAACTGCTACATCACCTTGCACATACGCTTCAAAAAGTTGCGTATGAAAGGTGTAGCCAAAGGCATTTTGATCCAAAACTTGATAAAAATCTGAAAGTCCTTTACTCGTGGCAGCAGAAATGATAGCAATTCTTTTGGCAATGAGCGGGTAGGGCAGTTGTTGATTGGTTTGTAGCAGCCCTTCTGCTTTGAGTTTTTTAAGGGTGATGTCTTTTTCTTTCTGCAAATGCCCCAGTGTAAAAGCTGGGTCAATATCTTGAATTTGCAAACTCAGGCCAAATGTAGGGTTGAATTGAACCCTAACCAACATCAGTACTTGTATACCGTCTTTGAGTGGCTCTTGAACCTGTTCGATAAAAATCTTTTCGATGCGTTGGAGGTGCTGCTTCCAGATACTGCCATTTAATTGCGCGACAATTTTTCCGTCCTCCTTCTCGACCAATTCTGGGAAAGCGTGTCCACTAGGGTATTTGTTGAGTTTATGTATTTCCGCCTTTACCCAATATAGTTGGTTGTAACGGCTGGCGATAGTCTTCTCTATGGAAAGCGCGACTTGTTTGAGGCTAAATATTTGGACGTTTTCTGTCATTTCAATGGAATACCTCTTGAACTTACAGGCCCGGATGCTTTACTTTTTTCTAGCGAAAAGTTAAAGGTGGTACCTTTTCCAACGACACTACTCACTTGAATTTGTTGTCCATGAGATTCAACAATATGCTTAACAATTGCCAAGCCGAGACCAGACCCCCCTTCATTGCGATTGCGACTTTTCTCGACGCGGTAAAAACGCTCAAAAAGGCGTGGAATATGCACGGGTTCGATGCCTGGTCCGTTGTCTTTGATCTGAATGTTATAGGTCTGCTCGATTTCAACGACACTGACACTGAGTTCTCCGCCGACATTACCATATGCAATGGCATTATTGAACAAATTGGTAAGGACTTGGGAAATTTTATTGCGATCAGCCATCACATAACAGAAAGGGCTGGTGTTCTCTAATTTTAAACGAAATGACTTATCGCGCGCAATCAATTCAAGAGAGTCAAAGGTTTCGCGAATCAAATCTAAAATATCGAAACTGCGCACATCTAACGGAATTCTTTCTAGCTCTAATTTGGTGAGTTGATCGAGGTCATCGAGGATGTGGGTCATGCGTTCAGTTGCTTT
The DNA here is from genome assembly GCA_041158525.1 of Bacteroidota bacterium. GTDB lineage: Bacteria > Bacteroidota > Bacteroidia > Flavobacteriales_D > Crocinitomicaceae > UBA952. The sequence continues at coordinate 261 of JBEBBE010000062.1, read as the reverse complement.
CGAGGCACGTTCTAAAAAAGTTTTCAGAATTTCAGGATCTTCCATGCCGCCATCTAACAAGGAGTCTATGTAGCCTTGAATGGAAAAAACGGGTGTTTTGAGTTCGTGTGCTAAGTTGCCGAGAAACTCTTTTCTAAAAGCCGCTTGTTCTTGAAGTTTTTCAATTTCTTGGTTGCGTTTCTGCTTCCATTCCTTAACATCTTTTTCTCCTTGTTCAACAAGTTGATCGATGCTTTTGTCTTTATTTTTGGATGGTTCAGT
>JBEBBE010000061.1:0-31393 GCA_041158525.1 Bacteroidota bacterium | reverse complement strand
GGTGCTACGGTAACAGTGAACGCTGTTCCAACTCCTCCGACAACACCTACAGCTACCGCAACACAACCAACTTGTGCGGTGACTACAGGTACAATTACCTTCGCTACACAAACAGGCGTGCAGTATTCAATTGGCGGAGCTTTCCAAGCAAGTAACGCATTTACTACATTGACTGCAGGTACTTATCCTATTTCAGTAAGAAATATTGCTGATAACACTTGTATCACAACTGGGACATCAATTACGCTCAACGCTGCATTAGGTGCACCTGCTGCACCGACTGCTTCTGTGACTGCGCAACCAGTTTGTGGAACTCCGACAGGAACCATCGTAGTAACTGCACCGACAGGGGCTTTAGAATATGCCTTAAACGCAGGAACATACCAATCAGGGTTAACATTTGCAAGTGTTGCGCCTGGCACCTACAATGTGACTGTAAGAAGAACTGCTGATATTACTTGTGTTTCAACTGCAACAGTACTTACTGTGAATCCTGTTCCGAACTGTATTCCTGTAGCAAACAATGACGCAGCAACTACAAATGAAGATGTACCAGCGATTTTGAATATTACGGCTAACGATACTGATTCAGATGGTTCAATAAACATAAATAGCGTTGACCTTGACCCAACAACACTAGGACAACAAACAACCTTTAGCACAACTTCCGGAGTATTCTCTGTCAATGCCGGAGTTTTGACATTCTATCCTGCGGCTAACTACAATGGTCCTGCCTCTGTCACTTATACCGTAAACGACAACAGCGGTGCTACTTCAAATGTGGCAACAGTAAGCATTACCGTTACACCTGTTAACGACGCACCAATTGCCAACAACGACCTTGCTTCAACTAACGAAGATTCGCCGGTTGTGATCAATGTGCTTGGTAACGATACCGATGTTGAAGGATTAAACATTGGTTCTGTGACCATCACCGTTCAGCCAGCTAACGGAACCGTGAGTGTGAACCCTACTACAGGAGCCATTACATTTACACCTGCACCGAACTTCTTCGGCACAACAACATTCACTTACCAAGTTTGTGATAACGGCACTCCAGTATTATGCGACGATGCAGTTGTAACGATTACTGTAAACAGTATCAACGACGCACCAGTTGCCAACAACGATGCTACTACAACTAACGAAGACACGCCAGTAACACTCAACCTGACAAATAACGATACGGATATCGACGGAACAATCAACACGACTTCTGTAGACCTCGATCCGACAACTACTGGTATTCAAACCGTATTGACAACTGCACAAGGTGCTTGGGCTGTAACCAATGGTGTCTTGACATTTACACCAGTAGCTAACTACAATGGACCTGCTTCAATTACATACACGGTAAATGATAACAGTGGTGCCACTTCAAACGTAGCGACTGTGAACATTACAGTAACGCCAGTGAATGATGCGCCAGTTGCTGCAAATAACGCAACTACAACCGCAGAAGACACCCCTGTTACACTAGATATTACAGCGAACGATACAGACCTCGACGGCACCATTAACACTGCTTCCGTTGACCTCGATCCAACAACAGCTGGTCAGCAAACTACACTGACAACTGCTCAAGGAACATGGTCTGTTACAAGTGGTAACCTCACCTTTACGCCAGTTGCTAACTACAACGGCCCTGCTTCTGTGACTTATACCGTAAACGACAACAGCGGTGCTACTTCAAATGTGGCAACAGTAAGCATTACGGTTACACCTGTTAACGACGCACCAATCGCCAACAACGACCTTGCTTCAACTAACGAAGATGCGCCGGTTGTGATCAATGTGCTTGGTAACGATACCGATGTTGAAGGATTAAACATTGGTTCTGTAACCATTACCGTTCAGCCAGCTAACGGAACCGTGAGTGTGAACCCAACTACAGGAGCTATTACATTTACACCTGCACCAAACTTCTTTGGTACTACAACTTTCACTTACCAAGTGTGTGATAACGGTACACCAGCGTTGTGTGACGATGCAGTTGTTACGATTACAGTTAACAGTATCAACGACGCACCAGTTGCCAACAACGATGCTACTACAACTACTGAAGACACGCCAGTAACACTTAACCTGACTAATAACGATACGGATATCGACGGAACAATCAACACGACTTCTGTTGACCTAGATCCGGCAACTGCTGGTATCCAGACCGTATTGACAACTGCTCAAGGTGCTTGGGCTGTAACCAATGGCGTCTTGACATTTACACCAGTAGCTAACTACAATGGCCCTGCTTCAATTACTTACACGGTAAATGATAATGGTGGTGCTACTTCAAACGTGGCTACTGTGAACATTACAGTAACGCCAGTAAATGATGCGCCAGTTGCTGCAAATAACGCAACTACAACCGCAGAAGACACCCCTGTTACACTAGATATTACAGCGAACGATACAGACCTCGACGGTACCATTAACACTGCTTCAGTTGACCTCGATCCAACGACAGCTGGTCAGCAAACTACATTGACAACTGCTCAAGGTACATGGTCTGTTACAAGTGGTAACCTCACCTTTACGCCAGTTGCTAACTACAACGGTCCTGCTTCTGTGACTTACACCGTAAACGATAACAGCGGTGCTACTTCAAATGTGGCAACAGTAAGCATTACCGTTACACCTGTTAACGACGCACCAATCGCCAACAACGACCTCGCTTCAACTAACGAAGATGCGCCAGTTGTGATCAATGTGCTTAGTAACGACACTGATATTGAAGGCCTGAATATTGGTTCTGTAACCATCACGGTTCAGCCAACTAACGGTACCGTGAGTGTGAACCCAACTACAGGAGCCATTACATTTACACCTGCACCAAACTTCTTCGGCACAACAACATTCTCTTACCAAGTTTGTGATAACGGCACGCCAGTATTATGCGACGATGCAGTTGTAACGATTACAGTTAACGGTGTCAACGACGCACCAGTTGCCAACAACGATGTTGCTAGCACAACAGAGGATACACCAGTACTCATCAATGTACTATTGAATGACACTGACCTTGAAGGTATCAACCCGGCAAGTGTTACAATTACTGTTGCACCAGCAAACGGTACAGTTACAGTTAACCCAATCACTGGCCAGCTTACATTTAACCCAGCACCTAACTTCTTTGGCACAACAACTTTCACTTACCAAGTTTGTGACAACGGAACTCCAGTGCTTTGTGATGATGCTACAGTAACAATTACTGTTAGCGCAGTGAATGATGCGCCTGTAGCCAACAATGACAACGCTACAACTGCTGAAGATACACCAGTAAATATTGCTGTTCTAACAAACGATACTGACATTGACGGAACACTTTCAGCTGCAACAATTGACCTCAACCCTAGCTTACCAGGCATTCAAACGACCGTAACCAACGGTATGGGAACTTGGACAGTTGTTGGTGCTCAGGTTCAGTTTGTGCCTGCCTTGAATTTCAATGGCACAGCCTTCCAATCTTATGTAGTAAGTGATAACAATGGCTTGATTTCTAACATCGCCATGATCACGGTTACGATTGCAGCCGTAAATGACGCTCCAGTTGTTGACGACGACGTTGCGAACTGTGCTTACAACACAAGTGTTACAGGTGACTTAATCGATGCCGGTGATTTTGATATCGATGGAACTACACTTTATGCAAATACCAACCCAGTTTCTGGACCAAACCATGGTACAATTGTCATCAACCCTGACGGAACTTATACTTACATCCCAGATAACTTCTATGTGGGTACAGATGTAGTTGTGGTTTCAGTTTGTGACCAAGGATTACCTTTGCCAGGTATTTGTGTCAACGATACACTCGTAATTACCGTAAACCCTTGTACTGCCAACGACCCAATACAAGACTGTGACAATGATGGTTTAACCAACGCGCAAGAATTGGCACTTGGTACGGATCCATTTAACCCTGATTCAGATGGTGATGGCGTACTTGATGGTACAGAAGTAGCTGACGGAACCAACCCAGCTAACCCTTGTTCTTTGATCTTTGCAAGCCAAACAGTTGCGCCAAGTACAGCATGGTTGAACCTTGACTGTGACAACGACGGTCTTACAAACGGACAAGAATTGGCACTTGGTACAGATCCATTGAACCCAGATTCTGACGGAGATGGGGTTCCAGATGGTGTTGAAGTAGCCGACGGTACAAACCCTAATAACCCTTGTTCATTGATCTTTGCAAATCAGTCTTTGACACCAAGTGTATCTTGGATGGGCTTAGATTGTGACAACGATGGCCTCAGCAATGGTACTGAAATCAACCTCGGAACTGATCCATTTAACCCTGACTCTGACGGCGATGGCGTTCTTGACGGAACTGAAGTTGCAGACGGATCTAATCCTTCTGACCCATGTTCATTAGTATTGGCAAGCCAAACAGTTGCTGTGAGTTCAACATGGGGAGCATTAGATTGTGATAACGATGGTCTTACCAACGATCAAGAAGTTACTGCAGGAACAAACCCATTCAACCCAGATTCTGACGGTGATGGCGTTCTTGACGGAACTGAAGTTGCTGATGGCACTAACCCTACTGACCCTTGTTCATTGATTTTTGCCAATCAGAATACTACACCTACCTCAGCTTGGGAAAATCTTGACTGTGACAATGACGGCTTAACAAACGGAACCGAAGTTGACCTTGGTTCTGACCCGAATAATCCAGATACAGATGGAGACGGTGTTCCAGACAACACTGAAGTTCAAGAAGGAACTAATCCAGCTAATCCTTGTGATTACAATTTAGCTAGCCAAACAATGACAACAAGTGCTGCTTGGGCAAGCTTAGACTGTGACGGAGATGGTGTTACCAATGGAACTGAGGATGCCAATGGCAACGACCCAACAGACCCTTGTGATCCGTTTGTAGAAGGCACGAATTGCGACCTAATTATCGAGGTACCTGAAGCCTTCTCACCTGATGGCGATGGTGTGAACGAAACATTGATCATCGAAGGACTTGAAAATATCGACGGTGTTTCAATCACTATATTTAACCGTTGGGGTAACGAAGTATTCAGCGCTAACCCTTATAACAACGATTGGAATGGTACTTCTCAAAGTAATTTGAATGTCGGAGGAGATGAACTTCCTACTGGTACTTATTTCTATATCCTTGATACCCAAACAAGCAAATACGGTGTAATCAAAGGCTATATTTACCTCAAACGCTAAGCAACTAAACTGACAGAGCAATGAAAAATAAAATTCTATATATCATCCTTGCGAGCACATGTATCTTTAGTGCTAAAGCGCAACAAGAGGCACATTTTACACAATTTGCCGACAACCAACTATTTGTCAACCCTGCTTATGCGGGTAGCAATGAAATTCTGAACGCGACTGTCCTACACAGACAGCAATGGGTCGGATTCACAGGTGCTCCGCAAACTTCTACATTCAGCATGCATTCTCCACTTTCATATGAAAGTGTTGGTTTGGGTGTGACTATGGTTAGTGATCAGATCGGGCCATTGAGCCAAAACATGATTTACGGTGATTTTTCTTATACCTTAAGATTTAGCAATCAGACCAAATTAGCTTTTGGTTTGAAAGCAGGTATGAATGTCATCAATGTCAATTCAAGTGGGCTCAATACGAGCACTGAAAATGATCCAAACTTGATGAAAGATGTGCGCAACCAGGTCAATCCAAATCTTGGCTTTGGTGTTTATTATCATTCAAAAAACTGGTTTTTCGGTGCAAGCACGCCAAAAATCTTTGAGAGCAGCTATGACGGCACCAGCTTAAATATTGAAAAACGTCACTTCTTTGTGAATGCCGGAACAGTATTTAAGGCAAGCCCTAGCTTGAAATTCCGCCCAATGATTCAGGCCAAATTTACTGAAGGTGCTCCTTTGAGTTTAGATGCAGCCATGACCGCTATTGTGCAAGAAAAAGTATTTATCGGCGCCATGTACCGTTTGAATTCAGCTGGCGGTTTATTTGTACAATATCAACTTGCCCCTACCTTCAGAATCGGTCTTGGTACTGAAATCGGCCTCACAGAAATTCGCAAATACAACGACGGTACTTTCGAATTGATGTTGAGTTATGACCTCGCAAACAGCAAATCAGGTATTAAATCACCAAGATATTTTTAAGCAAAACCATGAAAAATTTATTCATACTTTTTATTCTATTCAATGCTGGTTTGGCTTTTTCTCAAAGTGGTCAATTAGCAAAAGGAAATTTCTATTTTGACAAAGAAGGGTATTTTGAAGCCATTACTTGTTATGAGCGTGTACTCGGCTCTGAGTTTGACAGTCCAGAAATGCAAAAAAAACTGGCTTATTCATACAACTTCTGTGGTCAATTTGATAAAGCTGAAAAACTTTACAAAAAACTCATTGGTCAAAAAGCTGATGCACAATTACTATATGAATTAGGCTATTGCTTGGCGCGTCAAAACAAACAAGATGAAGCCAACGCATATTTCCAGCAATTTGCAGCTGCAAACCCTACCGATAAAAGAGCGCAACTTTTCTTAAAAGACCCAGGTTATTTAGCCAAATTAATGGCTGCTGAGCCACATTTCAAAATTGCTAAAACCGCCCTCAATACAGATCATGCTGATTTTGGTGTGTATCCAATTCCAGGGCGTAATGAAGCCATGATTGTGAGTTCAAGACGTTTTTCTTATTGGGGAAATCCAAGATGGGCTGGCGACAACGATCAATTTTTGGACCTCTACACCGTAGAACTCGTTAAAGACAAAACCGATAACGCTCCTAAATACATTCAAAAACCCTTGAATTCAGGAATGCATGAGGGGCCAGCTTGTTTCAGTACCGATGGACAAGTGATGTATTTTACAGCAGACAACAGAACCGCAAATCAGGCTGGTATGGTGAACCTAAAAATTTACCGCGCCTACTGGAAAAACGGTATCTGGACAGACCGTCAAGAATTGCCAATCAACAGCGATGCTTATTCTAACGGGCACCCTGTATTAAGCACCGACGGGAAAACCCTTTACTTTGTTTCTGATCGTCCGGGTGGCTTTGGTGGTTCTGATATTTACAGCGTTGCTTTAGATGCAAACGGTAAATTTGGCGCAGTTAAGAATTTAGGTGCTCATGTGAATACCGAAGGTGACGAAATGTTTCCGTGGGTTGTAAATGACCTTTTCTTCTTTGCGAGCAATGGTCGCCCAGGTTTTGGTGGTTTAGACATTTTTGTGGCTCCTATTGAATTAGGAGTTGCTGCTGTCAATGCCGGAACCGTAATCAATACACAAGCTGATGATTTTGCCGTAAGTTTCTTTGATAATTCGAACTTAGGATTTGTTGCCTCTAACCGCACAGGTGGTCAAGGTGGTGATGATATCTATGGTATTGAACTTGTTAAAGCATTTGTTTTCCCTATTTCCTTCAAAGGAACAGCTATGGATGCTCAAAGTGGAGCAATCATGGTTGGTGCTACTGTTGTCATCAAAGATGAAGCAGGTGTTGTTATTGCAACGCTTACGGCTGATGAAAAAGGACAATTTGATACTACACTTGATCCAGGAAAATCGTATACTGTTGAAGTCAGTAAAGAAAACTTTAAAGGCAGCTCAAAAACAATCGCTATTGCAGAAAAAGCGAAGACTTACCAAGAGGTATTCAAGCTTGAGAAGCAACCGGAATTCATGTTACAACTTTTACTTACCAATGCGCAAACCAAAAGCGTTATTCCGGGTGCTCAAATCGTCATTAAAGATTTGAAGACAAAAGCGGTTTTGTTTAGCAATACTACAGACCAAGCAGGTACCTGGCAACAAGCCCTTGAGGACATGAAAGTAGGAACTACGCTTGCTTATGAAATTTCATTGGCTTGCTCAGGTTATTTAGCCAAAACATTGACTTACCAAGAACAAATCAATAATGAAGGCATCATTGCCCTACACGAGAAATTAAATGTTGCATTAACTCCTGTTGCTGTAGGTGGTGACCTCGCCAAAACACTCGGCATCAAACCTATCTACTTTGACCTTGGAAAGTACAATATTCGCAAAGATGCAGCGGTTGAACTCGATAAAATTGTCAAGGTCATGAACGAGAACCCAACAATGGTTATTGAACTTGGTTCACACACTGACTGCCGCAGTAGCGTTAAATTCAACGAAACGCTTTCAGCAAATCGCGCAAAAGCATCTGCTGCCTACATCAAGCAACGCATCACTAATCCTGAACGCATTTACGGAAAAGGATACGGCGAATCTAGACTATTGAATGATTGTGGCTGTGAAGGAACTGTTAAGTCAACTTGTACAGAAGCCGAACACCAACTCAACAGAAGAACTGAATTCATCATTATCAAGATGTAAGTTGCTGTAAAAAATATGAAAAGCCCTTTCGCGAGGGCTTTTTTTATGCGCAATCATTGCTTAGGAACCAAGCAGCTCTTGTAATCTATCTTTGAGATTTGGTGCTTTTGACAAGATAAGATTCAATCGAAATACGCATTGCAGATCCATTTGTTGAGAAAGAATTTCAATCGCTTCTTTTTTAAGAAAAGACATCACTTTCGGCATCTGCTCATAAGTACAGGTCAATTCAAAAAGCTCCATTTCTTCCTTTTCAATGAGCTGTGCATTTTCCAATGCTGCTTTAGCTGCTGTTTTATAGGCGGAAATGAGACCGCCAACTCCTAAATTTGTTCCGCCATAATAACGTACAACCGCAATCAAAATATTGGTAAGTTCAAAGGCTTGAATTTGACCCAGGATGGGTGGGCCAGCAGAATTGGAGGGTTCTCCATCATCAGACGAGCGGTATAATTTTAAGTCTGCTCCCAATCTAAAAGCAGAACAGACGTGTACTGCCAAATGGTGTTCTTTGCGCTTTTGTACGATAAAAGCTTTCACTTCATCTTCAGACGTAACAGGAACAGCAAAGGCCAAAAATTTGGAGCCTTTTTCTTTATAAAATCCTTCTGATGTTGCTTGAATAGTTCTGAATACAGCCACATTGTAAAATTAAGCCGTTTATGGTTACTTTTGAAGTATGAAGCTCCTTTACTTTTTAAGTGCATTTTTGCTATTTGGCCTTTTTGCTTGTGATGACGATCCTATTGTACCACCTACCCCAAGTGGGCCACAGCAATACGGAGTGCCGCTTGCGTCTGTTCCAAATGTTGACCAAGCTATCATCTATGAAGTCAATTTAAGGGCGCAGTCTGCAGCGGGAACGCTACAAGGCGTGATCTCAAAACTTCAACACATCAAGGATCTTGGTACGAATGTCATTTGGCTGATGCCCATCTATGAACAAGGCATTACTAATAGTGTCAATTCACCTTACTGCGTCAAAGATTACACAAAAGTGAGCCCGGAATATGGCACCCTTGATGATTTACGTGAACTTACTAATCAGGCACACGCACTTGGTATGGCTGTCATTTTAGATTGGGTAGCGAACCACACTTCTTGGGATCATCCTTGGATTACCGAGCACCCTGAATGGTACAGCAAAAACAGTGCGGGGCAAATTATTATTCCACCAGGAACCAACTGGAACGATGTCGCCGACCTCAATTTTGACCAAGTAGCCATGCGCAAGGCACAAATTGATGCCATGAAATACTGGACGCTTGAAGCCAATATTGATGGCTTTCGTTGTGATTACGCAGACGGTGTGCCCTTCGATTTTTGGCAAGATGCCATTAGCGCTTTAAGAGGTATCCCAAACAGAGACATTCTGATGCTAGCAGAAGGTGTTCGAACCGATCATTACCAAGCCGGTTTTGACCTTACTTATGGTTGGAATTTCTATAGTGCGCTTAAAAATGTCTGGACGGGTAGCTCCACAAATACTTTGACAACGAGTCACCAAACAGAATACAACAACATGCCAAGCGGCAAAGGGAAAATCCGATTCACAACCAATCACGATGAATCGGCATGGGATGCATCGCCAATGAGTCTTTTTAATGGTAAAAATGGTGCGCTCGCAGCAAGTGTTGTGAATATTTTTTCTGGCGGGGTCCCATTACTTTATACCGGACAAGAAGTCGGAAAAACTGGTACGACCCCATTTTTTTCTAACAGCAATATCAATTGGACAGCAAATCCAGATATGTTAGCTACGTATCAGGCACTAAATGCGTTTTATTTAGCAAATGACTGCGCCAGAAAAGGAAGTCTATCTGCTTATCAAATTTCTAGCGATTTGGTCTGTTGGAAAAAAACTTACGGTTCTAAAGATCTACTCATTTTAGTAAACGTGCGAAATACTACCATTAATTTCAACCTGCCTCCTATTTTAACGGGTAGTTTTGAAAATGCATTGAGCCTTCAGACCGAAAATATTTCGAGTGCGATGTCACTAGGTGCGTACGGCTATAAAATTCTCAAGATGAACTAATCCCTTATCTATGAAAGCGCTATTCATTTTATTTCTTTTTTTACCCCTATTTACACTTGCTCAAGCCAAAAAGCAAACTGTCACTTACGATGTTGTTCATCTGAAGTCTGGTAAAGTGCTTTATGGCAAAATAGTTGCCCTTGATGCCAATTATGTGCTGACTTTCCGCGATGAATATCAGCGCATGTACTACTTATCGAAGGAGATGTATGAGTACATTGAAGAGGATCGCAATTTTCAAAAACGCGTAAGAAATATTGATACACTTGTGAAGGCACGCAAAGTGGATGAATGGGACTTCAATATAGGGCTCAACACCTTTTTTGCCGGAATAGATGCGGGCTTTACGCCAGATGAATACTACCTTTCTAGCAATAGCAACGGCATGTATTTCGAAACTCCTGTTTGTATCAGCATCGGTACAGGAAAGTACTTTCGTCAACAGCATTTTATCGGACTCAATCTAGATATCAAGGCGCTTGGTGGCCCTCGAGCATTTTACCAAGTAGCTGGTCAATATCAATTTCAATATGACGGGTATAAAACCGATGTTGCTCGGTACATCCCGATTCAATTAGGTTTTCAAAATTTAATCACAACAGAAACCTTTCAAGTTCCGGATTTGACCATGCCACCTATGCCTAACTACCTTGAAAAATCATTTGAAACCATGGTGAAAAGTTATTTACTAGGAATAGGACACGGCTGGTCTTTTATTGGAAAAGACAAGCACTATTGGAACCTTGAATTCATGCTTTATAAAGGAATATTTGTCAAGCACGGCATGATCACCAACGATCTTTTTGTTCCGAAACTCAATTACCAAACTGCCGGAGGGCAATTTAGATTGAGTTACCATTTTTAAAAGTCAACGCATGGAACTACTTTGGACACTTCTTGGTTTTGTTTTGCTCCTTGTCGGTTTAATTGGTAGCTTTTTACCCATTTTACCCGGGCCGCCCATCTCATTCATTGGCTTGCTACTCATTCATTTCTTGGGTAAGCATGCTGTCTCTAATGAGCTCCTTTGGGTTTATGCTTTCCTCTCTATATTGCTATTAGTATTAGACTATTTACTACCAAGCTGGACCACCAAAAAATTTGGAGGAAGCAAAGCAGGTCAGTGGGGTGCCACGGCTGGTGTATTAGTTGGTCTATTTGCGGGCCCTTGGGGCATATTTTTTGGGCCCTTAATTGGCGCTTATCTTGGTGAACTCATTTCAGGCAGAAAAAATCAGGATGCTTGGCAATCAGCAAAAGGGGCGTTTTTAGGTTTTTTACTCGGGACTGGCCTCAAAATGATGTTGGTTGGTGCCATGCTCTGGACAGCAATTCACGTCTTGTAATTTTATTTTGATCGATGTATAAGTTTGGTCTTTTTTGTTTGCTTTTTCAACTTCATGTGAACGCACAAGATGTGTTCGATATTGCGAGGAATGGCAACGCTAAAGAAATGCAAAAACATCTTAAAAAGCACCCCGAGCACCTAGAACTTCAATCGGAGAATGGCTTCACACCACTCTTATTAGCTACCTACCGCGGAAGGTATGACGTAGCAGTTGTCCTACTAGATGCGGGGGCAGATGCCACAAAGTGTTTCAAGGAAGGCTCACCAATTTATGGCGTGATTTTCAAAGCCGATACCCAAATGCTACAACTTCTCATTGAGCGCGGTGTCAATGTGAATGACACTTGTCAGTTTGAAACTCTCGGTTATCCACTTCATTTGGCCATTAATTTACTCCGCTATGAGCAAATAGAGCAACTATTGACTGCAGGAGCACGTTTAGACATTTTGGATCCGCAAGGAAGAACCATTTCGCAATTATTGCAGTTATACAACGATGAAAAATTGAATCAACTCATTCATAAATATGAAAAATAAGTTACTTTTTATTCTCCTTTCTTTATTTACTTGGGTCGGTATCCAAGCGCAAACCTACACCACTGGGGTCATTAATTTAAGTACAACTCCTGGTTTACCCATGACGGCAAAAATTGATGTAACTACTCAGGTTACCTTGACGCTTACAGGCCCTTCAGGGCGCTGGTTTGCTTTAGGTTTTAATGCCGGTAGCATGACCAATGGAACCGATGTTGTTGCAGCACACAGCGCAGGCACGCTCAGTTCTTTTGATGCCAAACTTACTGGTTTCTCCGCACCAACAACAGATCCGCAACAAGACTGGACCATCAGTTCAGATGTTGTAGTTGGCACTACCCGTACAATAATTGCCACTAGGGCGCTCAATACGAATGATGCCAATGATTTTACCTTTAATAGCATCCCGAGTAATATCAGTTTAATTTGGGCAAGAGCAAGTAGTAGTACTTTTAGCTACAGTTATCACGGAAATACAAACCGCGGTATTGCGCTTGCATCATTTACGCTTATTCCGCCACCAACACCTCCTGCAGCACCTACCGGACAACAGAACCAAACATTTTGTAGTGGTGCTACTTTAGCGCAATTAGCAGTTTCCGGGACATCCATTCAGTGGTATGCCTTTGCAACTGGTGGTGCTCCTCTTCCAATTACAACGCCACTTGTAAATGGCACCACTTATTATGCATCTCAGACGGTTAATAGTCTTGAGTCAATATCTAGATTAGCTGTAACGGCAACGGTTAATACCGCGCCAGCCGCACCTAGCAGTATCAATGGCAGCAGCAGTTTTTGTTATAATGCGGCCGGGCAAACATTCTCTATTAATGCCGTAAACGGTGCCAGCTCTTATGTCTGGAGTACACCAAATGGCAGTACCGGAAGTAGTACCGGAACCAATATCTTTCTATTATTCGGACCGAGCTTTCAGACCGGATCGCTTAGTGTTTTAGCCCAAAATAATTGTGGACAAAGTAGCCCTGTAAGTGTAACCCTTCAACAATACCAAGCCAGCGCACAAACTTTCAGTGCCAGTGCATGTAACGCTTACACCTGGAATGGACAAACCTATACGCAAAGTGGCTCTTACAATTTTTCAGGACAAACCATCCATGGCTGTGACTCTGTAGTTGTATTAGAACTTTCGATAGACAACACCATTGAAGTCAATCTTACAGAAGCAGCATGTGGTAGCTATGCCTGGAATAATCAAAATTATTTCCAATCTGGTATCTATATAGATTCTGCTCAGAGTTTATCTGGTTGTGATTCAATCACTACACTTAACCTCATCATTTATCCTATCGAAGCAATTGTACTAGATACAACTGTATTGGATGTATTTGTTTGGAACAATATTGAGTATTTTACATCAGGAAGCTATACGCAGTATTTTACATCAAGCTTTGGTTGTGATAGCAGTGTAACGATCAATGTAACCATTGACGACAGTGGATTGCAGGAACTCAGTGAGCAACTTTCCATTTATCCTAACCCGGTAAAAAGTACAGGCGAGCTTTTCATCAAAGATGTCAAAAATGAACTGCCGTTTATCATTCATTCTTTATTAGGCGAATGCATTCAATTTGGCCTTATTCAGGATTCAAAAATTACCTTAGAAAATCTACCTATTGGCATTTACATCCTTGAAATTCAAGATAAGCACTACCCTTTTATCGTTGATTAAATAAGGCGCTTAGTTTTCACAAGATATACGAGGAGCGGTTTTAAACATTTCGTAGTATTGAATGGTCTTGTTACTATTCACAATTATTAATGAAGCAGGTAGTACACCAATACCGAGGCCTCCAAAGACAGCACCAGGCACGCTGTAACTTGCAATGCCGACAACTGCAGCACCCACGATTGTTCCGGTAATTCCATAAAGTACACCCATTGCTTTGCCAAACCTTGCAGAGGCCACGACCGCTTTTTTTCTGGCAAATTGGCGATCCCTACCAATTCTTGTTACACCGGTTAATTCAGAAACCTCTGACTTTGCTATTCGGTAGGCGCCTGGGTGTTCTTCAATTCCTATATAGTAGTAGCCATCTGATTCAAAATAAAAATCAGAAAGTTTATAGACACAACCTGAATTTGTACGTAAGATTTGTGCTTCTGCTTCCCCCGCAGTTCCGTAACGATAAGCATCCGAAATATTTGTGCCTTCGGATTTCACTAAATTATCCTGTGATGCAATCGACTTTACAGCTATTGTATCTTGCTCAATAGAGGTAGCTTGGGTTGTGCCTGAATTTAACTGACTGGCCAATTCTTCAGGAAGATTTTTTTGTGGTTTGGGTGGTAATTGTATTGGCCTAGAGAATTTTTGATTTTCGGCAGTTTGATAATAATTCAAATAACGATCCATCTTTTTTGCTTGTGCATAACTTGCGATAAACAAAACAGGTAAGAAATAGAATTGAGGAAAGGTAAGAGTAATTGGATTGGGTTGCGCAAAATCTATTACAATTCCTGCCAAAGAAGCAGCCGAAAGGCCAAGCAAGATTTTAGGTTTGAGCGCTGCAGTATTTAAATTCTGATTGCGTTTTGCGAAATGATAATCCTTTCCAATGGCAAAGGGTAATTCTTCAAGGTCTTTTTTACTGATTTTGTGAATGCGTTCGGATGGATACTCACGAAAATAAAGCGTGTCGTCTGACTGAAAGTAAAATTTCATACAAGTAATTATACTATCCGTTTGCTTCAGTTTAAAGAACTCCCAATTTTCTTCGGACGGGAAATGTCGTTTGTACTGGATATTACTGAATAATACTGACTGTGCTGAAAATTGGTGGCAAGTTAAAATGAGTAACAAAGCGCAAAACAGGTTCTTCATGAGGGCATATTTAATTACAATCCTTCAAAAATAGAACGCTTCTGTGCAAGTACATAACTTGATTTCACAAACCCAACTTGATCAGTTGCGATTTTTGCAAGTCGTTAAAGGGGTATTTTTCACTTGTAAATGTGGTGCATCAACAGCACATGTGGAAAGCTAAGAGCCGAAAGAAAAATAAAAGCTTGTCCCCAATTTACTGGAAAGTCAAAATAATACAAAACTCCAAGGATTATAAAACTACCGAGTGTAAATGGCAAAGCATGCATCCAAAGCCGTGAATTAGACATTTGTAGGCTCAACTTCAGTTGTTGCCAACCGTTGACACTATGCTGAAAGATAAAATATAGGCCAAATGCAGCCAATAAAGGAAGCTGTGCCGCAATCAGTAACAAGACAAGTGTGCAAAAAATACCTTTAATAGGAAAGCGCCATAAATAGAGTAAGCCAACAATGACAGCAAAATAAGTAAAAGCAAAGCCATACGTGTTCATTGCAACAATGTAGCCCGTTGGTAATGCTATTTGCATGCTTTGAAGCATGGTTATTAACTCCGTAAAATGAGACAACAAGAGCGTAAAAAGTACATAGAAACCCCAAATAAAAATTGCAGGCCACTTGGCCTTTGGTGTCCATAATTTGAGGTCCGCTTCGCCAAAATGCCATGCGGAATAAGTGAGAAATAAAATCAAGGCAAAGGGCGCAGATACCATCCATAAAAAATACATGAGCGCACCTAAAAATAAATACTTGAAAACGTAGACTAGTAGCTTAGTGAAGCTCAGTTCTTTGAGGATATGTAGATGATCAAGGGCACCATGAGGAATGCCTACCAACAATAATCCTAGTATCCAGCATGGTATAAACCATTCCAAAATCCCAAATTTACTCAGGATCAAAAGCAGCACGCCTGTTCCCAATGCCACAGCGCTTTGTTGCACAAGTGCTTGCAAACGGCGCCCAAAAAAGCGAAGTGCAGCAGCCAAAAAAAGGAGTATTGGAAGACTCGACATCAGTTTGACTTCTTGCCAAACAGTGGTTTCTTCATCTAAAAATGCCATGACATCTACTGCCTTGTTTCGGGCAAATAAACGACCAAAAATTTCTTTGCCAGCCTGAGGTGTGCGATGCAATATTTCCAATAGTAAACGGTCATAAAACGCAAAACGCGCACGGGCTTTTTTCCGTTGAAAAGTCTGGTTTAGTAAAAGTGAATCCGCTATCTGATTAACATCGCGCAAATTTCTAACAAAAGAATAACCCGTACTAGGCTTTAATTTTCCTGCATTTGCTCCGGTTGATAACACATTTGTATGCGCTTGCTGCGTATCAAAACTAGCTGCGCACATTGGTATACAGCCCTGTTCCGTTTCAAGAATTTGATAGCTCGTTTGAAATGACGCTAAAAAAGATTCTAGTAACGCAGACGCATTGGTTTGGCAAAGTTTGTCTGGGCTAAATCTAGTTGGTTCAATAAGCGCAGTATGCGCATCAAATGGCAAAACATACATAAACTGAGTATGTCCTTGTTGCTCGATATTGAAATCCATCATCGTAAAGGTAGATGGGTCAAAAATCGGATCTTTAGTTCGAATGAGCCAACCAAAAAAACTCTGATGAATCAATTCTTGATCCTTTGATAATACTTCCCAATGAGGTGGCCTTGAGTCGTAGACATGCTTTGCTAAGTGTTGTGGCTCTCCGCTAAACACCTCATGATGCCAAGTTGCACCAACTTCTATCAGTAAATTTTGGACATGCTCAAAAAGCGCCTCAGCACGTAGATAATAGTATTTTTTATGATTTAATCCTTGAGCTGGTTGCCCATTGCAACTGACTTTATCCCAACTATGACTAATTAATTTTTCAAGCCCGGCCTCTAGTAATTCTTCAGGACTAAGCCAAAAGCAAAAAGTACGATCATTGCGTACTTTTTGAGCTGGCTCTAGCACTAAAATCTGAGCATTATTTAACAAGCCACGCTTGTGCAAAGCCATTACAAGTAATGAATTGGCACAGCCCATGCCCAAAAAGGCATAATCAAAGGCTTGGTTTTCAGGTAGCACTTAGTAGGTTTAGGTTAGTAATATAACCCCATTTTGAATAAAAAGTTTGATTTACAATAAATTACAAAATTATTCTACTCGGAACTTTCAACTCAATCTAAGAATAATTCACAACATCAATCACCGAATCATGTTGCTAATTTCCTATCTTAGTATCAAATCTAAACCATGAAAAAACTCGTTTTTATTTCCATTTTAATGGCCTCCTTGCAGGCTTTGGCACAAATTCCTTCGTATGTGCCGGTTTATGGACTTCTTTCATACTTTCCGCTAGATGGAAATGGCAACGACGCAAATAGCAACGCAAATAGTTTAACTAACTACGGAGCCGTTCCGACTACTGATCGTTTTAATAATGCCAACGCTGCATTTAGCTTTAATGGAAGTACCCAATACTTGATTAATAACACACCAAACTTTACATTCAATCCCAATTCAACTTTTACAGTTTCTCTGTGGCATAATAGAAATACAAGTTCGGTTGTAGGAATTCCTATCATGCACGCTACGAATGCTGCTGGAAACTTTATTTGGATTTTTCAAACAGGAGCCACAAGTATGCAGTTTGGCACCAATAAGCAACAAGCCGCATGGTTTTGGGCTCAAAGTACAAGTACAACCAATGTCTGGACACATATTGTCATGGTGTATAATGCTGGGGTAATGACACTTTATAAAGATAATGTATTGGTTGCTACCACTAATTTCACGCATACTGGTGTTACAAGTACAACACTTCCACTTTATATCGGTAGGGGAATTGGAGGCAATTACTTCAATGGTAAAATTGATGACATTGGTATCTGGAACCGTTGTTTGACTACTTGTGAAATTAATGACTTGTTTACGGCATCAAATTCACTGACTACTGTCAGTGCTGGGCCAAATTTATATGCTTGTAACGGCGGGACAGTTACGCTGAATGGTACTGGGGCTAATACCTATATTTGGTCACCAAACGTTCAGAATGGGACAACATTTACACCAAGTATCAATCAAACCTATACCCTAACAGGCATCAATGCCAATGGCTGTTCTGCCTGGGACCAAACAGATGTTTTGCTGCAACAATTTAGTATAGATGCTGGTGCAAATCAAAGCGTTTGTCAAGGAAGTAGCATTACGCTGTCTGCCACAGGAGCAAGTTCTTATGTCTGGAATAATAATGTCATAAATGGCCAGTCTTTTGTACCTACCCAAGGCGGTTACTATACAGCCACTGCAATGAGTCCAGAGGGTTGTATTGCCAAAGATTCGCTGCTAATTACACTTAATCCGTTGCCCATTGTCAATGCTGGTAACGACACCGTGGTTTGTGGAGGGGCTTCTATTTTACTCAATGCAACTGGTGCTCAAAATTATACTTGGAATAATGGTGTTGCTAATGGTCAAAGCTTTCAAGTTAACACCACGGGTACTTTCGTAGTTAGCGGAACTTCAGCCGCAGGTTGTACGGCACAAGATAGCTTAGAAGTCATCGTCAACCCGATTCCAAATATCAATGCTGGGCCAGATATTTACAACTGTCAGGGGCAAGCTGTCACACTTAATGCCGTAGGCGGAATCAATTTACAATGGAATAACGGTGTTCAAGATGGGGTGCCATTTGTGCCCGTTTCCAATGGAATCTATATTGTTACTGGAATGAGTAACGACGGTTGTTATGGAAGCGATACACTGATCCTTAACTACGGAACTTTACCAGATTTAAATGCAGGCCCAGATCAAAATATCTGCTTCGGACAAGAAGTCACGTTAACGGGTGCTGGGGGTATTTTTATGTACTGGAATAATGGCGTTGCCGATGGGATTCCATTTGTACCGCAAACCAGCAATAGTTACGTATTGACTGGTGCGAGCCCTGAAGGTTGTGTTGGCACTGATACAGTTTGGGTGAATGTGAATGAAGCAAACAGCGCAAGTATCACGGTAAGTGCCATAGATAGCTACACAGTTAACGGACAAACCTATACGGCTTCCGGAACCTACACGCAAGTCTTGACTAATGCTGCGGGTTGCGATTCTTTGCTGACAATCAACCTCACACTAGATTTCACTGGTATAGCAAACCTAGACAATCAGGAGTTTTTAGTATTCCCAAATCCTGCCAATGAGGTTGTTAATATTGAAATTTCACCGAGTTTAATTGGTGAAGAGCTGAAGATCTTGAAAACTGACGGAAGTTTAATAGAAAAAGAAGTGATGAACGAAGTCATCAAGGCTATTCGTATTCAGCACCTCCCAGGAGGCTTATATTTCATTCAAATTGGCAATAACAAACAAAGATTTGTCATTGTCGGGAATGATTAAAGAAAGAAATTTTAAGTCGTTTTTAAATGCTTTTTCAAGAAGCAATTACTCTACCCTCAAGATGTAATTGTTTTTCTTGCCTTTGCCGAGCAGGACGTAGCGGTCATTGATTAAATCATTGGTGCTCAGGATGTAGTCTTCAGCAACTTTTTCTTTATTGACTGAAATAGCATTTGCTTTGAGCTCGCGACGCGCTTCACCATTGGAGCTTAAAAAGCCTGTTTTGGCAGCTAAAGCTTCAACGATGCTTAGGCCGTTCTGAAAGTCTGAAATACTGACACTAGCTTGCGGGACTCCTTCAAAAACGGCAAAGAAATCTTTTTCTGATAAAGAACGAAGGTCATCTGCGGTTGACTTTCCGAATAAAATATTACTTGCTGCAATAGCTGTTTGCAGCGCTGCTGCACCATGAACACGCGTGGTGATGTCTTCGGCTATTGCTTTTTGTAATACCCTATGATGCGGCGCCTCGGCATGTTGTGCTTCTAAGGCTTCTATCTCTTCTTTGGACTTCAGCGTAAAAATGCGAACATAATTTGCAGCATCTGTATCAGAGGCATTGAGCCAAAACTGATAAAAGGCATAAGGGCTCGTCTTTTCTGGATCAAGCCAAACTGAACCGCTTTCTGTTTTACCAAACTTGGTGCCGTCTGCTTTTTTGATCAGTGGTGTAGTAACAGCATAGGCCTCTCCACCCGCTTTACGACGAATGAGCTCTGTACCTGTTACAATATTTCCCCATTGATCTGAGCCACCCAGCTGTAAAATACAATTGTGGTGCTGATTGAGGTAATAGAAGTCATAACCCTGTACCAATTGATACGAGAATTCTGTGAAAGACATACCGGTTTCAAGACGTTTTTTAACAGAATCTTTGGCCATCATGTAATTGACACTGATGTGCTTACCCACGTCTCTGATGAAATCTAAAAACGACATTTTTTCAAACCAGTCGTAGTTGTTGACCATTTCAGCGGCGTTAGAACCCGAGTTGAAATCGAGAAAGGCCTCTAGTTGCTTTTTGACGCAAGCAACGTTGTGTTGCAGCGTCTCTGCGTCTAGTAAATTGCGCTCTTGGCTTTTGCCAGATGGATCCCCAACCATTCCGGTTGCGCCACCTACCAAAGCATAAGGCTTGTGCCCAGCACGCTGAAAATGAACAAGCGTCATGATCTGAACTAAATGACCTACGTGAAGAGAGTCTGCCGTCGGGTCAAAACCAATATAACCTGCAGAAACTTGCTTTAAAAGTGCTTCTTCGGTTCCGGGCATGATGTCGTGGATCATTCCACGCCACTTGAGTTCTTCAATAAAGTTTGTAGGCATTTTATTTTGTTAATTCTTTGAATACTTCTTCGAGTGTTTTTTGTTCGATGCGCATTGCGAGTACTAACCATCCCTGCTGCTGGGCAAACATGGCAACTTCTTTGCGGAGGTCTTCAGTAGCGCTGGTTCCGAGTAACCAACCGCCATCAAGTGCTTCAACTTGCTGCACACCTGGTATTTTTGAAAGCTGTGCTTTACTCACTGCGGTGTCAAATTCGACATAAACAGTTTGATGCTCGATTTCTTGTTGGAGCGCACTCGCTTTGTCATCGGCAACAATTTGGCCTTTAGAAATGATGATCACGCGGTCACAGATTGCCTCTACTTCTTGCATAATATGCGTGGAGAGTAGCACCGTTTTTTCTTTACCAATATTGCGAATGAGCTCACGGATTTCTACGAGCTGATTAGGGTCTAGACCTGTGGTAGGTTCGTCAAGGATCAAGACTTCAGGATCATGGATGATAGCCTGAGCCAAGCCAACGCGCTGGCGATAGCCTTTTGAAAGCATCCCAATTTTTTTGTGCTGCTCTACTTCAAGCCCTACCGCAGTAATCATTTCTGAAACGCGTGCTTTGAGGTTTTTTATTTTGTAAATACGGCCAACAAATTCTAAGTATTCACGGACATACATGTCTGTGTACAAAGGATTATTTTCAGGTAAATAGCCGATGATTTGTCTGGTTTCAAGGCCATCGATATCTACCTTTTTTCCGCAGATGTACACCTCGCCTTCAGAGGCAGGAATAAATCCGGTCATGATTTTCATGGTAGTCGATTTGCCGGCGCCATTCGGGCCTAGAAAGGCAACGATTTCACCTTTCTTGACAGAAAAACTGACATCGCGAACAGCTGCTTGCTCGCCGTAGTATTTGAACAGATTTTTGACTTCAATAGACATCTTTGCGAAGTTACTCAATTTTTCAGAGAAACGTTAGGCTGTCACCCTGCGGGAGTAGAATGCGTAGAAGAAAGCAAACATAGTTAGGCCCATTTGGGTTTCTAAACCATCTTCAATTAAAAAGCTGAAGGCGAAAACCAAGCCAAACAGAAAGCCCTGTATTTGGCGATATTGCCATTGCTGTTTGAGAAAGAAGTACAGCAGTGTAAATAGTAAAATAAGGCCAATAATTCCGGTGTTGAGCCAAGTAGTGAGGTAGTAATTATGCGGGCGCAACCTTCTGTCAAGGCGTAATTCGGAGTTTTGTTTATCGTACTGGGCTTGCATGGCATCTTTCGTATCGCCGATACCTACTCCTAAAAAGAAATGATTGCTGATGACTTCGCTGGCTGTTTTCCAATAGGCCAATCTTTCCAATAAAGAATGGTCATTTGGATTGCTTGTATGATGGATTTGATAACGCAAGCCGTGCAAACGGGCCATGATTCCTCCTTTTGTTTCATGGATATCGGCAAAACCCAACTCAATGAAATTGATATCTTGAGCACTTAATTTATCGAGGCCGTATTTACTTGCACAGCCATTTTTACTCAGCAGATAACGCTCTATAGTTGTTGCCAACTGCTGGCCTCGGAGGTCTTGCCCGTCAAATGGAAGTTTAGATTTTTCGGCCCAAGCCACTTTTAAACTATTGGGGTTCATAGGGCAGGTTTGTCGGTATTCAATAGGCTTTGACAGATAAAAAACTATACTACCAACGCTAATTGCTACAGCGCCTAAAAGCAAATAAATCTGAATGAATTTTTCTTTTAGGTAATAGCGCCAAATGAGCTGACCAAACAAGATAATAAACAAGGCGAGATAGCCCGTCAGGACCTGACTTTCATAGGTGTAAAATGCCAACCAAAACAAAAGTAAAAAGTACCATTTGGTTTCTTTGATGCGTTGAAGTACAATGGAAAAAGCAAAAGCAACTAAAATACCAAAACGAATATGAGAGCCAAACAAAGACATTTGTCTGATATCGATGAGTTCTAGTTGTTTGGCGAAAAAATGAAAAGCAATGCTATTCACCAAGGAGGTAATGACCACCGCAGCTATAAAAATACTGAGCAAACCCTTTATTTTTCTTGATTGTGGCAGCGGTTTGGCAGTAATGATGAGTGGCAAAAGCAAAAGCGTTGTAAGCCTGCGCATTTGATCTAAACCTTCCCATAAATTTGCGGACCACAATAAACTCAGCCAGCACAAAAGATAAAATAACAGTACAAAATGTAAGAGACGGTTTTCGGTCCAACGGCGGAAATATTGCTTAAAATGACCGTCTAGAATCAGATTCAGAACACCCATTAACAAACCCATTGACATCAGAAATTTGCTGCAGGCTATACCCACTACAAAAAGTAGCAAAACAAAATAATGAACTCTTGCGTGGATTTTTGGTCCGAACCAACGTTGCAACATGCAGTACTAACGCTTATTTTTTCAAAATCGTATTGTACTGACTTGGTGCTTGCAAAATTTCAATGCCTTTTAATACAACAGGGTCTGTTTGGAGTGAATGTTTCGCTCTGCCCTCCTGATAGTAGTAACGCGTCATGATTTCTTCTTCAAGTAACTCGCGGATTTCTTGTTCAAATTTATCGAGATCGCGTTCTTTAGAAGGGGTGACCTTGATTAACATTTGCTCGTAATCAGCAGCGATATCTTGATAATAGCCCTCCTTTTCAGCAGTTGTTTTCATCTTCTTAAGGGCTTCTTCTGAAGCGGTGGTGTAGTCAAAATTCTCTTGGGCTAATACAAACTTCTTGAAGTCAGCGTAGTCTTGACTAGAAAGCTTAAAGAGCGTTGGCGCCTGAATTTCTGGGTGTTGTTGCGTGTATTGAGTCGCAAAATTGAAAATATGATGCTTAACAAGCAACATCGCTGAAAGTCTACTCAGGTCTGGTAGTTCGACCTCTAAATCAGGTTCAATGCCACGGCCATCAATGACGGGTCTGCCGTTTTTCGTGTAGAAAGTTTTCAGTAAAGAATCTGCTACTTCTTTTGGCTTTTGGCCGTTTTCTTTGTCGTAATATTCTAGGCGCTGCACGCAACGGCCAGAAGGCGTGTAATATTTGGCGATGGTAATTTTAATTTTTGAGCCATATTTGAGGTCATAGGTGCGTTGCACCAAACCTTTTCCGAAACTTGTTTCTCCCATAATGACGGCTCTGTCGAGGTCTTGAAGGCTTCCTGCCACAATTTCTGAAGCCGAAGCAGAACCTCCGTCAATGAGCACTACTAGCGGCATATTCGGAGCAAAGGGCTCTTCTAGCGTTTTGTAAGTACGATTTTCTTCTTGAACTCGGCCTTTTGTAGTAACCACCAATTGATTTTTTGGGACGAAAAAGTTAACAATTTTAACCGCTTCAATCAGCAAACCACCACCATTGCCGCGCAAATCAAGCACGAGTTCTTTCATGCCCTGCGCTTGCAATTTTTCAATGGCTGACTTCACATCTGATGCTGCTGTTTGGGTAAACGAGTTGAGTTTAATATACCCTACGTTCTCGCGGAGCATTCCGAAATAAGGGACATCTGGTAATTTGATTTCGTCACGGGTAATTTGAAAATTCTTTTTGCCTTCACCTGCTCGCTCAACAACAAGTTCAAAAGATGTTCCTTTGGGCCCTTTAAGCGCATCTGAAACTTCCTCAGTGGACTTTTTTTCCATCGCTTTACCGTCAATACTTACAATTTTGTCACCTGCCTTAAGCCCAGCTTTTTGAGCGGGTTTGCCTTCGTATGGTTCAGAAATGTAACTGAAGTCACCGATCTGACGGATAAGGGCCCCAATACCACCATATTGGCCGGTAGTCATGAGGCGATAATCTTCGATGTTGGATTCGTGGTAATACACCGTATACGGATCGAGCTCTTTAAGCATGGCATCGATACCCGTTTTGGCTAGTTGACCATTCTTTGTTTCATCGACAAAATATAGCTCGAGGTGTTCATAGATTTGATCCATGATTTCAAGGCTTTTGAGCGTTTCAAAAGAATTGCTTTGTGCCTTGGTAAAACTGATATTGAGCAGTAAAAAGACAAGAAATAAAATGAAATTTTTCATGCGTTTGATTTGAGTTCTAATAGAAGTTGTTGAATGGCTTTTCCTAATTTTTGTTCCAAAAATTTGTAGTCAGGACGTTCAGTGCCGACAAAAGTTATCGAAAAAATGAGTTTTTTATTGTGTGCGGCAAGCAAGGCCTCAAGTTCGGGCTTTTGATGTCGTAAAATTTCTTTCATGACCCGTTTGATGTAATTTCGGTCGTGGGCGTGTTTGAACTTGCGCTTTGGAGCCGAAAAGAGTACTTGAAAAAAAGGGGCGTCAGGCTCGTTGTCAGTTAAAGTAATTTCTTCAAGTATGAACAAGATGCGAATAGGAAAAGCTTTGATCAAGTTGCCTGTAGCAAATAGCTGCTCAATTTTCTTGAGGCTGCATAATTTGTATTTCTTAGGCAAACTGTAATCCATGTTAGTTTTTTGGCTCGTTGAGTTGCTCGTCTTGGACTTCTTCGTAGTCGGCAAATTGTTCTTCTGTTTCTTGCTGAGCGGCTGGGCCTTGTGAAAAATTGCTCATGGATACAAAGAGTGGTTTTCCAGAAAGCACCACATTGATCGTGTTGAGTAATTTCAAGAAAATTCCAATTAAGAAAAAGAATCCAATGACCTTAAAAATGAAGCCTAAAAGGAATGCTTTTTCTAAACTTTCAATATTGTTTTCAAACCAGTTAGCCAATGCATTTTCAGCAAACTGCGGGAAAAAATAAAGTAAAATCAATTCGATCGTTACCAAGACCAACAAAGTAACCTCAAGTGGTAAAGAATATACTTGCTTGGTTTGCTGCAAATTAAAACCCCCAAGAAATTGTAATTTTTGCTGTTGCTTTTGAAACTTGCCTAACAAATAAGTTAGCAAGATCGTTCCACCTATTAAAAGACGTTGAGCATCTACCACATAAGTAGGTTCAAGACGAGCGTAGTCAATACAAAATACAAAGGTAATATTGGTCAAAACCAAGTATTTCAGTGCTTTGATTATATAGGTTTCAATTAATGTTGGGGCTTGAATCCCGCGCAAAGCCTTAACGATCAATTCAATGAAAAACCAAATGAAATTATAGGCGGCGAATAAGACGCCTAAATGAAAAATAAACTCGAGTAATTTCATCTTCCGAAGTTACGAAGTTTCGTTAAGCTTCCCTTAAAGAAATTGCCGTCTACATTGGTTTGAATACCATGCACGGTCATTTTTTCAGAAAACTGATAAAAAAGCCACGGTAAATGTTCCACTTTATGATGTTCTCCATAAGAGGCCACCCATAATGGATAAGCATCAATACTACCTTTGAGGTGTTTTTCATAGAAGTGTCGGCCTGTATAAACAATCGGCTTGACGCCGTAGTGTTTTTCAATGATGCGAAGCCAATTGCGCACGCCTTCTCTCAGGTTATCTTGACCAAAGGGAGAGGTTCTTTCGACGTCGAGTACAGGCGGAAGGTCCCCTGCTTCAAGCTCAACTTTCCTAATGAAATTTTGAGCCTGTTCTGTAGAGTTTTGAAAAGGTCGGTAAAAATGATACGCGCCTCTTTTAAGACCAACTCTTTTGGCCTCAGACCAATTCTCTGAATAGCGCTCATCTATGCCATTACTTCCCATTGTTGCCCGCATGAATACAAAACGCAAGGGATGTTTGGTTAGTAATAATTCATCCCAGTTGATTTCACCCTGATATTGAGAAACATCTAAACCAAAACAATAGGTTTGGTCATCAGCGATTGCGCTTTCTTCAAGGTTTTCTTGTGTATTGTTTTTCAATACCGGACGTAAGGCTTCAATGCGGTCATAAAAACGGATAAAAACAAATACGTAGCCTATGAAAACCAAAGCCAATAACCATGGTAAATAGGGTTTTTTACGCTGCCATTTTTTCTTGGTGAAGAGGAGCACCAAAGTTCCTAGACCTAGAAGCCCTAAAACATATTGTGGATGATTGAGTAGCCAGATAACCAGCATTCGGAGTAAAGCCATTCGTGAATTTGCTTAAATATTTAATCGAGGCATTTGCAAGGAGGGTCCATCAGGACTTTTGTTTGCGGTAACTTTGCAAGCAAGCTTTTGGCAAAAACAGTGCCGTACATGACGCCTTCAAGATTTAGTAATTTTAGTTGTGTCAATGCAAACAATCCTTCACCAAAATCTTCTATTGCATTTGCGTATAAATCCAATGCTTGCAAGTTTTCTAATTGGGCAACTTGAGCAGGAATTTTCGTGATGAAATTGCGGTCTAGGTGCAATACTTCTAACGCTTGAAGTTGACAAAGCTCTAGTGGAAATACTGCCAGTTTGTTCCTTCCTAAATTGAGCTGTTTGAGCTGTTTGAAAACGATAAATTGATCTGGTAAATCTTGTAACTTATTTTTTGAAAGATCCAGTTCTTCTAAATTGACAAACCGAAAAAGATCCTGAGGAAGACTGTCCCATTTTAGGCCTGAACAATCTAAAGCTCGAACAGAATTAGGATCTGCTTGTAGTGCGTCTTTCCATTGAAGCATTTGTGCAGTAAGGGCCGTGTGGCTGCTTATCAAAAGCAATACAGCATACAAGTATTTCGTCATTTAGCGAAAGTATAAAAATACTTGCAAAGCGCGTTTGTTGAATAATTATTGTACATTTAACAATATCTAAACCCGCTCTAACACAACAATCATGAAATTTTTATCGCTTATTATATTGGCCGTATGGTCTGGCTTGGCCTTTTCACAAGCCGGCCCCATTGACTTTGAAGCTGCTGGCTATGGTGCCAATTGGCAATGGACAACTTTTGAAAACGGCTCAAACCCGGCATTAGAAATTGTCCCCAACCCCAACCCAAGCGGTGTCAATGTATCTAGTACTGTTGCAAAATTCACAGCACTTGTGACCGGAGCACCCTGGGCAGGCTTTGAATCGGTGCACGGACAAGGCATCGGACTTTTCAACCTAACAGCTGCCAATTGTCAAATCAAAATGATGGTTTACAAGACCACTATAAGCCCTGTAGGTTTGAAATTCGCGACACCTGCTGGTGGCTCAACTGGGGAAATACTTGTAAGTAATACACTGGTGAATCAATGGGAAGAACTGACCTTTGACTTTACGGCTGTTATTAATGCGCCAACATCTACTGGTATTGACCAAATTATTGTGTTTCCAGATTTTACTCAGCGTTCAGACAATAATATTTGCTACATCGATAACATCAAATTTAGCAACCAAGATGGCACTCAAAACTTGGCGCCAATGGTAGCTGCACCCACACCTACATATCCAGCAGCAGCGGTTATTGCATTATTTAGTAATCCTTACAGTGAGGTTGCCGTAGATACCTGGCAAGCGCCGTGGTCTCAAGCACAGGTTACTGACCTTCAAATTCAAGGAAACGATACCAAGCGCTACAGCTCTGTGAACTTTGCGGGTATCGAAACGGTGGGGCCAAATATTTTGAATTTAACGGATATGACACATTTCAGAATGGACTACTGGACTGCGAACATGGACCCGTTTAAAGTAAAATTGGTTGATTTTGGAGCCAACGGGCAATACGCCGGAGGTGACGACAGCGAGAGTGAACTCAGTTTTCAGCCAGTAGCACAAACATGGAATACGCTAGAACTACCTTTGACACAGTTTAGTAACCTCAATAGTTTGGCACATTTTGCACAATTGATCCTTTCGGGCTCTCCAGCAGGAAGTGGCGTTGTCTTTGTAGATAATATCCTGTTTTTCAATGAAAATCTTACTTCAACCAAACCTATTTCAAGTCATGACCTTCGCGTGTTTCCCAACCCAGCTTCAGACAAAATAAGCATAGAAAGCTCCAAAGAAATACAGCAGATCGAGTGCTACAACCAGTATGGTCAAAAAATCAATTTAGGAGAAAATAGCGGGTTGAAGATTGAACTAGATACCCAAAATTTAGCGCCCGGAGTTTACTTTTTTGAGTTGACCCTTGCAGGAGTCGAGCAACGAAGGATCGAGAAAATTATTGTGCAATAAAGTAAGCACGTACCGTGCTTTCGTCTTGTTGGAGTTGCGCTTTGAGTGCCGCTAAGTTTTCAAATTTTTGTTCTGAACGAATTCTTGTATGCAAGCTAAGTGCGATGTAAGCCTCATAGATATCGGCCGTAAAATCAAAGAAATGTACCTCTAGTTTGCGGGTTTTTTCGGCCTCTTGGATGGTTGGTCGCCACCCAATATTCATCATGCCGTGTCTGAGCTCACCTTGTACAATAGCTGAAACAGCATAGACGCCATCGGCTGGTAAAATTTTATCAGATTCAGTCAGGTTGAGATTAGCCGTTGGGTAACCAATAGTGCGGCCATTTTGTAGACCTCTTGAAACAAAGCCAGAGATCTGAAAAGGTTTGCCTAAATAAGCATTAGCCAACTCAATTTGACCCGCTTGTATTGCCGTTCTAATTTTTGAAGAACTCACATAAACCTCATCGATTTGTGCAGCAGGTATTTCTTGAACTTTGAAATTTCCTTTAGCCTCGTAGCTGCGCAAAAATTCAAGATTACCTTGTCGGTCATGACCAAACTGATGGTCATAGCCAATGATAACGGTGTGTGCCGCTAAGCCGTCGATCAAGACCTCCTGAACAAACTGCGCTGCACTGAGCTGTGCAAAAGCCTCAGAGAACTCAAGAATGACAACATGATCAAGGCCGAGTTCTTCAAGTTTGGCTAATTTTTCTTCTTGGGTTTGAAGGAGCGCCAAGGGTTGTTCCGGAAAAAGTACTTGCCTAGGATGCGGGTAAAAAGTGAGCAAAACCGATTGCAAACCTTGCTCTTGAGCATTTTGACAAACAGAACGCAAAATGGTTTGATGGCCAATGTGCAAGCCGTCAAAGGTGCCGATTGTGATAACCGAACCCGTGTTTTTAGGAAAATTATGAAGACCTCTGTGAAGCTCCATTAGAGAATCAACATGGCATCACCATAAGAGTAAAACTTGTATTTTTCTCTGACCGCTTCTTCATAGGCTTTGTGCATGAGCTCGTGACCCATAAATGCAGAAATCATCATGAGTAGCGTTGACAACGGTGTATGAAAGTTGGTAATAAGGCTATCGGCGATACTGAACTCGTAGGGCGGGAAAATAAATTTGTTGGTCCAGCCGTCAAATGGTTTGAGGTAGCCGTCTGTAGAAACAGAGGTTTCAATTGTACGCATTGAGGTTGTACCAACAGCACATACTCTACGTTTGTTGCGTTTCGCATCATTGACCATATCAGCTGCTTTTGCAGGGATAATCGCCTGTTCTGAATCCATTTTATGTTTGGTGAGGTCTTCTACTTCAACAGAGCGAAAAGTACCTAAACCAACATGAAGCGTAAGTTCGGCAAAATTGATGCCTTTGAGCTCTAGACGCTTGAGGAGTTGTTTTGAAAAGTGTAAGCCAGCAGTTGGGGCCGCTACGGCTCCTTCTACTTTTGCAAAAACAGTTTGGTAACGCTCTTCGTCTTCTGGTTCAACATCGCGCTTGATGTATTTAGGAAGTGGCGTTTCACCAAGCTCAGTAATTTTTGCTTTGAATTCTTCGTAAGGGCCATCAAAAAGGAAGCGCAAAGTACGGCCTCTTGAAGTGGTGTTATCAATTACCTCAGCAACGAGTGAGTCGTCTTCACCGAAATATAGTTTATTGCCAATTCGGATTTTACGAGCTGGATCGACCAAGACATCCCAAAGGAGGCTTTCGCGGTTGAGTTCACGGAGTAAGAAAACTTCGATTTTTGCACCTGTTTTCTCTTTGTTACCATACATACGAGCTGGGAATACCTTGGTATTGTTCATGATCATGACATCGCCTTCGTCGAAGTAGTCAAGTACATCGCGGAACATTTTGTGCTCAATAAGGCCGGTATCGCGGTGAACCACCATTAAACGACATTCGTCACGGTTTTCTTGAGGATAGTTTGCGATTAATTCTTCTGGAAGGTTGAAGTCAAAATCTGACAATTTCATTTTGCTCATAAGCCAAGTTTTAAGGTCCCGTATAAAAAGGGTTTGCAAAGATACAACATCGAGACCCCCTCTGTCAAGTTTTTGAGCAACTATTTAAAACTGGAAGTAAACAAAGGCTTTAAAACTATCTGAGACCGCCTGATAAAGTACAAAGACGGCAAGTGCAAAGCTCAGGGCCTGAAAAACCATTGGCCATTTGGCGAAAAATTGCACGGTACGGTCTTTCCAACTTTGCGGCAACCAATGGGTAATGAAGCCTAAAATGATCAGATAAAAGACTACCTGATAAGTATTCCATACCAAATACCAAGTGTCTAATTTCCAGTCGAAGTGCTGGGTGATGTGCTGCAAGAAAAGCAGTGGTTGCTCAGCCTCCGGAAGGCGAAACCATATACGGGTAAAAGTGATGAAACTGAGCGTCAAAAATATGCGCCAAGCCCGTATCAACCACCAATTACTTTTTTCATAAGGGCTGATTTTTTTCCAGTAATTATAAAGTACCAATGCCAAACCATTCATGGCGCCCCAGATGACAAAATTTTGACTCGCACCATGCCATAAACCACCCACAACCATAGTAATAAGCAGGTTCAAATCTCGGACGGCAAAACTGCGAAATGCCTTCCAAAATTGCCAAAGCAACAAATAGAC
>JBEBBE010000060.1:0-12939 GCA_041158525.1 Bacteroidota bacterium | reverse complement strand
TAGACGCCATCTCCTTTTTCCAAGACAACCGGAAGCGGGTGATAGTTATGAGCGCCATATTGATCTTCCAGCTCAATGAATGCTTGTGACTTACTTGATAATGTATTTGTTGATTGCATAGACGACAAAGATAAGCGAAACTATTTTTATCTTTCTGAAAAAAAAACAACTTGAAAAGAAGAGATTTTATTCAAAAAACGGGTGTCGTTGGTTTAGGGGCCTTGCTTGTACCCAATGCTTTAAACGCTAGCCAAGATAGTTCTGATTCAAAGAAAGTTCGCCTTGGCTTTATTGCCACAGGTTTTAGAGGTCAAACGCATATTGAAGAAATGCTCAAGCGCAATGACACAGAAATTATTGCGTTGGCAGATCCTAACCCACGCATGATCAAAGATGCATTGGCTTTAATAGAAAAAGCAGGTAGACCAAGCCCGGCTGTTTACCAAAACGGCCCTGATGATTATTTGAATTTACTCGCTCGAAATGACATCGATGCTGTTTTTGTATCGTCGCCTTGGGAGTGGCATTTACCACACGGAATTGCCGCGATGAAGGCCGGAAAAATAGTTGGAATGGAAGTAGGGGGCGCCATGAAACTCGAGGACTGCTGGGCTTATGTCAAGACTTCAGAGCAAACAGGTGTGCCGATTATGCCCCTCGAAAATGTTTGTTACCGTCGTGATGTCATGGCCATCTTAAATATGGTGCGCCAAGGATTATTTGGCGAAATTGTACATGCCCAAGGAGGTTACGAACATGACTTGCGAGGCGTATTGTTCAACGACGGCAATAGCGCCTATAATTCAGGTGTCGAATTTGGAGAAAAAGGATTCAGTGAAGCCGCTTGGCGCACCAATCATTACGTGAACCGCAATGGTGAGCTGTATCCGACCCATGGTTTGGGCCCTGTGGCCACAATGCTTGATCTCAATCGAGGAAACCGCTTGGTGCGTCTGAGTTCTTTTGCCAGTAAATCTAGAGGTTTACACGAATATATAGTCAATCATCCAAAAGGAGGTGCTGCGCATCCAAATGCTGCTGTTGAATTCAAGCAAGGAGATGTTGTCACGACCCTTTTGCAATGCGCGAATGGTGAGACTATCATTTTAACCCACGATACCAGTTTACAACGCCCGTATAATTTAGGATTCAGGGTTCAAGGTACCAAAGGCATTTGGCAAGATTTCGGTTGGGGTGACCCAGAACAAGGGCATATCTATTTTGAAGCCCAAATGAAGCATTCACACCGCTGGGATAACACCAAGAATTGGCTGGAGCAATACGATCATCCGCTCTGGAATGCCAATGCAGCTGCAGCTGAAAGTTCAGGACATGGAGGTATGGATTATTTTGTCGACAACGCTTTTATTGAATGTATCAAGCAAAACCAAGCCTTTCCGTTAGATGTTTATGACCTCGCTGCTTGGTATGCAATTACGCCGCTCAGCGAAAAGTCTGTAGCAGCCAATGGTGCGCCGCAAGACATTCCAGATTTTACCAAAGGCGCTTGGAAAACAAGGCAGCCTATTTTTGCCCTCAATGCCAACTACTGATTTAGCGCTGGTCATATTAGCAGGAGGTTTAGGGAGTCGTTTTGGCGGCGACAAACAGGTGCAGCCCTTTGGTGAGCAAGGACACTTCTTGTTCGAATATGCTTGCTATGATGCTTATAGAGAGGGATTTCAAAAAGTATTTGTGGTGGTGCGCCCTGGCATGGAAAAGCTGGTTTTCGAGCAACTCAAACGTTGGATCTCTCCGGCTAAATTTCAGATTTTAACACAGACACAATCCCGCAAAAAACCATTAGGAACAGCACATGCCTTGAGTATGCTTAATGGTCAATGGACGGGCTCATTTTTAGTGCTGAATGCCGACGATTACTACGGGCAAGCGCTCATCAAAAAGGCCTATGATTTACAGCAATCGGGCGTTTTAGCTGCAAGTTTGGCATTTCGTTTAAGTTCTACACTCAGTGCTCATGGGCCGGTGTCAAGAGGTATTTGTCTGGAAGAAGCGGGTTGTTTGTTGCAAATTGCTGAAGTGAAAAAGCTAGAATTGAAGGATGACGAAATTCTGGATTCAGAAAATAACAGGTATCGGCCAAATACTTTGGTATCAATGAACGCTTGGCTTTTGCCAGCATCCTTTCTGACTTTCTTGGATTCGGAGGTGAAGGATTTTATAGCAAACCACTCAGCCGATGGGCAACTTGAGATCTTCTTGCCAGATTGCATACAAAAAGCAATCGATGCCCAACTTTTCGAAGTAAAGCTAGTAGCAGCGCAAAGCACTTGGTTTGGCCTAACGTACAAAGCAGACCTTGAGCAAGCAGTCCAACAACTTCAGCTACTCGAACAAACAGGAGTTTACCCAAAAATATTTGAACGGTGGACTTAAAATCGTTTGTGGATCAAACCTGGGGGCTCACCTGCACAGCGCTCATTCCAATTGAGGAGGGCCTGATCAATCATACGTGGTTTCTCAGAACCCCCACCCACAACTACATCTTGCAAAAGATCAATATCGTGGTTTTCAAAAAGCCCGAAAAGCTTCAAGAGCAACTGCAGGCCCTCTCCAAAGCCCTTCAGTTAACAGGTTTGGTTCCTTTAGAATTCATTGAAGTAGACGGAAAATCTTGTTTCGTTTTCGAAAATGCTTACTATCGTTTGCAAAAGGCAATATGGCCAAGTACAACCTTAAAAACTATTGATGTTGCCGTAGCTGCTCAGGCTGCTTCCGCACTGAGGGTCTTTCATTTAGCCTTAGACCAACTCGATTTTTCCAATTGGGAAGCGCCCATCCCTGATTTTCTTGATGTGCAAATACGGGTAACGGCTTTTGATGCAGCAAAACAGCATGCTGAAAAAAGTAGATTAGAACTGGGTCAAAAAATCATTGAAAAATTAAATACGCAATTGCCAGCAATCAGCGCATGGCAAGCACTATGTGAAACTGAACCTAAGGCATTGATCCATGCTGACCCCAAGCTGAGTAATTTTTTGTTTACCCAAGATGGTAAAAAAGTGAGGGCACTTATTGATTGGGATACCATTCAGTTAGGCTGTGTGTATTATGATTATGCCGATATGATTCGGTCATTTTGCGGAAGGGGAGAAGAGCTGAGTGCTGAAGAACAGTTATTTCGTTCGGATATTTTTGAAGCACTTTTGGCGTGTTTTGACGTCAATGAAGCCAAATTCTTTATTGCAGCGCGCGGGCTTATTTTAGTACAGTCTATGCGTTTTTTAACAGATTACTTGAACAACGATATTTATTACAAAGTCAAGGATGACCTGCATAACTTAAGACGGGCAGCCAATCAGTTAAACTTAGCGCTCGAATTAGAAGCGCATTGGCTCACCACTCGTAGGCCAACTCAGTAAGCCATTTACCCTGACAACGCAAGGTTTGTTCGATGAGGTCACGGACACAAGTTTTTCCACCCAAAAACGGGCTTTGATAGTGCACATTTGCTTTTACATCGCTGACAGCATCTTGAGGACAAGCAGATAAACCGGCTTTTTTAAGAACTGGAATATCTGGAATGTCATCACCCATATAGGCAATTTCTTGATCTGTGAGTTGGTATTCGGCTTTAATAGCTTCGTAGCGCTCCATTTTGTTGTGTGCACCTAAAAAAACATCATGTACACCAAGGCCTATTAGGCGCTTTTTTACTTCTGGTGAAGAACCACCCGTGATGCAAAATATTTTATAACCCATCTTGACTGCATACTGCACGGCATAACCATCTTTGGAATTCAGTGCTCTTACAATTTCATCGTTGATGAGGTAGACTTTTCCATCGGTAAAAACGCCGTCGACATCAAAAATAAAGGTGCTGATGTGATTGAGTCTTTGTTTGTAACTAAGCATTTTTAAATAGATCTTGAATGCGTTGTGTAAGTTGGTTATAAACCTCGAGTTGCTGACCGCTCAGTTGTTTGCGGTGACGCTCAAGGGTGTTTTCATCGTGTCTGAGCGCCGGGCCCGTTTGGGCTTTTTCTGGGCCTAGCAAAATAGCTTTTGCGATGGTTTCGTTTAAAAGCGGATAGACCGGTGTGAAATCGAGTTGTGCTGCGGCTAAAATTTTACTTGCTTCTAGTAGCATGAGATTGCCGAAATTATTGACAAAAACACCGGCTAAATGATACTGTGCGCGTTGGGCCGAACCACAAGCTTGAAATTGAGCCCCTAATTGATTTAAATAGGCGGTGATGCGTTGGAATACGGAGTCATTTTTGCCTTCAATCATGAAAGGGATATCGGAAACCAGTAGGTCTCGGTTGGTCGATATACTTTGGTAAGGGTAGCAAACACCTAAGTTTTCGTGGGCAAACAATTTGATGCTTGGACTACCCGCAGTATACGCTGCGAACTGTTGAGGGCTCAGTTGACTAATTACTTCGGGCAAAGCATCGTCTGAAACGCAAAGCAAAATGAGGTCTGCTTTGAGTGCTGGAATGCTGTTTTCCGCCTTTGTGTTGTATTTGAGCGCGAGTTCTTCTGCTTTTTGCTGATTGCGGGCATAAATTCCGCCTATTGAAATTTGCGCATCATAGGATAGACGTAGCAACGTTTGTGCAACCCTTCCGGATCCGATGACTGCAATTTGAATAGGATGCATTTATTGACCGTGACACTGTTTGAACTTCTTGCCACTTCCGCAAGGGCAAGGATCATTGCGCCCTACCTTAGGATCGGCAACAATTGGCTGTTGTTTTTCGCGCTGTGGCATCGAGTTGGCAATGGCTTGCTCATAGCCTTCACGACCTTCAAATGCTGGTGGTGTTGTGCTGCTGGTTGCCGAAAGTTGCGCTTTCTCGTAGTTGTTTTGGTGGTCTTCTTTGTTAGTGCTTTCGATCTGTTGTTCGATAGGCACATCCATTTTCATGAGCAGTTCAAGCGCTTCTTCATTCAAACGATTCAGCATTGAACGGAAGAGTTCGTAAGACTCAAGTTTGTAGATCACGAGTGGATCCTTTTGCTCGTATTGCGCGTTGCGAACAGCAGAACGGAGGTCATCCATTTCGCGGAGGTGTTCCTTCCACTCTTCGTCAATTTTACTCAGGATCACGTTTCTTTCAAAATACTTACTGATGATTTTACCTTCAGAATTGTAGGCTTCTTCAAGGTTAACAATCAGTTGTAATTGACGACGACCATCTGTTAGTGGGAAGACAATATTTTTATATTGCTGCGACATCGTTTCGAAAACGTGTTTCACTTGCGGATAAGCCATACGGGCAATCTTTTCGCATTTGCGGTCGTAGGCTTCTCTTAATGACTGATAAGTACGTTCGGTGAGTTCTGAGGTGTTGAGGCTTTTGAAAGTGTTTTCATCAACAGGCGCTTCAATACCGATTAAGCGGAGCACTTCGAGTTCGAAGTCTTGGAAAGTGCCTTTTGCGTGTGCAGCAACAGTCGTTTCACAAAGTTCGTAGAACATGTTGTCAATGTCCATGTCGAGGCGATCACCATAAAGTGCATTGCGGCGTTTTTTATAGATAGCCTTACGCTGTGCATTCATGACGTCGTCATATTCGAGGAGGTTTTTACGCATCCCAAAGTTGTTTTCTTCAACTTTTTTCTGAGCGCGCTCGATAGACTTAGAAACCATTCCGGCGGTAATCACTTCGCCTTCTTTGAGACCCATGCGGTCCATGATTGCGGCAATGCGTTCAGAGCCAAATTTACGCATGAGGTCGTCTTCGAGAGAGACAAAGAAACGCGAAGATCCTGGATCTCCTTGACGGCCCGAGCGTCCGCGCAACTGGCGGTCTACGCGACGAGAGTCATGGCGTTCTGTACCAATAATGGCCAAACCACCTGCTTCTTTGACGCCAGCACCTAATTTGATGTCGGTACCACGGCCCGCCATGTTGGTGGCAATGGTAACCGTGCCCGCCTGACCAGCGTTGGCAACAATTTCGGCCTCTTTTTGGTGGTATTTGGCGTTGAGTACTTGGTGCGGTATCTTTTTCATTTGCAGCATACGCGACAACAACTCAGAAATTTCTACGGTTGTGGTTCCGACCAAAACTGGTCTGCCAGCAGCAACTAAACTTTCAATTTCGAGAATAATGGCATTGTATTTTTCTCGGGCTGTTTTGTAAACGAAGTCGTCTTGGTCTTTGCGAGAAATAGCGCGGTTGGTTGGTACAACTACTACATCAAGTTTGTAGATGTCCCAGAATTCTCTGGCTTCAGTTTCGGCTGTACCGGTCATGCCCGCGAGCTTGTGGTACATTCTGAAGTAGTTCTGAAGGGTAATAGAAGCGTAGGTTTGAGTGGCAGCTTCTACGGTAACATTTTCTTTGGCTTCAATGGCTTGGTGTAAACCGTCGGAATAACGGCGGCCTTCCATGATACGCCCTGTAGACTCGTCGACAATTTTGACTTTGCCGTCCATGATCACGTATTCTACTTCTTTTTCAAAAAGGGTATAGGCACGCAAGAGCTGACTAACAGAATGGATGCGTTCTGATTTAATAGAGTAGTCACGGACGAGAGCATCTTTGCGCTCGAGGTAAGCATCTTTCTCAAGTTGCTCTTTTTGCAATTTTGCAATTTCTGCTCCGATATCTGGCATCACGAAGAAATCGCGGTCATCTTGACCCGAAACGAGGTCGATACCTTTATCTGTGAGCTCGATGGAATTGTTTTTTTCATCGATGACAAAGAACAACTCAACATCAATCTTCTTCATTTGCTTGCCTTGCTCGGCCATGTAGAAGTTTTCTGTTTTTTGGAGGTGTACTTTGATGCCCGGCTCAGACAAGAATTTAATGAGTGTGCGGTTTTTAGGCAAACCACGGTGCGCACGCAAGAGGGCAATACCGCCTTCTTCAAGCATGCGTTTTTGCTCGTTTTTGTCTGGGTTAGGTTCATTGATGACGCTCAGTAATTTTTTAGCTTCTGATAGACACTGCTGAACATATGCTTTTTGTGCTTCCACAACGCGTTCGATACGCGGCTTGAGCACATGAAATTCGTGTTCGTCTCCTTTTGGAGTCGGCCCAGCGATAATGAGCGGTGTTCGGGCGTCGTCAATAAGGACGGAGTCAACCTCATCGACAATGGCGAAGTGGTGCTTGCGTTGAACGATGTCGTCGACATGGCCCGCCATGTTATCGCGGAGGTAGTCAAAACCAAATTCGTTGTTGGTTCCAAAGGTGATGTCGGCTAAATAGGCCTGACGACGGCTTTGCGAATTAGGTTGGTGTTTATCGATGCAGTCTACGCGTAGGCCATGAAATTCATAGAGTGGACCCATCCATTCGGCATCGCGTTTGGCAAGGTAGTCGTTGACAGTAACAACGTGCACACCTTTGCCAGCTAATGCATTGAGGTAAACAGGAAGGGTTGCAACGAGTGTTTTACCTTCACCGGTTTGCATTTCAGCAATATTTCCGCGGTGTAAAACAGCACCTCCCATTAATTGCACATCGTAGTGTACCATGGACCAATTGATGCGGTTGCCTGCGACTGTCCATTCGTTGTGCCAAATTGCGGTGTCACCTTCTAAGGTGATGCCGTCGCGCTTAGCAGCTAGTTCTTTGTCGAGGTCTGAGGCGCTCACTTTGAGCTGGCGATTTTCTGACCAACGACGCGCTGTTTCCTTGACAACTGCAAAAGCTTCTGGTAAAATGACTAATAATTCTTCTTCAATGCGCTCGTCTATGCGCTTTACAAGTTGATCCACTTGCTCATAGAGTGCTTCTTTTTCTTCAAAAGGCGTTTGGAGGTCAGCAGCTTTGAGTTCAAGAGCCTTGAGTTCGGCTTCTTGGGCCGAAATGGCTGCTTGAATTTGCTGTTGAAAACCACGTGTTTTGTCACGAAGTTGGTCGTCTGAGTATTGTTTAACTTGCTCCCAGGCAGCGTTTGCTTTTTCTACGAAAGGCCAGTATTCTTTGCGGTCTTTGGCGTTCTTGTCTCCGAATATCGATTTGAGTAAATCCCCGATCATGTGTTTGTTCAATTTAGCGAACTTCAAAATTAATGATTTCTATGGATTTTCGCCTCAAAATAAGCGCTATTTCAGCTATCTTTGCAGCATGCATGAATTAATAGTTATCCTCGATTTTGGTTCTCAATATACCCAACTGATTGCCAGAAGAATCCGCGAACTCAATGTTTATTGTGAAATCCACCCTTGGAACAAGATTCCTGAACTAGGCCCGAATGTCAAAGGAGTCATCCTTTCAGGAAGTCCGTTTTCGGTCCGTGACCCCAAGGCACCAATGCCAGATCTTTCTGCCATCAAAGGAAAGTTGCCTTTATTGGGCGTTTGTTTTGGCGCACAATATTTAGCGCATCATTTCGGAGGAGAGGTATTGCCATCGAACACCAGAGAATACGGGCGTGCTCATCTCAGCTACCTCGATCAGCAGCACATCCTTACCAAAGGGATGTCTCAAGGCTCGCAAGTTTGGATGTCACATGGTGATACCATCAAGCATATTCCGGCAAATTATAAAATCATTTGCTCCACACACGACGTCGAAGTAGCGGGCTATGCCGTTGAAGGTGAAACTACTTTTGGGATTCAATTCCACCCAGAAGTTTATCATTCTACCGAAGGAAAAATATTACTCAAGAACTTTATCGTTGAAATTTGTGGTTGCAACTGCGATTGGACCCCAGACTCTTTCATTGAAGAAACGACGGGGCGTTTGCGTGCCCAATTAGGTCAAGACAAGGTCATTTTGGGTTTGTCTGGTGGTGTAGACTCCTCTGTTGCGGCCGTACTTTTACACAAAGCAATTGGCGCTAACTTACACTGTATTTTCGTAGACAACGGTTTATTGCGCAAAGATGAATTTGAACAAGTTTTGGCTTCTTACCAAGGTATGGGCCTTAATGTAAAAGGAGTCAATGCTTCTGAAAGATTCTACAGCGCTTTAAAAGGTCTCACTGACCCTGAGCTCAAAAGAAAAGCCATCGGTAAAGTATTTGTCGATGTCTTCGATGAAGAATCCAAATTGGTAGAAAATGCCAAATGGTTGGGTCAAGGTACCATTTATCCTGATGTCATTGAATCTGTTTCTGCAACCGGTGGGCCTTCTCAAACGATTAAATCTCACCACAACGTGGGTGGCTTACCTGACTACATGAAACTGCAAGTTGTTGAGCCTTTGCGTTTACTTTTCAAAGACGAAGTACGCCGCATCGGCCGCTCCTTAGAAATTGACCAAAAAATACTCGGGCGTCATCCATTCCCAGGGCCAGGTTTAGGTATCCGAATTTTGGGTGAAGTTACCGCTGAAAAAGTGCGCATTTTACAAGAAGTGGACGCTATCTTTATCACTAGCCTCAAAGAAGACGGCCTTTACGATGACGTTTGGCAAGCTGGTGCTATTTTCTTGCCAATTCAATCGGTAGGTGTCATGGGTGATGAACGCACCTATGAAAACGCAGTGGCCTTGCGCGCAGTTACCTCTACCGACGGCATGACCGCCGATTGGTGTCATTTACCTTATGAATTTTTAGCAAAGGTTTCTAACCGCATCATCAATCAAGTACGCGGCATCAATCGCGTTACCTACGATATCAGCTCGAAGCCACCAGCCACGATTGAATGGGAATAATATGACGCGAAGCCTTTTTTTATTATTGCTTGTATTTTTTGTGCAGCATCTCCATGCACAAAACTTACCCATTGTTATAAAAGAAGGTAAAAAATATTACCAATATGAAGTGAAAGCTGGTCAGACCCTCGGCGACCTCGAAGCTTTATTGCAATGCAGTACTGAAGAATTACTAGACCTCAATCCGGGTCTTGAAAGAGGTGTTGAAGTAGGGCAGATACTTGACATTCCCGTAAAACTTGGAGCTGTTTATCATACAACGCTGCCTAAAGAAACACTTTACGCGCTTTCTAGAAAATTTGAAGTATCTGTAGATTCGCTCATGGCCTGGAACCCAAGTGCTCAAAATGGGTTGGCTGTAGGGCAAAAAGTACTGATCAAAAATGCAGTGTTGCCATTCAATCCGAATCAACCCATGCCCAATCAGCTTGTGCCAGCGCCCAAGCAAACCTTTAGTCACAAGCTAACTGACACTTTAATTCTCCACACCGTTGCCGATAACGAAACGCTCTATTCCATCTCCAAGCGTTTCATGATTTCTACAGATTCTTTAATGAAGCTCAATAACATGACTTCTTCAAAGGTACGCCCGGGCCAACAATTACAGATTCCGATCAAGCAAGAAAGAAAACTACCAGTCGAGATTCAACCCATACCAAGCCCTCTGCCAAAAGTTGCAGGCGCTGCTTTTGAATTTCCTGTTGTTAAAAAGGATGCCTACAAAATAGCCGTCTTCTTGCCCTTTCAGCTCGATTCCCTGAGCGGTTATAACCGTTTTGTGGCTGCAGCAGCCCTAGATTATTACATGGGAATGAAGCTCGCACTAGATAGCCTCCGGAAGCTTGGTTTAAAGGCTGAGGTTTTGGTCTACGACGAACAAAGTGCCAAGCCTACACTTGCTGCACTTTTGGCGTCCAATGAATTGGCTGATATTGATTTAATTTTTTCACCACTACAAGAGAAGCAAGCTGCTGAAGTTGCAGCTTTTGCAAAAGCGCAAAATGTTCCGCTCGTTTTTCCGGTTCATTTGCCGGCTCAAATCACGCAGCAAGGGGCTAAATTCATTACCTGCACCCCCTCAGATGACGTTTTAATTAAACAGCTAGCAGCCGAGCTTCATGC
This sequence comes from Bacteroidota bacterium, assembly GCA_041158525.1. Taxonomy (GTDB): domain Bacteria; phylum Bacteroidota; class Bacteroidia; order Flavobacteriales_D; family Crocinitomicaceae; genus UBA952. Next base: position 2,227 of record JBEBBE010000060.1, on the reverse strand, counting down.
GCAGTTTCAAGAGGCAACTGTTGTCTTGATCAATAGCCCACTTACCCAAGACCAAAGTGCTGAGCAACAATTTATCAAAGCATTTCAAGTGACTTCAAGCGCTCAATCTAAACTCAAGTTGCAGCAAGCATCTTGGACAACCTACAAAAAGTTCAAAGCAATCGGAGGCCCATTGGTTTATGTCAGCCTGAGTTCCGATCGGGTCAAAGTCCAAGAACTCTTACAATTTTGCAGTACCGATTCATCCTTAATAGTTGCCGGAACCAAAGACTGGCTTGAATGGAAAGAAATCAGCAAGAATACTACATTAGATGCTCAATTTATTGTTGCAGTGCCAAGCTATTTCTCCTATCAGGCACATTCAACGATTCCTTTGCATAAATTGTATCGCCGCAAATACAGCGCAGACCTCACCAAAATGGCTTGTTTGGGTTATGACGTCACTTTTTTAATCGGACAGCAACTTCTAGGAAATACCAAGCAACAGCAGGGCTACATCAGCAAAATGAAACTTCAGAACCGCGCCAATGGCTTGGGCATTGAAAATACATTAGCACCTGTTGTTTTGTATCAAAATGGTGAATTAATCGAAATAAATGGTCACTAAAGAACAAATTTCTGAGCAGTTCCGAGCGCTGCAGCTTCATATTTGTGAACAACTAGAGTTGCTTGATGGTAAAGGTCGTTTCACTGAAGATACATGGCAGCGCGAAGAAGGCGGCGGAGGACATACCCGAACTTTAACAGCCGGAAAAATTCTTGAAAAAGGAGGTGTGGCTTTCAGTGCTGTGCACGGCCCCGTGACCGACGCCATGAAAAAGCAGTTGGGTCATGAAGGGGAGCGTTTTTTTGCTACTGGTGTTTCTATTGTGTTGCATCCGGTGCATCCGAGCCACCCAATCATGCACATGAATGTGCGCTATTTTGAGCTTGAAGACAACACTTATTGGTTTGGAGGTGGCATTGATCTCACCCCGCATTATGTCGACCCTGCAAAAGCTACTCGTTTTCATGAGGCTTTAAAAGCTACTTCAGATCAATACGACGCATCCTTTTATCCTAAATTTAAAGAATGGGCTGATCGCTATTTTTTCTTACCGCATCGCGGTGAATCTAGAGGAGTAGGCGGTATTTTCTTTGACCAACTGGATACAAAGTGCGGTCTCAGCAAAGAACAAATATTTTCGTATTGCCTTGATTTAGGCAAGCTTTTCCCGGTGGTTTACCGCGCACAAGTTGAAGGTGTTGAGCCTACAGCTCCTACAGCTCAGGAGCTTGACTGGCAAGCGCTCAGACGCGGTCGATATGTAGAATTCAATTTGCTTCATGACCGTGGCACCAAGTTTGGCATTTACTCAGGAGGTCGAACAGAAAGTATCTTAATGAGTATGCCTCCAAGAGCAAACTGGGTTTACAACCAAGAGCCTATTGAAGGTTCTGAAGAACAAAAAACCCTGAGTTTCCTCAGGGCTTTTCATGAATTTTGTTAACAGATTTTACTGCTTGGTCAACGTGAGGTAATCGGTACCACCACCTCCGCCAGAAATATCTATGAGTTTGATTTCAGTGTCTGTATAGGAAATGATATCCCAGTCATCTGATAAATCGTCTAGTTTATTGCCAACACTGAAATTCATATTAAAATCGAGGTCATCGAGGCTGTCGTCATTGCTATTTGAATCTGTGATGGACCAACTGCCCACATACGGATTCGAATTACTACTCAAAAGATCTGTGCCGTTCAAAATCCCATCTTCCAAGAAGTCTAGGCGAAAAGTCGAAAAATCATTGGTTTCGTCATCACCATCATCAATATAACTACTAACAATCCAGGTGCCGTCAAGCGCTGTTTTGTTTATTTGTTTTTGAGAATTAGACCATTTACTGCAAGAAGCAAGTAAACCAATGCCAAGAATAGAAAGAAATACTTTTTTCATAATGAATCATTTTAGTTTGAAACGAAATTGAATGCTCCTTCAAGTTTCAAAAATAATGCCAATTGAACATACTGCTGCGTTTCATAGATAAAAAAGTTTGGCTTGGGTATTTTTAATTAACCGCAATATTTCTGCGGAATGACTATATTTGTTCATGCTGAAGCTCACTGCACAAAGCCAAAGATTACAACTCATTACCGATTTCTTAAAGAGTCAGGCTTTCCAACGTGCTGCTTTTATTCAAATTCAAGACTACCTAAACAGCAAGTTGCCGGGTCTTGGTTTGAAAG
>JBEBBE010000059.1:0-8135 GCA_041158525.1 Bacteroidota bacterium | reverse complement strand
CATTAAGCTTTCTTTTTATCGCGGAGTTTCATGAAAGGCACTTCTATTAGCTGATACAGCACGAAAGAAATTGCGATCGTGAGTAGCCAGAAAAGCCCGTAATCGAGGTACCAGGTATCTGAAGGAATGAATTTCTTTGAGCTGTAGTTGCCATGAATGGTTTGTTTAATGATCGTAATGATCACAACATTCAGGTTGATCAGGTACATGGAGTAAGAAATGAGGCTAAAGAAGGTGACCCAAATGGTCCATTTGCCAAAACCTTTTTTCAAGTTTGCCATAAATGGTAGCATGAAGAAAACAGCCAATGATTTTAAACTCGGGCTCCAGATATTGTTGAAAGGGCCGTAGGTTTTTCCCATATGAAACTTGGTGTAAAAAAGCAGAAAGACACCCAATAAAAGCAAAACGAAATTCCATTTTTGCGACCACCACTTTGGGTAATAAAAAGCAATGTAGGCCGCCAATACGCCGTACATGATAGAATCTAGCCTAGGGATCACTTGGTATTCGATTTCTTTATTGAGAAAATCCTGAAACTGTTTGATTTGCAATGGATTCGGATGATTAGGAAATCCATACTGGTAGTAAAGGTGATAACGATACCAAGATACTAAACCAATAATGAGTAAGCAGACCGCCAGAATGGTGTTTTTGGTGCCAGTTTTGAAAATAATGAGCGCGCCAAAAATAAGCAGCGGCACCGATAAGTAGAACCACTCTTCAATACTCAAACTCCAGGCCTCGGCAAAGAAACCCGGACGGTGATGCCCAAAAATATTCTGAATAAAAAAGAAAAAACGATACCACTCTGAAGGAAACTTTTCAGGCAAAACTAAGCCCGTATAAATCAATAGATAGAGCAACACGAACAGATAAACCGGCAGGGTGCGCATCCAGCGTCTTTTCCAGAAATCGATCAGGCCTGCCCAACTAGCAGCACCTTTGTTCAGTACTTTAAGTAGAATGCCACCAATCAAAAAACCACTGAGCACGAAAAAAATCGCAACACCGTCATAAAGAAATGGGTTCACGACTTTTTTGACACTTTGCGGCGCCAAAATGAGGCTGTGCCCCAAAAGAACCATGAAAATAGCGATGAAACGCAAGATGTCGAGGCCGAAGACGCGGTTTTCCGCGATTTCCATGTTGAAAAGACGACGTAGCAAAATAGATTGAAATATTTGAGTGGTTAAGAAATCAAATTTAAAAATAGTTTTCCAATATCGTGGTTTGCTGCTTGTATTCTTGACTTTGCGTAATTTAGCACTCAGTTTGATGCGCAACTTTTTTCTATTCTTTAGCCTCTTTTTTCTGAGTTTTAACACTCAGGCCAAACTCACTTTGCCTGCTATTTTATCGGACAACATGGTGTTACAGCAAAATAGCGTGGTGAAATTGTGGGGAACGAGTAGCCTTAAAAAAAGTGTTACTGTAAAGGTTTCTTGGAGCAGCACTTGGTTTCAGACCTGGACCAAAGCAGATGGCTCTTGGGAAATTCAGCTCTTTACCCCTGCTGGTTCTTTCCAAGAACACTGGATTAAAATTTCAGACGCCGCCGATCAAAAAAATCTGCAAAACGTACTCATCGGTGAAGTTTGGTTGTGTTCAGGGCAGTCCAATATGGCCATGACCTACCGCGGTTACAAAAATCAACCCATTGCAGATGCCGAACAAACTATTAGCGAGGCCAACAACGTCAAAGGCATACGCACCTTTAATGTAGAAAAAGAAGCGAGTTTTACACCCAAAAACAGCACTGGTGGTGTTTGGCTCAAGGCCTCGAGTTCTACATTGTCTGACTTTAGCGTGGTGGGCTATACGTATGCTCAAGCGCTTCAGCAAGAACTCCAAGTTCCAATTGGCTTTATCAACAGTAGCTACGGCGGTTCAACCATTGAAGGCTGGCTCAATGCTGCTACACTCGAAAAGCACACAGACAAACCCATCGATAAAAACATCCCTGATTCTTTGTCTTTCTTACGACAAACCGTGTTTTTCTATAACATGATTAGGCCACTTCGCCAATTTAAAATCAAAGGTGTTTTGTGGTACCAAGGTGAAGGTAATTCGAGTAAGCCCGATGGCTATGCCCAAAAACTTTTAGACCTCATTTTCTTATGGCGTTTTACTTTTGCTGACAACAACCTGCCCTTTTATCTGGTTGAAATTGCACCTTATTTATACGACAACCCGACCGCTGCAGCCAAACTCCGCGAAGCCCAAAGTGAAGTTGCACTGAGCGTCCCGAATTGTGGTATTGTGAGCACCATCGACCTTGTTCCTTTGCAAGATGCCGCCAATATTCATCCGCCTCAGAAAAAACCCATCGGTTCGCGTTTGGCCAATTTGGCCCTGTCTCAAACGTACATGTTGCCTTCCGAAAATGTCAATTCACCTCGTTTTTCGCATTATGAAATTCAAGGAAATACGTGTGTTTTGTATTTCGACAACGCCACAACTGGTTTGACCGGAAAAACTATTGACAACCAAGTTTTTACGGGCTTTGAAATTGCCGATTCTACTCAGCGCTTTACGCCAGTTACGGCTGCAATTGGCCCAAGCCCCAACAGTTTAGTCATTGAATTCCCGACACAGAACTTTGGTCAACTCAAAGCCATCCGTTATTGCTTTAAAAACTATGAAGCCGGGACTGTTTTCAACATGGCTGGCCTCCCACTCTTTCCTTTTCGAACAGATGATTGGGATTAAGTGTAACCTATTCTAATATCTAGAGTAGAATACGCTTGCAATCTGAGTTTTACCGCAACATGGAAGTCATTCAAGAAGAAAAAAAGAAGAAGAAATATAGACTCTTACGCCTCACTTATTTTACGGTTCTTCACCTCCTCTCTATTTTTGCTGTTTTCTTGATGTTGACTGCCCTTGCCGTCAAGTTTAAATGGACTAACGAAAAGGGGAATGTCGATATCAACAACCGCTATTTCAGCTCGATGGCCAAGCAATACGGCTCTGACCTCAAGTCTAAAAAAGCGAATCTTGCGCGTGAAGAAAGCATCTTGTTGCAAAAAATCGGGCTTTTAGCCAAATACAGCCCACTCGATGCCGCAAAAATCAATAACGCTTATTTTGCCACAAAAGAAATCAGCATTGCCCAGCGCATGTTTGATGCAGCTGCACTCTTGCTTAAGGACAACAAACTTTTTCAGAAAGAACTCAGGAAAATCAAGGCCAAGAGCAATAAAAAGTCTTTATTTGAATTCTCAAATTATACCGTTTGGAAAACTTTTTGTGACGCGGTGCGCAAAGACAAAGCGGCCATAGATTCAGCGTCTAGAATTACAGGTGTGGAGTCTAGACTGATCGTGATGTGTTTAGTTGGTGAGCAAGTGCGCATGTTCAATGCCAACCGCGAACGCTTCAAGCAATATGTGTATCCGTTTAGCAGTGTGATTTTACCAAAAAACCGTGGCTACGGTGTGACGAGTATTTTGGAACACACCGCCTTGCAAATTGAAAAAAACTTGATCAACCCGAAAAGCGAGTTTTACCCCGGCGATTACTTTTACAAAACACTCAATACCACCGATGCAGCTCCAGGCTTAGTAATCGACAGTATCAAGGCGCATCAGCACAAAACCATCCAAAGACTCATTATGGGTGGCGATCATTTTTACTCGTATTTGTACACCGCGTTTTTAATCAGGCAGTACCAAGCCCATTGGCAACGCGCTGGCGAAGATTTATCTTATAGACCAGAAATCATTGGGACCCTCTTCAATTTGGGTTTTCATAAAAGCAAGCCTAAAAAGAACCCAGAAGTGGGCGGCTCTAATTTCACTGTCGGAAACAAAGAATACACCTTTGGAGGGCTTTGCTATGAATTTTACTACAGCGGAGAAATGCTCAAAGACTTTCCGATTACCAAGCAAGCATTTATTCCTGTCACTGAACTTGAAAAGCGCAATCAAGCACACTTAGAAAAAGTGCAAAAGGCCATGGCTGTGCACGATTCTATTCAGGGCATGAACAGCGCTGTGCAGTAATAATTGGCAAATTCAGCCCAATAACCAAAAAAGAGGCCTACCTTTGCCGGCCTAACTCAGTACATGAAACGCATCAACGCCTACAAGAAATTATTCCAGATTGAAAACCAAATTGAGCTTGCTGCGCTGAAGCAAACCTACAGAGCCCTCGTGAAGCAATGGCACCCCGATAAATTTCAGGATGGTGACCCGCTCAAGGAAGAAGCTGCAGAGATGGGACGTCAGGTAGTAGATGGGTATCATTTCTTGGTGAGCATTGCCCCTGAAACAAAAGCTGCACAACTTGAAGAGTATCAGCAAACAATCAACGAATGTGGCATCGCCGATTTCAGACACAAAGGTTTGTTGCTTGAAATCACATTTACGAATGGCGCAAGCTACGAATACTTTGGCGTCAATGCCAATGTATACAAAAAGCTCATTAATGCTGACAAACAAGTGCGTTTTGCCAAGCGTTTCATTTATGAAAGCTTTTTATACCGCCAATCTAAAAAAGCTGCGGTAGAGGCTTAAGCAATTTTATCACACCTCCTCTGAATCCTCCTCAAAAGTTTCAATTGGGCCTTCGAGTAACTTGGCGCTTTCTGAACTTGGGAGCTCTTCTACTTTTTTGAGTTTCGACATCAATTGATTGGTGCGCGTGGTCACTAGTTTTTCGAGTTCGCCGTCGGCTTCAGAGATTTTTTTGCGGGCTTTTTCCAAGACTGTTCCGAACTTCGTGAATTCGGTTTTAACAGCACCTAAAATTTGCCAAACTTCGCTCGAGCGCTTCTGAATGGCTAGCGTCTTGAAGCCCATTTGCAAGCTATTGAGCATGGCGGCAAGCGTGGTTGGGCCAGTTACGATGATTTTGTACTCGCGCTGCAATATCGCTACAAGCTCGGGCTGACGCACCACTTCTGCAAACAGACCTTCAATCGGCAAGAACATAATACCGAAATCAGTGGTATGTGGTGGGTCAATGTATTTATCGCGGATGTCTTTGGCGAATTTCTTAATACTATTGGAAAGCGCTTTATTGGCAGCTTCAATACCAACGATATCACCTTGGTCATAGGCCGTTTGCAAACGCACGTAATCTTCTTGTGGGAACTTGGCATCGATTGGCAAATAGACTTCTTGACCGAGGTCATCTTTACCTGGCAATTTGATGGCAAACTCGACGTGATCGTTGGATCCTTTTTTGGTCTTGACATTGGCCTCGTATTGTTCTGGCGCCATAATTTGTTCTAGGATATTGCCAAGTTGAATTTCTCCGAGAACCCCACGCGTTTTGACATTGCTGAGTACTTTTTTGAGGTCACCGACGCCGCTGGCTAAGTTTTGCATTTCACCGAGGCCCTTCTGAACGGCTTCAAGACGCTCTGAAACCAACTTGAAGGACTGCCCCAGGCGCTCCTCGAGCGTTTTGTGCAACTTTTCGTCTACGGTTTCGCGCATCTTTTCGAGCTTTTCTTCCGTGGACTTCACGAGCTCAGATTGCTTGACAGCCATGGTGTCTGAGAAGTTTTTTAAAGAGTTGGTGAGCTCATCTCGGTTTTCTTTGGCGTTTTTATTGAGCCCTTCGCTGATCAAGAGTAGTTTCTCTTCTAATTTTTGAGTGAGGCGATCAAGGCCTTGGGTAAGTTCGTCGCGGTTCTGACGCAAAGACTCGGAAAGTTCTTGGCGATTTTCTTTAAACTGTGCGCTCAGCATTTCTTTAATGAGCTGCTCATAGTTTTGGTTTTGTTGGGCTGAAATTTTAGAAAAAATCAGAAACAACAAAACGACAGAAAGTAGCGCAAGGGCAAGAAGAAGATAGGTCATGGCTAGAATTTTTACGAAGGTAAGCCACAAGTACGTAAGTTTTTTACGTCGGACAAAAAAAAGCAGCACGGTTGCCCGTGCTGCTCTTCATTCAAGTTATGATTCTCCTTCAAAAATCATAAATGACAGCCAGTTCGTTGTCTACTTCATTGACCCCTGGCGCGTTCCAGGCCAAGCGAGTTGCTTCGTCCTTCTCAAAGAGAGATTCTACAGCGCCGCGCAAGACAACTTTATTCCCTTTCACTTTTACTTGGATATTTTGGTCATCAACCATCCAGCTCCGCGAAAGGGCTTTTTCAATCGCTTCTTTTTCTACCTGATCTGTAGATCCTGATTTGACTGAAATATTATTGGTTACCCCTTTAACCCCTATTAAATTTGCCGTGCAGTTTTTTGCCGATTCGCGCTGAAAATTCCATTCAACCGCACCATCTAAAGAAACCCATCCGTCTTCGACCTTCACCTGAATTTTATCTTCTGGCACCGACCAATCCCACTTCATGCCGCGCAGGATTTCACTGGCCAATTCTTCATCTGTTTTTTCGAGGTCATTGGCGAATTTGACATGGATGTCTTCCACGACTGCACGAACTCCGGCCACACTTTTTGCAGCTTTTTCTGCTTCCATCTTTTTAGTGAAGCTATTTACGTTACCTGTCAGTGATACTACGCCTTCTTTGGCTATCACACCTATTTCTGCTGCTTTTAACAGCGGTTGCCATTTGATGGCATCTTGCACATTTTTTTGCAATTCTTCATTTGTGATCATAATGTCAGTTTTTAAGGGTAACTGCGTTGTTACTTCTACAAAATTCAGCCATTTAGAGGGCAAGGTGCTTACATTTTTCTTGGCTTGTTTTATAATTTTTTGAGAACAAAAAAAGCCGCCCTGTTTCCAGAGCGGCCCTCACCTACATCAAAAAGTCCGAGCTATTTGATGATGGTAAATAAACGTGTTTCTTGCTGTAGATCGTAGCTAAGCTCAATCATGTAAGTACCTGCTGGCAGGAAGCTTACGTCGATTTTCCCTAACTTTTCTTGACTGGTTTCTAACAAAAATACCTGACCAAGTGCATTGTAAATGCGCAAAGTATGTGGTTTTGCGAGCCCGAAATCACTAAAGAGTAAATCAGTAGCTGGGTTCGGATAAATTGACCACTCAGGCGCTACTTGTGTTTCGACCCCGACCATATTATTGATTTGGAATGTAGTGGCCAAAGAACAACCGTTGTCGTCTGTGATGGTTACGATATACAAGCCCACACCAAGATCCGTTAAATCTTCGTCAGTGGCTGCATTAGACCATATATAACTATACGGTGGCGTACCGCCCGTTGTGGTCAAATCTAATGCACCGTCCAGCGCTGAGGCAGAAGAAGCATGCGTAATATTGGCATTCACGACCAAAGGCGCAGCAGGCTGAGCAATGATGAAATCCATTTGTCCGGTACAGCCATTCAAGTCACTTACTTCGACACCTACAGGCCCTGCACTCAGGTTACTGATAGAGTTTCCAATGCTTTGATCACTCCAAGAAATCGTATAAGGGCTCACGCCTCCGGTAAGGTTTAAATTAACTGCGCCATTGTTGCCGCCAAAACACGATACATTGGTAACGAGGTAGTCCAGTTGGATCAAAGAAGGTTCATTGACAAAACGATAAACAGTCACCATACAAAGGTTTGAATCTTTGACGTGAACCTCATAAACTTGGTCGCCAGCGAGGTTGTCATAGTTCGTCAAACCACTGAATGGCAAAGCATTTACGCTGTACAAATAAGGCGCAACGCCACCACTAGCCGTGATTGTAATTTCACCGTCATTGGCACCATAGCAGGTGACATTTAAGGTCGCTGTGTGCACTTGAATTGGACTCGGTTCAGTAATGATAAAGTTGTGTACCGCAATACAATTTGCAGCATCTTTGATCAGTACAGTGTAGGAACCTGCACCTAAATTCAAGAAGTTGGAACCTGCCTGATAATTAAGTCCATTATTCAAACTGTAGGCAAAAAAACCAGCGCCACCAGAGGCCAAAACTTGTGCAGCTCCTGTTGAAGCACCATGACACAAGACATCAGTAACATTTGTCATGACCAAAAAGGCGTTGGGCTGTAAAACAGTTTTTGCCATTGTATCAATACAACCATTGGCATCTTTCACATGAATAATGTAGGCACCCGCACCCAGATTGTTAAACACATTCGTTGGCTGAAAATTGATGCCATTTTTGCTGTATTGCAAGCTACCTGTGCCACCTGTTACATTGAGTACAGTGATTGCTCCGTCCGTACCACCATTACAAGAAACGTTCTGTGCACT